>NZ_DATILJ010000084.1:0-118783 GCF_035476535.1 Aquabacterium sp.
CGCCACCAGGCGATGGGTGCGCGGGAGAAGTACAGCGCGCGCGACTGCGCATCGAGCACCACCTTGACGACGTTCGGGTTGCTGAACTCGGCCACGTCGTCGATGGCATGGGCGACGGTGGACATCACGCAGTCCGGCCGATCGCGCAGCAGCTGCGCGCAGGCATCGATCATCGCGGCGCCGATCAGCGGTTCGTCGCCCTGCACATTGAGCACCAGGTCGTCGCCGTCCAGTCCCAGCTGTTCGCAGGCTTCGGCCAGGCGGTCGCTGCCGCTGGGGTGGTCGCTGCGCGTCAGCAGCGCCGCCACGCCGTGCTGCGCGCAGGCCTCGACGATGCTGGGGGCATCGGCCGCTACCACCACGCGGGTCGCGGCGCTGGCGGCGGCGGCCTGCGCCACGCGCACGATCATCGGCAGGCCGGCGATGTCGGCCAGCGGCTTGTTCGGCAGGCGCGAACTGGCCAGCCGCGCGGGAATCAGCACCGTGAAGCTCATTGCGTGGTCCTCAGGCGCTCATGGCGCCGCGGTGGCGTCGGGGTCGAAAGTCCGCGCCTCGGACTCCAGCATGATTGGGATGCCGTCGCGGATCGGGAAGGCCAGCCGGTCGGCCGGGCATTGCAGTTCGGTGCCGCGATTCTGCGCATCGCGGGCCAGCGTCAGCGGGCCCTTGCACAAGGGGCAGACGAGCAGTTCGATCAGGCGGTGGTCCAGGCTCATCGGGTGGGTGCGGCGGGCGGCAGCAGGCGCTGCAGCGCCGCCTGGAAGTCGGCGGGCAGGGCGAAGTCTAGCGTTGCCACCCAGACCTGGGTCCGGCCCACGCGGTCGGGCCGCAGCTTGACGGCATCCTTCTCGGTGACGATGACGTCCGGCGTGTCGGGCGGCCAGGGCAGGGTGGCGTAGTCGAAATGATCCGGCAAGGGCAGGCGTGTGATCTTCAGGCCCTGCGCTTCCAGCATCGTGAAGAAGGCTTCCGGCCGCGCCAGTCCGGCCGCCGCCAGCAGTGGCCGGTCGCGCAGGCGCACGACGCGGCTGGTCACCGCGTCGGTGACCCACCAGTCCTGCAGCGTGAAGATGGTGCCCAGTCGGCGCCAGCCGATGAAGCCCGGCAGCGGCGTGCTGGGCTGGCCAGCGCCGTAGATCACCAGCGTGCGCGGCGGCAGCGCGGCGGGTAGGTGCTGGCGCAGCGGCCCGGCAGGCAACAGGCGGCCGTTGCCGATGCCGCGATCGTCGAACACCAGCACGTCCAGGTCGCGGGCCAAGGCCAGGTGCTGCAGGCCGTCGTCGGCCACCAACACGGTGACCGCCGGGTGGGCCTGGCACAGCGCCTGGGCGGCCAGCACACGCTGCCGTGCCACCGCCACCGGCGCACCCGTGCGCAGGTGGATCAGCAGCGGCTCGTCGCCGACTTCGGCCGGGTCGCTGCTGTGGGTCACCAGCCGCGCGCCATCGGTATGGCGGCCGCCATGGCCGCGCGAAATCACGCCGGGTACGTGGCCCATCTGCCGCAGCAGTTGCACCAGCGCGATGACCACCGGCGTCTTGCCGGCACCGCCGGCGATCAGGTTGCCGACCACGATCACCGGCCGCGGCACTGCATGGCTGCGCAGCACACCCCAGCGGTACAGCTGCCGACGCGCGGCGGACAGCCCGGCAAACAGCCACGACAGCGGCAGCAGCACCGCCTGGGCCGGGCCCGGTTGTTGCCACTGCGCGATCCACCAGGCGGCCCGGCGGGCCCGCCCGGACCCTGCAGGGTCCGCGCTCATCGGGTGTTAGCGATTGCCGCCATTCACCTGCGTTGCGAAGGTCAGCCGCGGCAGCGCGGCGCGGCGCGCCGCATCGAGCACGTTGATCACCGACTGGTGCGCGGCCAGGGCATCGGCCGAGACGATCACCACGCTCTGCTCGCCGCTGCCGGCCGCGGCCGCCGCCTGCAGCGCGGCGGTGAGCAGTTCGACACTGCGACCCTCGATCGGCTGCCGGTTCACCAGGTAGCGGCCCTCGGCGCTGACCGACACCAGGATTTCGCCCGGGCGTTCCTTCAGCCGCTCGGCATCGGCCACCGGCAAGGTGATCTGCAGCTCGGAATACTTGCTGTAGGTCGTGGACAGCATCAGGAAGATCAGCACCACCAGCAGCACGTCGATGAACGGGATCAGGTTGATTTCCGGCTCTTCGGGCCGGCGATGGCGGAAGTTCATGATCGACCCGGTGAGGTTCAGACCGCCGGGGTCGACGGGGCGGAACGCAGCGCAAAGCGCAGCAGGTGCGGCACCATGCGCTCGGCCGCCTGCTCCAGCGCCAGCGCATATTCATCGACCCGGCCGCGGAAGTAGCGGTAGGCGATGAGTGCCGGAATGGCGATGATCAGCCCGAACGCGGTGTTGTACAGCGCCACCGAGATGCCGTGCGCCAGCAGCGCTGGGTTCGAGGCCCCGGTGGGCGCCTGGGAGCCGAAGATCTCGATCATGCCGACCACCGTGCCGAACAGCCCCAGCAAGGGCGCCGCGGCGGCAATGGTGCCCAGCGTGTTCAGGTAGCGCTCCAGCTGGTGCACGCTGACGCGGCCGGCGTTCTCGAACACCAGCCGCAGCGTGGACTCGTTGATGCGGGGATCCGCGCTCACCGCGCGCAGCCCGGTGGCCAGCACCTGCCCAAGCACCGAGTTGTCGTTCAGCTTGGCGACCACATCGGCGGCGGGCAGGCTCTGGCGGGTAACGGTGAGCACCTCGTCCAGCAGTTTCGGGGGGGCGATGCGGCGTTCGCGCAGGCTGATCAGGCGCTCGACCACCAGCGCCAGGCCGACCACGGAACACAGGATCAAGGGCCAGATCGGCCAGCCGGCCGCTTGTATGATCGACAGCAAAAGGGTCCTCTTCGGATGTCTTCGGGGGCTTGCGGAAGCCGGGCACACTGCCGGCGTGGCGGGATTATGGCGGTATGCGCCGGGCCGTCTTGGCCGGGAGGCCCGGTGGGTGCGAGGTGCATCCCTTCCGGGGCGGCTGGGCCACGAACTACCTCCCCGCCGAACTATTCACTGCTTCTGTGGATAAGTTTGTGGGCAAGCCGGTGCGCGATGGTCCCGAATGGCGCAGATTCGGCCTTTCGATTAGATTGCCTCATTTTTGCGCAGCATTTTCTGCTTTCAAATCAAGGACTTGCACCATTGCGACAGTTTCGTGACGGGTCTCCGGGCGAGCCCCCGCTTGGTGCGCTGCCTGGGGAAATCCGCAGCGCGGCATGGCCGCGGAGGGGCGCCCAGTGAGCGATGGTCCGCATGTGCACACCTGGACCGTGGCGGCCTTGCTGTTGGCCGCCAGCGACGCGCTGCAAGCTCGCCTGGGCTCGGTGACGATCCGCGGTGAGCTCTCCAGCTTCACCCGGGCCAGCAGCGGCCATTGCTACTTCACGCTGAAGGACGATGAAGGCCAGGCGGCCGTGCTGCGCTGCGCGATGTTCCGGCGTGCCGCCAGCCTGCTGGACTTCCGGCCAGCGGACGGCCAGCTGGTCGAGCTGCGCGGCCGCGTGTCGGTCTATGAAGCGCGCGGTGAGCTGCAATGTGTCGTCGAGGCGATGCAGCGCCTGGGGGCCGGCTCGCTGTACGAGTTGTTCCTGCGCCTGAAGGCCAAGCTGGAGGCCGCGGGCCTGTTCGATCCCGGCCGCAAGCGGGCCATCGACCCGTTCCCGCGCCGCATCGGCGTTGTCACCTCGCTAGGCGCGGCAGCGCTGCACGATGTGCTCACCGCCATCGGTCGTCGTGCGCCGCAGGTCGAGGTGGTGGTTTATCCGAGCGCAGTGCAGGGCAGCGAGGCACCGGCCCAGCTGGTGCGCGCGATCGAACTGGCGGGCGCGCGTGCCGAAGTGCAAACCCTGATCGTCTGCCGCGGCGGTGGCAGCCTCGACGACCTGTGGGCCTTCAATGACGAGCAGGTCGTGCGGGCGGTGGCGGCCTGCCCGATCCCGGTGGTCTGCGGCGTCGGCCACGAGACCGACCTGACGCTGGCCGAGCTGGCCGCCGACCTGCGCGCGCCCACGCCCACCGCTGCCGCCGAGCTGGCCACGCCGCGGCGCGACGAAGCGCTGGCGCGCCTGTCGCAGCTGCAATCGCAGCTGCAGCGCGCGGCCCATCGCCGCCTGGACAGCCAGGCGCAGCGCCTGGATCTGCTGGCTTTGCAGTTGGGCCGGCCGGCCCGCTTGCTGGCGCAGCAACAAGCGCGGCTGGACCAGCTGCGCACACGCGGCCGCTTGGCCGTGGCGCATGCGTCGCAGCTGCGCCGGCTGACACTGGACGACCTGGCGCACCGCCTGCGCAATGCTGTGCAGCGCCGACTGCAGGGCCAGCAGGATCGCTTGACGCAGATGCAATGGCGGCTGCAGGCAGCCGACCCGCACCATGTGCTGGCGCGCGGCTATGCCTGGCTGACCGATGCCGATGGCCATGCCATCACGTCGAGTCGCCGCCTGCAGCGCGGCCAGCGCCTCAGCGCGCAATGGGCCGATGGCCAGGCCCAGGTGGACGTGGTCGATATCCAGCCCACGCCGCCGGCGGATTGAGCCCCGCGCGGGCATGTGCCATGCCCCCGGCAAAGCCCGCGCCGGCAGCGGGATCTCGACCTTGAACGGCCGTGGCCACTGCCTACAATGCGGCCGAACCCAACCCCCGGGGCCCTCGTGGGGCGCCGCTTCTGTCAAGGACACATCGCATGTCAAGCTTCACACTGCCGCCACTGCCGTATGCCAACGACGCGCTCGCGCCGCACATCTCGAAGGAGACCTTCGAGTTCCACTACGGCAAGCACCATCAGGCCTATGTCACCAACCTGAACAACCTGGTGCCCGGCACCGAATTCGCCGGCCTGCCGCTCGAAGACGTGGTGCGCAAGTCCAGCGGCCCGATCTTCAACAACGCTGCCCAGGTCTGGAACCACACCTTCTTCTGGAACAGCATGAAGCCCGCCGGCGGCGGTGAGCCCGGCGGCGCGCTGGCCGCGGCGATCAATGCCAAGTGGGGCAGCTACGCGGCCTTCAAGGAAGCCTTCACGAAGAGCGCGGTCGGCAACTTCGGTTCCGGCTGGACCTGGCTGGTCAAGAAGACCGACGGCTCGGTGGACCTGGTCAACACCAGCAACGCCGCGACGCCGCTGACCGGCACCGACAAGCCGCTGCTGACGATCGATGTGTGGGAACACGCCTACTACATCGACTACCGCAATGCGCGGCCGAAGTTCGTCGAGACCTTCCTGAGCTCGCTCGTGAACTGGTCGTTCGCCGAAGCCAACTTCGGCTGACCGTTCGGGGTTTTCCCCAGATCGGGCCGGTCCTCGACCGGCCTTTTTCATGGAGCGCGGCCTTAGCATTCCGGCCCATGCGAATCCTGCTGGTTGAAGACGACACCGCGCTGAGCCTGGGCATCAGCCGCGCGTTCGAGCGCGAAGGCTGGCGTGTCGACGTGCTGGGCGATGGCCAGCAGGCGATGGCCGAAGGCCTGGCCGGCCAGTACGACGTGGCGGTGCTGGACCTGGGCTTGCCGCGGCGCGACGGTATGGAGGTGCTGCGCCACTGGCGCAGCCGCGGCGCGCGCCTGCCGGTGCTGCTGCTGACCGCCCGCGACGAGCTGAGCGACCGGGTGCAAGGCCTCAACGCCGGTGCCGACGACTACCTGACCAAGCCCTTCGATGTGCCTGAACTGGTGGCCCGGCTGCGGGCCCTGAAGCGCCGCTCCGATGGCCGCATCGACGAGGTTCTCACCGTGGGTGAACTGACGCTGGACCTGGCGCACCGCGAGCTGATGCACCGCGGCGAACGGGTGCGCATGAGCCCGCGCGAAATCGCCCTGACGCAGTTGCTGATGCAGCGCGCCGGCCGGGTCGTGCCCAAGGAAAGCATCATCGGCACGATGTCGAGCTGGGACGCCGACTTCAGCGAAAACTCGGTCGAGGTCTACGTGCACCGGCTGCGCAAGCGCTTCGCCGAACTGGGCGTGGTGATCAAGACCGTGCGCGGCTTCGGCTACGTCATGGAGCCCGCACCGCCGCCCGGCGAGCCGCCGCCCGCGCCGGCCCATGGCCTGGCCTGAGCCTTGAGCACCGCCCCGGGCCGGCTGCCTGCGCACGGCCCCAGCCTGCGCCGCCAGCTGCTGCAGCCGCTGTTCTGGGTCTGGGCGCTGGGCATGGCGATCGCCGTGGCCGGCGCGCTGCTGCTGGCCCGCGCCGCCGCCAATGCGGCCTTCGACCGCGGCCTGCAGGACGAGGCCAGTGCGCTGGCCAGCAAGGTGATCTGGACCGACCGCGGGCCGCTGCTGGACCTGACGCGCCAGGCCATGGAGCTGGTCACCTGGGACCGCGCCGACCGCAATGCCTTCGCGATGATCGATGTCGATGGTTATGTGCTGGCCGGCGAGGGCCGCATCCCGATACCGGTGGCCCTGCTCGGCCACAGCGTGCAGCAGCCCACGGTGTTCGACGATGTCTACGCCGGCGAGCCGGTGCGCGGCGCGGTGTTCACGGTGATGTCGCCGATGCTGGACCGGCGCGTCTCGATCATCGTGGTCGAGAGCACGCGCAAGCGCGCCGATGCGATGCGCGACATCCAGATCGGCATCGTGCTGCCCTCGGTGGCGCTGGGCGCCATCACCTTCGCGCTGCTGGCCTGGGGCATCCGCCGCGGCCTGCAGCCGCTGCGCGACGTCGCCAGCGAAGTGGCAGCCCGGGCCACGCAGGACTGGCGACCGCTGCCGCTGCAGCAGGTGCCGGCCGAAGCGGTGCCGCTGATCGAGCGCATCAACACCTTGCTGGACAACGTGCAGCGATCGATGTCGGTGCAGCGCCGCTTCATTGCCGATGCGGCCCACCAGCTGCGCACGCCGGTGGCCGGCATGCGCGTGCTGCTGCAGGACCTGCAGCAGGAGCTGGCGGCGGTGACGCCGGCCGACGCCAACCGGCCCTGGCAGCCGGTGCTGGCGCAACTGCTGAGTTCAAGCGACCGCATGGCGCGGCTGATCGGCCAGCTGCTGAGCCTGGCCCGCTCGGAGACCTCGCTGGCCGTCGACGCCGAGCACCACACTCAGGACATCGTGCCTGTATTGCGCGAAGCCACCGAGCCGCTGGTGCTGCGGGCCTTGAAGGCCGGCCGCTCGATCACGCTGGAAGCGCCTGACGCGCCGGTGGCGGCGCGCATCCACCCGCTGTGGTTCGGCGAGGTGCTGGTGAACCTGCTGGACAACGCGCTGCGCTACGGCGGCGAGCACATCAGCTTGCGCGTGCAGCCGGCCGATGCGCAGCTGCCGGCGCGCGTCGAGGTCGAGGACGACGGTCCCGGCGTCGCGCCCGAGCAGTTGGGCCGCCTGTTCGAACCGTTCTGGCGCGGCGAGCGCGCCGATGTGCGCAACGACGGCGGCACCGGCCTGGGCCTGGCGATTGCGCGCGAGATCGTCGAGCGCATGGGCGGCACGCTGGAGGCGGCAACGCGGCCGCAGGTGCCGGGCATGCGCTTCACGATCCGGCTGGCGGCCTGAGCCTGCCAGACCGCCGTGCCGCGGGCTACTTTGCGAACGGCGCGCCGCCCAGCTTCATGCCGGCTTTGATGCCGCGCTTGGCAAACCAGCCCTGGTTCATCTCCAGTGCATAACGCACCGGTTTGGCCGAGCAGTGCGAGGCCTCGTTCATCGGCTGCATATCGGCCAGGTTGACGATGCTGCCATCGTCGGCGACGAAGGCGATGCTCAGCGGCAGCAGCGTGTTCCTCATCCAGAAGCATTGCGGCTGCGGCTCCTCGAAGACGAACAGCATGCCCTCGTTGGTCGGCATTTCGCGGCGATGCATCAGGCCGATCTGGCGCTGCTCCGGCGTCAGCGCCACCTGGGCGCGGATGTTGTGCATGCCTGCGCTCAAGGTGATGGCCTGCAACTGCTGCGGCTGGCCGGCGGCCTGGCCAAGAGCCGCGGTGCCGATGAAGGCCAGCGTGAGGGCGGCCACCGAGGCGCCGAACTTGATGGGGATCATGCAGAGACTCCGGATCGGAGCCACGGATTATCGGCGGTGTGCCGCACGTCTGAATGAAAAACGCCCAGCCAAGGCTGGGCGTTTCGGTAGGCAACCACCGCAGGGCGGTTGCCGAGCCAAACCAAGATTACTTCTTGGCAGCGGAAGCGGCCGGAGCGGCTTCAGCCTTCTTGGCTTCCTTCTTCTCGGCCTTGGCGCCGGAAGCGGCGGCAGCCGGAGCGTCGGCCTTCTTTTCTTCCTTCTTGGCGTCAGCGGCGTAGGCGCCGGCGGTGGCGAAAGCGGCGGCGATCAGGGCGGCCAGGAGCTTGTTCATGTGAAAGTGCCTTTCGAAAGTTTGAATTCACCCCGCCTACATTGGGCAGGGCCTCACCGAAACGTGGCGGCCAGCGAGTCGGTTGACAGCACGTGTGACATAAAATCTTTTGGTTAACCCCAATTCGAGCGCAGCGCGCGGAGCCAAACCTCATGTATCAGCACATCAAGGTGCCCGAAGGCGGGCAGAAGATCACCGTCAACGCTGACTTCTCGCTCAACGTGCCCGACCAGCCGATCATTCCGTTCATCGAGGGTGACGGCACCGGCCTGGATATCACGCCGGTGATGATCAAGGTCGTTGATGCTGCGGTGCAAAGGGCCTATGCCGGCAAGAAGAAGATCCACTGGATGGAGATCTACGCCGGCGAAAAATCGACCAAGGTCTATGGCCCCGATGTTTGGCTGCCCGAAGAATCGCTGGCTGCCCTGCGCGAATACGTGGTTTCGATCAAGGGCCCGCTGACCACCCCGGTTGGCGGTGGCATCCGTTCGCTGAACGTCGCGCTGCGCCAGGAACTGGACCTCTATGTCTGTCTGCGTCCGATCCAGTACTTCAAGGGCGTGCCCTCACCGGTGAAGGAGCCCGAGAAGACCAACATGGTGATCTTCCGCGAGAACTCGGAAGACATCTACGCCGGCATCGAGTACGAGGCCGAGAGCGACAAGGCCAAGAAGCTGATCAAGTTCCTGATCGACGAAATGGGCGTCAAGAAGATCCGCTTCCCGAACACCTCGGGCATCGGCATCAAGCCGGTCTCGCGCGAAGGCACCGAGCGTCTGGTGCGCAAGGCCATCCAGTACGCCATCGACAACGACAAGCCCAGCGTCACCATCGTGCACAAGGGCAACATCATGAAGTTCACCGAGGGTGGCTTCCGTGATTGGGCCTATGGCCTGGCACAGAAGGAATTCGGCGCCGAACCGATCGACGGCGGCCCGTGGTGCAAGTTCAAGAACCCGAAATCCGGCAAGGACATCGTGATCAAGGATTCGATTGCCGACGCGTTCCTGCAGCAGATCCTGCTGCGCCCGGCCGAGTATTCGGTGATTGCGACGCTGAACCTGAATGGCGACTACATCTCCGACGCGCTGGCGGCGCAAGTCGGCGGCATCGGCATTGCGCCGGGCGCGAACATGTCCGATTCGGTGGCCTGCTTCGAAGCCACGCACGGCACGGCGCCCAAGTACGCCGGCAAGGACTACGTGAACCCGGGTTCGGAAATCCTCTCGGCCGAGATGATGCTGCGCCACATGGGCTGGAAGGAAGCCGCCGACCTGATCATCTCGTCGATGGAGCAGTCCATCCTCAGCAAGAAGGTCACCTATGACTTCGCGCGCCTGATGGACGGTGCGACGCAGGTTTCGTGCTCGGGCTTCGGACAGGTGATGATCGACGCCATGGGTCCCGCGGCGCCTCAGTAAGGCTCGCTGCATCTGACGCAACGCGTCGGCAGCGCGATCAGCTGCCGACGTAGGCCGCGAGGTGCTTGCCGGTGAGGGTGGAGCGCGCGGCGACGAGCTTGGCGGGTGGGCCCTCGAAGACGATGCGGCCGCCGTCGTGGCCGGCGCCAGGGCCGAGGTCGATGATCCAGTCGGCGTGCGCCATGACCGCCTGGTGGTGCTCGATGACGATGACCGACTTGCCGGCGTCGACGAGCCGGTCGAGCAGGCCGAGCAGTTGCTCAACATCGGCCAGGTGGAGGCCGCTGGTCGGCTCGTCGAGCACGTAGATGCCGCCCTTCTCGGCCATGTGGGTGGCCAGCTTGAGCCGCTGCCGCTCGCCACCGGACAGCGAAGGGAGCGGCTGTCCCAGGCTGAGGTAGCTCAGCCCCACGTCGGCCAGCCGCTCGAGGATCGCGTGCGCGGCCGGCGTGTGTGCCTTGCCGCTGCCGAAGAACGCCTGGGCCTCGCTCACCGACATCGCCAGCACCTCGCTGATGTCGCGGCCGCCGAGGTGGTAGTCCAGCACAGAGGCCTGGAAGCGCTTGCCCTCGCACTCCTCGCAGGGGATGGCGACGCCGGCCATCACGCCCAAGTCGGTGTAGATCACGCCGGCGCCGTTGCAGCCGGGGCAGGCGCCCTCGGAGTTGGCGCTGAACAGCGCCGGCTTCACGCCGTTGGCCTTCGCGTAGGCATTGCGGATCGGGTCCAGCAGTCCGCTGTAGGTCGCCGGGTTGCTGCGTCGCGAGCCGCGGATCGCGCCCTGGTCCACCGTGACCACGCCGGTGCCGGCGGGGATCGACCCGTGCACGAGCGAACTCTTGCCCGACCCGGCGACGCCGGTGATCACGCAGAGCACGCCGAGCGGGATGTCGACGTCGACCTGCTGCAGGTTGTGGGTGCTGGCGCCGCGGATCGAAAGCCTGCCGGTGGCGGTGCGCAGCGTCTGCTTGAGCGTGGCCCGGTCGTCGAGGTGGCGGCCCGTGAGGGTGCCGCTGGCCCGCAGGCCTTCCAGGCTGCCCTCGTAGCAGACGGTGCCGCCCGCCGTGCCGGCGCCGGGGCCGAGGTCGACGACGTGGTCGGCGATCGCAATCGCCTCCGGCTTGTGCTCGACGACGAGCACCGTGTTGCCCTTGTCGCGCAGCCGCAGCAGCAGCTCGTTCATGCGTTGGATGTCGTGGGGATGCAGGCCGATGGTGGGCTCGTCGAAGACGTAGGTGACGTCCGTGAGCGAGGAGCCGAGGTGGCGGATCATCTTGACGCGCTGCGCCTCGCCGCCCGACAGCGTGCCGGAGGGCCGGTCCAGCGAGAGGTAGCCGAGGCCGATCTCCACGAACGAGTCAAGCGTCTGCCGCAGCGTTGCGAGCAGCGGCGCGACCGAGGGCTCGGCCAGGCCCCGGACCCACTCGGCGAGGTCGCTGATCTGCATCGCGCAGGCGTCGGCGATGTTGAGCTTCTTGATCCTGGAGGACAGTGCGGTCTCGCTGAGCCGCGTGCCGCCGCACTCGGGGCAGGTGCTGAACGTCACCACCCGCTCCACGAACGCGCGGATGTGCGGCTGCAGCGCGTCGACGTCCTTGGACAGGAAGGACTTCTGGATCTGCGGGATCAGCCCGGTGTACGTCAGGTTGATGCCGTCGACCTTGATCTTGGTCGGCTCCTTGTAGAGCAGGTCGTTCAGCTCTTTCTTGGTGAACTTGCGGATCGGCTTGTCCGCGTCGAAGAAGCCGCAGCCGCGGAAGATGCGGCCGTACCAGCCGTCCATGCTGTAGCCGGGGATCGCGAGCGCGCCCTCGTTGAGTGACTTGCTGTCGTCGTACAGCGCGGCCAGGTCAAAGTCGGTGACCGAGCCCATGCCCTCGCAGCGTGCACACATGCCGCCGAGGCGGTTGAAGGTCTGCTTCACGGTCTTGGTCTTGCCTTCACCGCGTTCGACGGTGATCGCACCGACGGCCCGGACCGAGGGCACGTTGAAGGCGAACGCGCTGGGCGAGCCGATGTGCGGTTGCCCCAGCCGGCTGAAGAGGATGCGCAGCATCGCGTTGGCGTCGGTCGCGGTGCCGACCGTGGAACGGGCGTCGGCGCCCATGCGCTGCTGGTCGACGATGATCGCGGTCGTCAGCCCTTCCAGCACGTCGACCTCGGGCCGCGCCAGCGTCGGCATGAAGCCCTGCACGAAGGTGCTGTAGGTCTCGTTGATCAAGCGCTGCGACTCGGCGGCGATGGTGCCGAACACCAGCGAACTCTTGCCCGAGCCGGAGACGCCGGTGAACACCGTCAGCCGGCGCTTCGGCAGCTCGACGCTGATGTCCTTGAGGTTGTTCACGCGCGCGCCTTGCACGCGGATCCGATCGTGGCGGTCGGCGCCGCGCTGCGCAGGCGCCTGCGGGTCCTTGCTCTTCACCTTGTTCATCGTGTCCTTGCTTCAGCGCAGCTGGTTGATGCGGATGTGGTTGCCAGCGGGATCGCGAAAGGCACAGTCGCGCACGCCGTAGGGCTGATCGATGGGCTCCTGGATGACCTCGGCGCCGCTGGCCTGCAAACGCTCGAAGGTGCCGTCGAGGTCGGCCGTGGCCAGGATGAGGCGGGCATAGGTGCCCTTGGCCATCATTTCGGCGATGGTGCGGCGCTCGTCGTCGGTGAGGCCGGGGTCGGCGGCCGGCGGCTCCAGGACGATGGACGTGTCGGGCTGCCCGGTGGGGCCGACCGTGATCCAGCGCCTGCCGCCATAGGCGACGTCCTTGCGGACCTCGAAGCCGAGGGTGTCGCGATAGAAAGCCAGAGAGGCGTCCGGGTCGGTGTGCGGCAGAAAGCTGGTGTGGATGGTGATGGCCATGGTGCTCAGTCTCCGAAAGGGGTGAAGTCCATGGCGGTCAGTCTAGTGGCGGGTCGGTGACCGGCGCTTCTCGATTCCTGATCGGTCGAGTGACCTGTTTCGATACGCAGGACGGGATCCCCGCGGTCTCGGGCGCCCCTTGGCGCCGATAGGCACTGGGCGACAAACCAACCAGTTCGGTGAAACGGGTGCTGAAGGTGCCCAGCGACGCACAGCCGACCTCGAAACAGATCTCGGTGACGCTCAAATCGCCACGACGCAGCAGCGCCATCGCGCGCTCGATGCGGCGCGTCATCAGATAGGCGTAGACGGACTCGCCGTAGGCCAGCCGGAACTGGCGGCTGAGGTGCCCGGCCGACATGTGCACGCCGCGGGCGAGCGCTTCGACGTCCAGCGGCTGCGCGTATTCCCGGTCGATGCGGTCGCGAACGCGGCGCAGCCGTGCAAGGTCGCGCAGGTGCTGAGCTGCGGTGGGTCTGCTGGTCACCGGCATGATCCTGCCACGCTGCACCGGCGTGCTCAAGCCCGGCAGCGGGCCATGCGCAGCGACGTGGCTTCGTCGAGCGTCAGCTGTCCAGTTCGAAGACGATGGGCACCGTGGTCCACACGACCAGCGGCTCGCCGTTTTCGGTGTAGGGCTTGAAGCGCGCGGCGCGCACGGCGGCCAGGACCGCTTCGCCCAGCCGATTGGCGCCGGACGATTGCGTCAGTAGCACCTGGCGTGCGCGGCCATGGGTGTCGATCTCCACACGCACGACCAGCCGGCCAGCCCATGGATGCCGATCACGCCTGCCACCAGCGCTCGGCGCGCCAAGGGCGAAGCCTGCTCATGGTCGGGCGACAGCAGCCGCTGCGACAAGGGCGGACGACTTGCACTCACGACGGGCGAGCTCTCAACGCCGGCCTGGTCGTGCGTGTGCCGCGGCCAGCACGTCGTGCGTACTCTGCACGGCGCAGTCCAGCGCGTGGCAGGCCATCGGGTCGTGATGCTTCATCAGCGCATGCAGCCGGGCCAGCGGCAGCGTGGTGTACTCCAGGCACACGCTGCGCCAGTACCAGGGCAGCGCTTCGTCGTGCGCGGTTTGCAGCAGCACGGTCAGCATGCGGCGGTGCACCAGCAACTCGGACAGCACGCCGCAGGAAACCACCCGCCGACCGGCATCCAGATAGTGCCGCAAGGCAGAGGGCCCCATCGGGTTGTAGGCGCAGCGCACGCCAATGCCGATGCGGTCCCAGCGCCGTAGCAGCGCGGCGTCGCGCACGCCGAACGCGTGGGCTAGCGTGCGGCGGGTTACGGGACGGCTTCGTTCGCCAGCGGGGTCGGACTTGCACATGGTGATGCCTCGCGTTCAATGCACCGGCGGCGCGTCGAGGGTCGAAGGGGCTTGCAGTGCCGGCAGCGCGGGGTCGCCGGTCAGGCAGGGGCCGTGTTCGTCGGTGTCGAGTTGATGCATGACAGGCGTCTGGGTGAATTGATTGAGGCGAGCAAGCCTGCGTCAGCGATCGAGCAGGGCTGAGGAAACCACGCCGTCCAGCTTGTGCGTCCCGACCATCAGGTCGCGGCGCAGTCGCTCGATCGTCGCGGTCGGAATGACGCGACGGAATTCGTACTGGCAGTGCGCGCAACCCAGCGTGGCAGGGGCACCGCCCAGCAGCGCGGCGCGCAGCGACTCTGGCAGCTGAAAGCGCAGGAAGTGCACCGCCGATGGCCGCGTCAGGTGGCGGTCGGGCTGGTCTTCGTTGGCCTGTGCGACGACACGGGCGTGGCGCGGCACGTCCACATAAACGGCGTGCGCGGCTTCGTTGAGCAGCGGCAGTTCGCGGCGGCGTTCGCCGGCGTCCGGCAGCTCGATCATCAGCGTTGCCGTCCAGTTGCTGCCGTCGGGCACCAAGTGGGCGTAGGTGTCGATTTCGTGCTGCACGGCGTCCGGATGAGCGAGGCGCTCGACGTGCAGCACTTCCTGGATCTGATAACGGATGATCTGCTCGTCCTCGAACTGCAGGCGCATGCAGGGCCCGAGCGCCACGCTGCGCTCGCGCCGGTGGCGAATGAGCTGCTGCTTCCGGGCGCGCCGGCCGAGGCTGTAGGACTGCAGGCTCATCAGGGTTCCGACCGTGATGTTCATGGTGTCAGTTGGGGGGCGCCTTCGTTGCCCGCCCGTGCCGTGCCGCCGGACGAACTGAAGCGTGTGGGCTGAGCGCGCACGGTGATGTCCAACTCGTCGCGGAACACGTCCTTGATGTCCCGTGCGCCAGCCTTTTCTATGGCCGAGGCGGGCGTCACCGTCACGGTGTTGGGCACCTCGTCCACGTGCCGTTCCGTGCGTGTTGCGGTGACGGTGATCGCAGGCGGGCTCGAGGCGTCAGGGACAGCAGCCTGGGCCAGGGCGGCATGAGGAGCAGCGGTCGCGAGTGCAGCCAGTGCGAGCGCGACGGGTGTCTCATTCAGGTTCATCGTTCAGTCGTGTTCTGAAGGAAGCACGGCTTGCGACGGAGCTGGCGTGTGCGGGCCGACGGCGGTGATGTTCAGTGAACGAATACTAATGCGAATCGTTCCTGTTTGCAATCATGGATTGGCTGTCGCGGCGCAGCAGAAAAAAAAGGCCCGCGAATGCGGGCCTTTTTGCCACGGGGCAGTCGTTGGACGATCAGCCCGATGACATGGACGATGACAGCGGCTTGATGCTTTGTGCCAGGTTGCCTTTCGGTCCCTGGACCAAGTCGTAGATGACCTTTCCGCCCTGTTTAAGGGTGCGGTAGCCATCCATTTCGATCGCTGAGAAATGTGCGAAGACGTCCGGCCCGCCGGCCTCGGGTTCGATGAAGCCGAAGCCTTTGGCGTCGTTGAACCATTTCACGGTGCCTGTTTGCATGTTTATTGCTCCCTGAGATATCTCTACAACCCGGGAAAATTCTGGTCGGTGTCAAAGCAAGGCGTCAAGGCGGTAACCTGGACCGAACGATGTCCAGAATCCCCTACAGTTCCGGCGACCATGTGCTGTGGCGTGGCCGTGCGGTGCAACTGCGGCGTTCACGCGCCGCTTTTCACGGCTTGCGTTCAACCAGGATGGCGCAATATGGCGAGCATCCGACCCGCTCGTACCCAAGTCGATAGAATGAGCCATGCCCGAGGCCGACCCTCCTTCGCCGCCTGCGCCGCCGCCCGTAGCCCCTCGCCGGGACGACGCCGGTGCCGTCGTGGCGGAGCGCAAGACTGCTCGCACCAAACCACCCCAGATGTACCAGGTGGTCCTGCTCAACGACGACTACACCCCGATGGAGTTCGTGGTCATGGTTTTGCAGCAATACTTCAAGCGTGATCTTGAGACGGCCACACAGATCATGCTGAAGATCCATCACGAAGGGCGCGGCGTCTGCGGGGTCTACACCAAGGACGTCGCCGCTACCAAGGTCGAACTCGTACTAGCCGCGGCGCGTCGCGCCGGGCATCCGCTGCAGTGCATTATGGAGGCCGCATGATTGCGCAAGAACTGGAAGTCAGCCTGCACATGGCGTTCGTGGAAGCACGCCAGCAGCGCCACGAGTTCATCACCGTCGAGCACCTGTTGCTCGCGCTGTTGGACAACCCCTCGGCTGCTGAAGTGCTGAAGGCCTGCGCGGCCAATATTGATGATCTGCGCAAGAGCCTGACCACCTTCATCAAGGAAAACACGCCGACCGTCGGCGGCACCGAAGAGGTCGACACGCAACCGACGCTGGGCTTCCAGCGGGTGATCCAGCGCGCGATCATGCATGTGCAATCCACCGGCTCGGGCAAGAAGGAAGTCACCGGCGCCAACGTGCTGGTGGCCATCTTCGGCGAGAAGGATTCGCATGCGGTGTACTACCTGCACCAGCAGGGCGTGACACGGCTGGACGTCGTCAACTACATCGCCCACGGCATCAAGAAGTCCGAGCCGCCGGAGCCCACCAAGCCCAACGAGGGCAGCAACGAGGGCGAGAAGGAAGAGGCCGGTGGCGACGCCAAGGGTTCGCCGCTGGACCAGTTCACATCGAATCTCAACCAGCAGGCCCGCGAAGGCAAGATCGATCCGCTGATCGGCCGCGAATCCGAGGTCGAGCGGGTGATCCAGGTGCTGTGCCGCCGGCGCAAGAACAACCCGCTGCTGGTCGGTGAGGCCGGTGTCGGCAAGACCGCCATCGCCGAGGGCCTGGCGTGGCGCATCACGCAGAACGACGTGCCCGAAGTGCTGGCCGAATCCACCGTCTATGCGCTGGACATGGGCGCGCTGCTGGCCGGCACCAAGTACCGCGGCGATTTCGAGCAGCGGCTGAAGGGTGTGCTCAAGCAGCTGAAGGACCAGCCGAACGCGATTTTGTTCGTCGACGAGATCCACACCTTGATCGGTGCCGGCGCAGCGTCGGGCGGTACGCTGGACGCCAGCAACTTGCTCAAACCCGCGCTGTCCAACGGCGCGATGAAGTGCATCGGCGCCACCACCTTCACCGAGTACCGTGGCATCTTCGAGAAGGACGCCGCGCTGTCGCGGCGCTTCCAGAAGATCGACGTGGTCGAGCCGACGGTCGAGCAGACGATCGAGATCCTGAAGGGCCTGAAGTCGCGCTTCGAGGATCACCACAACGTCAAGTACGCGCTCGGCGCGCTGCAGGCGGCTGCGGAGTTGTCGGCCAAGTTCATCAACGACCGTCATCTGCCGGACAAGGCCATCGACGTGATTGACGAGGCCGGTGCCGCGCAACGCATCCTGCCCAAGAGCAAGCAGAAGAAGACCATCACCCGCAACGAGGTCGAAGAGATCGTCGCCAAGATCGCGCGCATTCCGCCAGCCTCGGTGTCCAGCGACGACCGCAGCAAGCTGAAGAGCCTGGACCGCGACCTCAAAAGCGTGGTGTTCGGCCAGGACCAGGCGGTGGATTCACTGGCCGCCGCGATCAAGATGGCGCGCTCGGGCCTGGGCAAGCCGGACAAGCCGATCGGCTCCTTCCTGTTCTCCGGTCCCACCGGCGTCGGAAAGACCGAGGTCGCCAAGCAATTGGCCTACATCCTGGGCATCGACCTGATCCGCTTCGACATGTCGGAGTACATGGAGCGCCACGCGGTCAGTCGCCTGATCGGCGCGCCCCCGGGCTACGTCGGTTTCGACCAGGGCGGCCTGCTGACCGAAGCGGTGACCAAGAAGCCGCATTGCGTGTTGCTGCTCGACGAGATCGAGAAGGCCCATCCGGACGTCTACAACGTACTGTTGCAGGTGATGGACCATGGCTCGCTCACCGACAACAACGGGCGCAAGGCCGATTTCCGCAACGTCATCATCATCATGACGACGAATGCCGGCGCCGAGACGATGAACAAGGCCACCATTGGCTTCACGACGACGCGCGAGCGCGGCGACGAGATGGCCGACATCAAGCGCCTGTTCACGCCGGAGTTCCGTAACCGCCTGGATGCGACGGTGAGCTTCCGCGCGCTGGATGAAGACATCATCATGCGCGTGGTCGACAAGTTCCTGCTGCAGTTGGAAAGCCAACTGGCGGAGAAGAAGGTGGAAGTGACCTTCACCGACACCTTGCGCAAGCACCTGGCGAAGAAGGGCTTCGATCCGCTGATGGGCGCGCGGCCGATGCAGCGCCTGATCCAGGACACGATCCGCCGTGCACTGGCCGACGAACTGCTGTTCGGCCGCCTCGTCGACGGCGGCCGCCTGACAGTGGACGTGGACGACGCCGGCGAAGTGCAGTTGGACATCCAGCCGCCGCGGCGCAGCGACAAGCCGAAGACCGAACCGACCCCGGCCTGAACGTCCGGGCGGCGTCAGTACGTCGCGGGATCCTGCTGGAAGTAGCGCGCCAGCATCTCGTACAACACGGGATGCTCGGCGCGCATCTCTTTGGGCGTGACGAAGAACGATTCGGCCGCCACCGCGAAGAACTCGTCCACGCTGGTCGCGCCATACGGGTCCAACACGGTCTCGGCATCGTTGTCGACGGTTTCGCAGAAGCGCTCGTACTCGGCATCGATCACCGCGATCCAGTCGTCGCGGGCCCGGGCCGAGGGCAGGGGCGGCACACCATCGGAGTCGCCGTCGCCCATGTCGAGCACATGCGCGAACTCGTGGATCACGACGTTGTAAGCCTGCTCGGCCGTGGCCGCGCCTTCGGTGAGGTCGTGCCACGACAGCATCATCGGGCCGCCGGCCACGGCTTCGCCGCTGATCACGTCGTCATAGACATGGACGACACCGTCGTCATCGACCACTTCACGCTGCACTTGCACTTCGTCCGGATGCACGACGATGCCGACGAAGCTGCGGTACGGTTCGAGGCCGATGTGCAGCACCGGCAAGCAGGCCTGGGCGGCAATGTACACGGCCATGCTGTCGTCGACGACCAGGCCGCCGGCGCCGGTGAATTCCTTCTCGTCAAGGAACAGGCTCGCCAGCTTGCGCAAACGTGCAAGGTCCTCGTCGGCACGTCGCGCCAGAAACGGCAGCCGGGCCAGCGTCAGCGCCCACAGGTCGTCCGGGATGGCGCGGCGTTCGAGCACCCGCGCTTCGCGGTGCGCTCGCCAGCGATCGAGCAGCCGTTTCATCGCGCGGCGAGATCGAGCACTGCCAGGCCTTGTGCCGTCAGGCGCAGTGCCCGTGCGCGTGGCGCCGCTGCATCAAGATCCCAGTCGCCCAGCACATGGCGTGGCTTGCCGCTGGGCAAGGTGTGCACGGCGGGACGGTGCGTGTGGCCGTGCACCATCATGTCGGCGTCCGCTGCAGCGAGCCACGCGTCCGCAGCCGCGCCGTCGACATCGAACCATTGGCCAGGCACCATGGCCGCCTGGTGGGCGGCGCTGGCATCGCGCATCGCACGTGCCTGGCGCTGGCGCTCGGCCAGCGGCTGTGCCAGGAAGCGCTGCTGCCAATCGGCGCCGCGCACTTCCTGCCGGAAGCGCTGGTAATCGACATCGGCCAGGCACAGCGCATCGCCATGCGTCAGCAGCAGGCGATGCTGCCAGGCTCGCAGCAGCGTCGGGTCGGCCAGGCGCTGCACGCCGCAAGCCTGCAGCATCACATCACCGACCAGGAAATCGCGGTTGCCGGGCAGGAAGGCCACGCTGCGCCGTGCGGTGGCCTGGCGCAGCACCTCGCAGCACTGCTGCTCGAACGCATCCAAGCGGGCATCGTCGCCGACCCAGACCTCGAACACGTCGCCCAGCATCAGCACCGCATCGGCCGGCGTGTCCAGCAAATGCTGCCGCCAAACGTCGAAAGTACGCGGCATGTCGGCGTGCAGGTGCACGTCCGACAGCAGGTCGATCGCCGACCAGCGCGGGTCGGCCCGCCATTCGGCGATCGGCGTCACGGCGGGATCAGTCGACTTCGACGACCTTCTCGATCACCACGTCGGTGGTCGGCACGTCGTCGTGAGATCCCTTGCGGCCGGTGGCCACGCGCTCGATTTGGTCGACGACCTCGGTGCCCGCCACCACCTTGCCGAACACCGCATAGCCCCAACCCTGCGGCGATTCGGACTTGAAGTTCAGGAATTCGTTGTCGGCCGCGTTGATGAAGAACTGCGCCGTGGCCGAATGCGGCGCGTTGGTGCGTGCCATGGCCAGTGTGTACTTGTTGTTCTTCAGGCCGTTGTTGGCCTCGTTGTTGATCGCTTCGCGCGTGGGCTTCTGGTTCATGCCGACGGCGAACCCGCCGCCTTGGACCATGAAGCCCTTGATGACGCGGTGGAACACCGTGCCGTCGTAGTGGCCGCTGCGAACGTAGGCCAGGAAATTCTCGACGCTGGCCGGTGCCTTCACGTCATCGAGCTCGATGCGCAGCGTGCCTGCACTGGTGGTCATTTCGACGAATTTGCTCATGTCACTTCTCCAATGTGGCCTTGTTGATCACGACGGGGGTCGTGGGAACGTCCTGGTAGTCGCCCTTGGCGCCGGTGGGCATGGCCTTGATCTTGTCGACCACCTCCATGCCTTCGACCACGCGGCCGAACACCGCGTAGCCGTTGCCATCGCGCGAATTCGCGGCGTCGAGGAACAGGTTGTCGTTGACGTTGATGAAGAACTGCGCGGTGGCCGAATTCGGCGCCGCCGTGCGGGCCATGGCCAGCGTGCCGCGCTGGTTCGACAGGCCACCGCGTGCTTCCAGCGGAATAGGCGGGCGGGTCGGCTTTTCCTTCATGTCGGCACTGAAGCCGCCGCCCTGGATCATGAAGTTGCCGATGACACGATGGAACACCGTACCGTTGTAGTGGCCGGCCTTCACGTACTGCACGAAGTTGTCGACCGTCTTGGGCGCTTTCTCGGCCTCGAGTTGCAGCACGATGTCGCCCTGGTTGGTCGACAGCCGCACCTTTTGGGCGCTGGCAGCACCGCTGAGGGCGAGACCGATGGCCAGGCCGAGGGCCCAGCGATGGGGGGCGTAACGCATGTCGGGAAGTCTCCTGTTCGGGGGCTGTTCGGTGCTGCGGATTCAGCGGGCAGCAAGTTCGCGCACCAGGCGCAGTTTGCGTTGCAGCGACGCGTCCACCCGGGCGGCCGCGCCGGCTTGTTCATAGGCCCGCAAAGCCAGGCGAACGAAAACGTCGCCCAGATTTTCGCGCGCGGCCAGGTAGGCCGGGTCGTTGCGCAGTGCGGCTTCCAATAGTTCGCGCGCGCTGTCGAGCTGGCCGCGTGCAGCATGCAGCACGGCCAGGTTGTTATAGGGCTCGGGCAGGTCGGGGTAATCCTGCGTCAGGCGCTCGAACACCGCCATGGCTTCGGGCTCACGCTGCGTTTCCGACAACATCACGCCGCGCAGAAAGCGCAGCCGGGCGTTGTCGGGTTGCGCCGCAATGGCCTGGTCGATGCGCTGGAAGGCCAGGCTGCGGTCACCGGCACGGAAGATGCGTTCGATTTCGCGCGACAGGTCCGGCGGCTCACCCGCAGCCAGCACGGCGGCCGAGCACAACAACGCGGCCAGCACGGCCACGGCAGAACGGATCGACGACGAGTGCAGCACGTAGCGAAAGAGGGCGGAACAGACTGGCACGAAGCGCGGCAACGCACGAAGGTTTTCGCGGCAGGGCGCCGCTATACTGGATTCGATTGTATGGCCGGGCGCATGCCTTCCGCAGGGCAGGCCTGGATGCCGGGCCGACAGCACCGCGCCGCACCCCCACCTCGCAGACCTTGCGCCGTCCCTGTTCATATCCGGACTGCACGGCCGCTCCCTTGTTTCCCGCTTCGACCGATGACTCTGAGCCTTTACAACACGCTGACCCGCCGCGTCGAGCCTTTTGCCCCGATCGAACCTGGCCATGTACGCATGTACGTCTGCGGCATGACGATCTACGACCTGTGCCACATGGGCCACGCGCGCATGATGATGGCCTTTGACGTGGTCTACCGCTGGCTGCTGGCCAGCGGCTACCGCGTGACCTATGTGCGCAACATCACCGACATCGAGGACAAGATCATCAAGCGCGCAGTCGAGCGCGGCATCACGATCCGCGCCTTGACCGACGAAATGATTGCCGCGATGCGCGAAGACATCGGTGCCATCGGCGTGGCCACGCCCACCTTCGAACCGCGGGCCACCGACCACGTGCCCGGCATGCTGGACATGATCGGGCGCCTCGAAGCCAAGGGCCTGGCCTACCGCGCGCCGAACGGCGACGTGAACTACGCGGTGCGCAAGTTCGAAGGCTACGGCAAGCTCTCCGGCAAGTCGCTCGACGAGTTGCGGGCCGGTGAACGTGTGGCGGTGCGCGACGGCAACAAGGATGATCCGCTGGACTTCGTGCTGTGGAAGGCGGCCAAGGCCGACGAGCCGGACGATGCCAAATACGATGGCCCCTACGGCCCGGGCCGCCCCGGCTGGCACATCGAGTGCTCGGCGATGAGTTGCGCGATGCTCGGCGAGCACTTCGACATCCACGGCGGCGGCATGGACCTGCAGTTCCCGCATCACGACAACGAAATCGCGCAGAGCGAAGGCGTGTTCGGTCAGCCCTTCGTCAACTACTGGCTGCACAACGGGTTCCTCAACGTGGACAACGAGAAGATGTCCAAGTCGCTGGGCAATTTCTTCACCATCCGTGACGTGCTCCAGCGCTACGACGGCGAGACGCTGCGCTTCTTCATGTTGCGCACGCACTACCGCAGCCCGTTCAACTTCAGCGACGCCAACCTCGACGACGCGCGCAGTGCGCTGCGTCGCCTCTACACCGCACTCGATGGTGTGGATCTGCCCGCCGACAACGCCGCGATCGACTGGACGCTGACCCCGGCGGCAGCATTCCGCGCGGCGATGGACGATGACTTCAACACGCCGGCCGCGCTGGCGGTGCTGTTCGATCTGGCGAGTGAACTGAATCGCATGCGGGCACCGGCCACGGCCTCGCTGCTGCGCGCGCTGGCCGCCACGCTGGGCTTCCTGCAGCAGACTCCCAAGGCTTATCTGCAAGGCGGCAGCGGGCTGGACGAAGCGACGATCGAAGCGATGATCGCCGCACGTGCATCGGCCAAGCAGGCGAAGAATTTCGCCGAGGCCGACCGCATCCGGCGTGACCTTGCAGCGCAGGGCATCGAACTGAAGGATTCGCCGCAGGGCACCACCTGGGTGCGAGCCTGATCGTGCCCAAGAGCCAAGCCGCGGGCGTGACGCCCGACTATTGGGACGAGGCCTGCCGCCATCTGGCCAAGCGCGACCGGGTCATGAGGAAGCTGATTCCGCAACTCGGCGAAGGCCGGCTGCAGAGCCGGGGTGACGCCTTCACGACGCTGGCGCGCTCCATCGTCGGCCAGCAGATCTCGGTGAAGGCCGCGCAGTCGGTGTGGGAACGCTTTGCAGAAACCGTCGGCGGTGTCTCGACGCGGCTGGCGCCAGCGGCGGTGCTGCAGGTGGAGGTGCCGGCCTTGCGTGCGGCTGGTCTGTCGGCACGCAAGTCAGAGTACCTGGCCGACCTGGCCCGGCACTTCGAATCCGGCGCCGTGCATGTGCGGCAGTGGCAGCAGATGGATGACGAGGCCATCATCGACGAACTTGTCGCCATCCGCGGCATCGGCCGCTGGACGGCCGAGATGTTCCTGATCTTTCACCTGATGCGGCCGAACGTGCTGCCGATCGACGACCTGGGGCTGATCAAGGGCATCAGCGTCAACTACTTCAGCGGGGAACCCGTGTCGCGGGCCGAAGCGCGCGAAGTGGGGGACGCCTGGGCCCCTTACCGCTCGGTGGCCACATGGTACATTTGGCGCAGCCTCGACCCGCTGCCGGTGGACTATTAGATTGGAGCCCCGGTCGCCTGGCGGCCGCCCCCGAGCGGTCTATTGAATCCGACCGGGCAACCCAGATCTGATTCGGCCCTTCGACGCGAGCCCGTTCCCCTGGCCTTGCGGCCTGTCCCCGGGGAACTCAATCAGTGAGAACTTCTGCAGGCCATGAGCAAACGACACTTCCTCGAGTTCGAGCAACCGATCGCCGAGCTGGAATCCAAGATCGAAGAGCTGCGCTACGTGCAGAACGAGTCGGCGGTCGACATCTCCGACGAGATCGAGCGCCTCGACAAGAAGAGCGCGCAGCTCGCCAAGGACATCTACGCGAACCTGTCGCCCTGGCAGGTGACGCAGATTGCGCGGCACCCGCAGCGGCCGTATACGCTGGACTACGTCAACGAGATCTTCACTGACTTCCAGGAACTGCACGGCGACCGCTCGTTCGCCGACGACGCATCGATCGTCGGCGGCATGGCGCGCTTCAATGGCCAGGCCTGCATGGTGCTGGGCCACCAGAAGGGCCGCGACACCAAGGAGCGGGGCTTGCGCAACTTCGGCATGTCGCGCCCCGAGGGCTACCGCAAGGCTTTGCGGCTGATGAAGCTGGCCGAGAAATTCGGCCTGCCGGTGTTCACCTTCGTCGACACGCCGGGCGCCTACCCCGGCATCGGCGCCGAGGAGCGCGGCCAGTCCGAGGCCATTGGCCGCAACATCTTCGAGATGTGCCAGCTGGAAGTGCCGATCATCACCACGATCATCGGTGAAGGCGGCTCCGGCGGCGCGCTGGCCATCAGCGTGGCCGACCAGGTGCTGATGCTGCAGTTCTCGGTGTACTCGGTGATCTCGCCCGAAGGCTGCGCTTCCATCCTCTGGAAGACCTCCGAGCGGGCCAGTGACGCGGCCGAAGCGCTGGGCATCACCGCGCATCGGCTGAAGGCGCTGGGCCTGATCGACAAGGTGGTCAGCGAGCCTGTCGGCGGCGCGCACCGCGACCCGCGGCACATGGCCTCGCAGCTCAAGCGGGCGCTGGTGGATGGCCTGCGTCAGGTCGCCGACCTGAAGCCGAAGGAACTGCTGCAGCGACGCTACGACCGTCTGCAGGCCTACGGCCGCTACACCGACACCAAAGAGCGCTGATCGCCGTGCCCGGAGCGCCGGGTTCCTTGCAAGACAGCAACGCGCGTCCGCCCGGCATGGCCACGGTGGCCGTGGCCTTCAGCGGCGGCCGTGACTCCCTGGCGTTATTGCACGCAACGGTTCGTGCCGCGAAGGACTGCGGTGCGCAGGTGGTCGCCTTGCATGTGCACCATGGCCTGATGGCCGAAGCCGATGCCTGGGCGCAATCGGCCATCCGCTTGTGTGGCCGCTGGCAGCGTGCCGGCTGGCCGCTGCGGCTGCGCTGGCATCGCCTGGACAGTGCTCCGGCGCGCGGTGACAGCATCGAAGCCTGGGCGCGACGTGAGCGTTATGCCGCGCTGGCGCAGTTGGCACGGGAAGAGGGCGCGACGCTGCTGCTGCTGGCCCAGCACCGGCGCGACCAGGCCGAGACTGTGTTGCTGCAGGCCTTGCGCGGCGCCGGGCCGCGCGGTCTGGCTGCAATGCCGCGCGTGGTCGATCGTCATGGCCTGTGCTGGGCCCGTCCCTGGCTGGACCAGCCGCGTGAGGCGATCGAAGCTTATGTGCGCCGGCATCGGCTGAAGCCGATCGACGACCCGTCGAACCTGGATCCGCGTTTCGCTCGCAGCCGCCTGCGCCTGCAGGTTTGGCCGGCACTCTGCGCTGCCTTCGAAGACGCCGACATCACGTTGACCCAAGTGGCCCGGCGAGCCCAGGAGGCCGATGCGGCGCTGGCCGAACTGGCCGCGATCGACCTGGCGGCGAGCGCGACGGCGAACGGCTTGCAGCGGCCGCGCTGGCTGTTGCTGTCGGCCGCGCGCCGGGCCAATGCACTGCGCGCCTGGCTGGCCGCGCTAACCGCGCAGACCACGCATGAGGGCCGCGGCGCGCCGGAAGCGCTGGTGCAGCGCTTGCTGACGGAGTGGCCAGAGCGCGCCAACGGCCGCTGGCCGGCCGGCGCTGGCCGCGAGCTGGTGTCGTACCGCGGCGTGCTGCGGCTCGCGGTCGAACTCCAGCCGGCGGGTCAGGCGCAGCGCGTCGACCTGTCGCAAGCCGGGCGCGTGTCGCTGCCCGCCTGGGCGGGCGAGTACCGGGTCGAACCGGTCGACCAAGGCGGCGTACCGCCCTGCGCCTTGCGAGAAGCCGAACTTCGCCCGCGCAGCGGCGGTGAACAGTTCCAGCGGGCGCCCAACACCCCGCCGCGCAGCTTGAAGAAGCAGTACCAGTTGGCCGGCGTGGCGGCCGATCTGCGCCAAGGCCCGCTGGTCTGGGCCGACGGCCAGCTCGTCTACGTGCCCGGCCTCGGCATCGACGCTCGCGTCGTGGCGCCTGCCGGAACCCCGCAGCTGCGCCTGCAGTGGCTGCCGAATCAACGCGCACCCCGCGCCGGCTAAAATCGCCGGTTCGCGTTCCGGGGCTACGCGACCCTTCAGCTCCGACATTCCCTCAAGACATGGCACTGATCGTTCACAAGTACGGCGGAACGTCGATGGGCTCGCCCGAGCGCATTCGCAGCGTCGCCAAGCGTGTCGCCAAATGGGCGCGCGCCGGTCACCAGATGGTGGTCGTTCCTTCCGCGATGAGCGGCGAAACCAACCGCCTGCTCGGCTTGGCCAAGGAAGTGCAGCCGGGAGTCATCGACGCCGCCGCGATGCGCGAGCTGGACATGATTGCCGCCACCGGCGAACAGGTGTCGGTGGGCCTGCTGGCGCTGGCGCTGCAGGCCGAAGGCATGCCGGCGGTCAGCTACACCGGCTGGCAGGTGCCGGTGAAAACCGATTCGTCCTACACCAAGGCGCGCATCGAAAGCATCGATGACGTGCGCGTGCGTGCCGACCTGGCCGAAGGCAAGGTGGTGGTCATCACCGGCTTCCAGGGCATCGATGAGGACGGCTCGATCACCACGCTGGGCCGCGGTGGTTCGGACACCTCCGCCGTGGCCGTCGCCGCCGCGATGAAGGCCGCCGAATGCCTGATCTACACCGACGTCGACGGCGTCTACACCACCGACCCGCGCGTGGTGCCCGAGGCCCAGCGCCTGCACACCATCAGCTTCGAAGAGATGCTGGAGATGGCCAGCCTGGGCTCCAAGGTGCTGCAGATCCGCTCGGTCGAATTCGCCGGCAAATACCGCGTGCCATTGCGCGTGCTGTCGAGCTTCACCCCCTGGGACATCAACATCGACGAGGAAGCGCGCTCGGGCACGCTGATCACTTTTGAGGAAGACGAGAAAATGGAACAAGCCGTCGTGTCCGGCATCGCGTTCAACCGCGACGAAGCCAAGTTCACCGTGGTTGGCGTACCGGACAAGCCCGGCATTGCGTACCAGATCCTGGGCGCCGTGGCCGAGGCGAACATTGATGTGGACGTGATCGTGCAGAACGTGTCGCACGATGGCCGCACCGACTTCTCGTTCACCGTGCATCGCAACGACTACCAGCGCACGATGGACCTGCTGAAGAACAAGGTCGTGCCGGCCACCGGCGCGATGCAATTCACCGGCGACGCCAAGATCTGCAAGGTGTCCATCGTCGGCATCGGCATGAAGAGCCATGTCGGCGTGGCCGCCAAGATGTTCCGCACGCTCAGCGAAGAGGGTATCAACATCCAGATGATCACCACCAGCGAGATCAAGACCTCGGTGGTGATCGACGAGAAGTACATGGAGCTCGCGGTGCGAGCGCTGCACCGCTCCTTCGGGCTGGATGCGCCGGAAGCGGCCGCAAGCAACTGAGTGCAGCGCGCGGATTCGACGCGGCAAACTCGCTGCTAGAATGCGCGCTGGCCTGGAGTCGTGACCGAGTGGCCGAAGGTGCTCCCCTGCTAAGGGAGTATGTGGGCAAAACCTGCATCGAGGGTTCGAATCCCTCCGACTCCGCCAAAGCCTTCGAACGCCATGCCCGTCAAACGGCATGGCGTTTTTGTTTGCGGGCGCCGTCAGCGCCGCAACTGCAATCGGCGAAGATCGGCCCGCCGTGAACCTCAAGCAACTCGAATACTTCGTGCATGTCGCCGAGCTGGGCAGCTTCAGCAAGGCCGCGCTGGTGCTGGACATCGCCCAGCCGGCGCTGAGCCGGCAGGTGCGCGCGCTGGAGATCGACCTGCGCGAAACCCTGCTGCTGCGCAACGGCCGCGGCGTCGTGCTGACCGATGCCGGCCAGCGCCTGTTCGAGCACGGCATCAACATCCTGCAGGCCGTCGCCCAGGCGCGCGAGGACATGGGCGCCTCGCGGGATGCGCCGGTCGGCCGCGTGACGATCGGCGTGCCGCCGACCATCGGCCGCCAGCTGACCCTGCCTTTGATCGACGGCTTCAAGCGCCGCCTGCCGGGTGCGCGGCTGGCCATCGTCGAGGGGCTGTCGACCCACATCGTCGAATGGATCACCACCGGCCGAGTCGATGTCGGGCTGCTGTACAACCCCGAGGCCCAGCCGGGCCTGGAGATCACGCCGGTGCTCGAAGAGCCGCTGTGCCTGGTGGGCCGGGCGACCGATGCAGCCATGCCGCGCGGCCCGCTGCCGATGCGCCTGCTGGCCGGGCTGCCGCTGATCATGCCCGAGCGATCACACGTCATCCGCCGGCTGCTGGAGACGCAGGCGGTGCTGCTGGGACTGAAGCTGGAGATCGCCTGGGAGGTATCCAGCATTGCCGCGATCATCGATCTGGTGTGCGCCGGCTACGGCAATGCGGTGTTGACGGCGAGCGCCGTGGCTGCCTCCGGCCGCGCCGATGAACTGGTGGCGCAGGCGCTGGTCGAACCGCCGTTGACCAGTGTGCTGTGCCTGGCGGTCTCGGCCCACAAGCGGCCAGGCCCGCTGATGCGCCACGCCACGCGGCTGTTGACCGAGTTGGCGCGCAGCCTGCCGCAGGCCGCCGCCGCGCAATCCCGGCCTGGCTGACTGCTTGAGCCATGCCGCGCTGCGATACCTGATATCGGGCGTCTCGGCTAGGCCAGCAGGGCATCGCTCGCGAGAATGCAGCGCAGTGACAGCCTTTCGGGAAACCCCATGAGCTCAACGATCACCGGCATCTCGTCGATGGCGACCCGCCAGGTGCTGGCGGATCTGGCTGTTGCATTCGAGCAGTCCCAGGGCTGCCAGGTGGCGATCGAATCGGTCGGCGGCGTCGACGCCGCGAAGCGCGTGCAAGCCGGCGAAACCTTCGATGTCGTGGTGCTGGCCGCCAACGCCATCGATGCGCTGATGGCCGGCGGCCACCTCGTTGCCGGCAGCAAGGTCGACCTGGTGCGCTCGGGTGTGGCCATCGCCGTGCGCGCCGGCGCGCCGCGGCCGGACGTGGCCTCGGAGGACGCGCTGCGCCGCGCGGTGCAGGCGGCGCGCAGCCTCAGCTACTCCACCGGGCCCAGCGGTGTGCACCTGGCCAAACTGTTCGAGCGCTGGGGCCTGGCCGACGAGATTCAATCGCGCATCGTGCAGGCGCCGCCCGGTGTGCCTGTCGGTACTTTGGTTGCGCGCGGCGAGGTCGAACTGGGCTTCCAGCAGCTCAGCGAGTTGATGCACCTGCCGGGGATCGAGGTGATCGGGCCCTTGCCGCCGGCTGTGCAGATCCTCACGACCTTTTCCGCCGCCATCGGCGCGCATTCGATGCAGCCGGACGCGGCGCGCCGCTTGCTCGAATTCATGGCCTCGCCGCAGGCAGCAGACACCCAACGCCGCCACGGCATGGCGCCGGCTTGAACAGCCCTTCGCGAACACCTGGAGACAAGCGATGATCATCGACGTACACGGTCACTACACGACAGCACCCAAGGCGCTTGAAGACTGGCGCAATCGCCAGATCGCGAGCATCAAGGACCCAGCGCTAGCGCCTAAAGTGAGCGAGCTGAAGATCAGCGACGACGAGCTGCGTGAATCGATCATCACGAACCAGCTGAAGAAGATGCAGGAGCGCGGCAGCGACCTGACGATCTTCAGCCCGCGGGCCAGCTTCATGGCCCACCACATCGGCGACTTCCAGGTCTCGTCGACCTGGGCGGCGATCTGCAACGAACTCTGCTTCCGCGTCAGCCAGCTGTTCCCGGACAGCTTCATCGGCGCGGCAATGCTGCCGCAATCGCCCGGCGTCGACCCCAAAACCTGCATTCCCGAACTGGAGAAGTGCGTCAAGGACTACGGCTTCGTCGGCATCAACCTGAACCCGGATCCCTCGGGCGGGCACTGGACCTCGCCACCCTTGAGCGACAGGCACTGGTACCCGATCTACGAAAAGATGGTCGAGCTGGACATTCCGGCGATGGTGCATGTCTCGACCAGCTGCAACGCCTGCTTCCACACCACCGGTGCGCACTACCTGAATGCCGACACCACGGCCTTCATGCAGTGCCTGACCAGCGACTTGTTCAAGGACTTCCCCACGCTGAAGTTCCTGATCCCGCATGGCGGCGGTGCGGTGCCCTACCACTGGGGCCGTTTCCGCGGCCTGGCACAGGAGCTGAAGAAGCCGCTGCTGCAGGATCATCTGCTGAACAACATCTTCTTCGACACCTGCGTCTATCACCAGCCGGGCATTGACTTGCTGACAAAGGTGATCCCGGTCAAGAACATCCTGTTCGCCAGCGAGATGATCGGCGCCGTGCGCGGCATCGACCCCGAGACCGGTTTCTACTACGACGACACCAAGCGCTACATCGAAGCCTCGACCTTGTTGACCGCGGAAGAAAAGCTGCAGGTCTACGAAGGCAACGCGCGCCGCGTGTTCCCGCGCCTCGATGCGGCGCTGAAGAGCAAAGGACTGTGACATGAGCATGAACAACCTGGGCATCGTCAAGCGCAACATCCAGCGCGCCGACAAGGCCGCCGTCGAAGCGCTGTCGCGCTTCGGTGTCGCGACCATCCATGAAGCGATGGGCCGTGTCGGCCTGATGAAGACCTACATGCGGCCGATCTATCCCACGGCGCAAGCCTGCGGCACAGCGGTGACGGTGCTGCTGCAGCCCGGCGACAACTGGATGCTGCATGTGGCGGCCGAGCAGCTGCAGCCCGGCGACATCGTCGTCGCGGCCTGCACCACCGACAACGAAGACGGCTTCTTCGGCGACCTGCTGGCCACCAGCTTCAAGGCCCGCGGCGCCATGGGCCTGGTGATCGATGGCGGTGTGCGCGATGTCAAGGACCTCACCGAGATGGGCTTCCCGGTGTTCAGCCGCGCCATCAGTTCCAAGGGCACGGTGAAGGCGACGATCGGCTCGGTCAACGTGCCGGTGGTCTGTGCCGGCGCGCTGGTGAACCCGGGCGACGTGGTGATCGCCGATGTCGACGGCGTGGTCGTCGTGCCGGCCGCGGTGGCGCAGCAGGTCGCCGACGCCGCTGCGGCGCGTGAGGCCAACGAGGCCGACAAGCGCGCCAAGCTGGCGTCGGGCGTGCTGGGCCTGGACATGTACAAGATGCGCGAGCCGCTGGCCGCCGCGGGCCTGAAGTACATCGACTGACGGTGACAGCGCCGATGGACGCCCGTTCAATGCAGATCGGCCTCGTCGGCTACGGCGAGGTCGGGCGCATCCTCGCCGAGGACTTGCGCAAGCTGGGCGTGGCGGTGTCGGCTTTCGACCTGAAGCTGCTGTCCGACAGCAGCACGGCGCCGATGCAGGCCCATGCTGCGGAGCACGGCGTCACGCTGCGCGCCTCTCACGCGGAGCTGGCCACCGCGGCGGACCTGATCCTGTCTGCCGTCACCGCCAGCCAGGCCGTGCCGGTGGCCGAGGCCTGTGCGCCGTCCGTCCGCGCAGGGACCTATTTCCTCGACTTCAACTCGGCCTCGCCGGGTGCGAAGATCCGTGCGGCAGGCTTGATAGCCGCTGTGAATGGGCGTTATGTCGAAGGCGCGGTGATGACCTCGATTCCGCCTTACCGCATCAAGGTGCCCTTGCTGCTGGGTGGCCCGCATGCGGCCGCGCTGCAGCCGATCCTGGACAGCCTGGGCTTCGCCGCCCGCATCGCCAGCGAGAAGCTGGGTGTGGCCTCAGCCACAAAGATGTGTCGCAGCGTGATGATCAAGGGCCTGGAGGCGATGGTGATCGAGAGCTTCACGACGGCGCGCGCCTACGGTGTCGAAGACCAGGTGATCGCGTCCTTGTACGAAACCTTCCCGGGCGTCGATTGGGAAAAGCAGGGCGCCTACTTTTTCCAGCGTGTCATCGAACATGGTCGGCGCCGCAGCGAAGAAGTACGCGAAGTGACTGAGACCGTGCGCGAGATCGGCCTGACGCCGTGGTCGGCCAGCGGCACCGCCGAACGCCAGGCCTGGGTGGCTGACCTGGCGGATGCGTCGCTGTTTGGTGAACGCGGCACACCGGGTTTTGCACGCAGCGCCGATTGGCGCGTGGAAGCCGACCGCCTGCTGGGCGCGGTGAATCGCAAGAAAACTGGAGGCAGCTGATGCGGTTGACTTTGCTTCCCCTCGCCCTGTTGGCCGGCTGCGCGGCAGCCCCTCAGCCGCCAACGCAGGCTCGCAGTGCCACTGCGGTGCTCAAGTGTGCCGACCTGACAGAGCGCTTCCAGCACGCCGACACCCGGCTCACCAAGGTGGAGGCGCTGGCCGAAGGTGCCGTCAAGCCGCCGGGCATCGTGGAAGCCATGCCGGCGCACTGCGTGGTCAGCGGTGCGATGGAAGAGCGCACCAGCCCCGTCGATGGCAAGCGCTACGCGATCAGCTTCGAGATGCGCCTGCCCACCGCGTGGAACGGCCGCTTCTTCTACCAGGCCAACGGCGGGCTCGACGGCTTCGTGACACCGGCCTATGGCGACACGCTGGGCGGCGGTCCGCGCAGCAATGCCCTGCAGCGCGGCTTCGCAGTGATCAGCTCGGATGCCGGCCATGCGCTGGAGCGCAACGTACCCGGCATCGGGGGCGGCACCTTCGGCATCGACCCGCAGGCGCGGCTGAACTACGGCTACCAGGCCGTGGCCAAGCTGACGCCGATGGCCCACGCGCTGATCGCGCGTTACTACGGCAGGCCCGCCGACACCTCCTACCTGGTCGGCACGTCCAACGGCGGCCGTCACGGCTTTGTCGCGGCGGCGCGCGACACCGGGCGCTACGACGGCATCGCGGTCGTCACACCGGGCTGGCGCCTGCCGCGTGCGGCGCTGGCCCAGGTCTGGGGCGCGCAGCAGTTCGCGAAGGCCGCGCCCATCGATGCCAAGACCGGCCGCCCGGACCTGAAAGCCAGCATCAGCGCGGCCGACATGGCGCTGGTCTCTGCCCGCGTGCTGGCGCACTGCGATGCGCTGGATGGCCTGGTCGACGGCATCGTGGCCGACACCATCGCCTGCCAGCGCCAGTTCGACATCCAGCGTGACGTGCCCACCTGCGCGGCCGCTGCGCCGAATGACGGCTGCCTGAGCACCGCGCAGAAGACCGCGCTGGCCGCCGTCTTCGCTGGCCCGACGCTGCGCGACGGCCGCGCCGTCTATGCGCCGCTGGCCTGGGACGCCGGCCTGCGAGGTACCGATTGGCGGACCTGGAAGCTGGAGCACAGCGTCGGTCCGCGGGATGCCGTCGCGATGGCCTATGTCTTCAGCACGCCGCCGGCTTCGCCCACCGTGGTGAGCGGGCAGGGCACGACACTGCAGGATTTCGCGCTGGGCCTGGATGTTGAACGCGGCATTGGCATCGTCGACGCGGTGGCAGCGCCCTACACCGAATCGGCGATGCAGTTCATGACGCCGCCCGACGCGCAGCGCATGGCCAGCTTCGTCGCACGCGGGGCCAAGCTGCTGGTGGCGCATGGCGTGGCGGACCCGGTGTTCTCGGCACTGGACAGCGTGAACTGGTACGAGGCCTTTCGCGCCCACCATGGCGCGTCCACCGAGCGCACGACGCGCCTGTACCTGGTGCCCGGCATGAACCACAGCCGCGGCGGCATCGCCACCGACCAGTTCGACCTGCTGACACCGTTGGTGGCCTGGGTCGAACGGGGTGAGGCGCCGCAGGCGCTGATCGCCACGGCGCGCGGGCCGGGCTCGAACCTTCCGAACCCGGAGCTGCCGGCCAATTGGTCGGCCCAGCGCACACGGCTGCTGTGCCCATTTCCCCAGGTGGCGCGCTACCGCGGCCAGGGCGACGGCGAACTCGCCGCCAACTTTCACTGCGTCGCCCCCTGACGCGCTGCCAGATCGGAGTATCCGCGCATGACCTTCGAAAAGACCCCGGGCTGGCTGGACTGGTATGCCGGTCCTGCCAAACCCCGCTTCCAGGTGCCGGCCGGTGCCGTCGACGCCCATTGCCACGTGTTCGGACCCGGCGCGGAATTCCCGTTCGCGCCCGAACGCAAGTACACGCCCTGCGACGCCAGCAAGGCGCAGCTGTATGCGCTGCGCGACCACCTGGGCTTTGCCCGCAATGTGGTCGTGCAGGCCACCTGCCATGGCGCCGACAACCGCGCGATGGTCGATGCGCTGCTGCATTCAAACGGCAAGGCGCGCGGCGTGGCAACCGTCAAGCGCAGCATCGGCGATGCCGAATTGCAATCGCTGCACGATGCCGGCGTGCGCGGCGTGCGTTTCAACTTCGTCAAGCGCCTGGTCGACTTCACGCCCAAGGACGAGTTGATGGAGATCGCCGGCCGCATCGCCACGCTCGGCTGGCATGTGGTGATCTATTTCGAGGCAGTGGACCTGCCCGAACTGTGGGACTTCTTCACGGCGCTGCCGACCACGGTGGTGGTCGACCACATGGGCCGGCCCGACATCAGCAAGCCGGTCGATGGGCCGGAGTTCGCGCTGTTCGAGAAATTCATGCGCGAGCACCCGAATGTCTGGTCCAAGGTCAGCTGCCCTGAACGCCTGTCGGTCGGCGGCCCCAAGGCGCTGAACGGCGAGCAGGCGGCCTACCGCGATGTGGTGCCGTTTGCGCGCCGCATCGTCGAGAACTTCCCCGACCGGGTGCTGTGGGGTACCGATTGGCCGCACCCGAACCTGAAGGACCACATGCCCGACGACGGCCTGCTGGTCGACTTCATCCCGCACATCGCAACCACGCCCGAACTGCAGCGCAAGCTGCTGGTCGACAACCCGATGCGCCTGTACTGGCCCGAAGAGGTGAACTGACATGGCCCTTTACAAACCCTATCTGGACGTGCCCGGCACGACGATCTTCGACGCCGAACAGTCGCGCATGGGCTATCACCTGAACCAGTTCTGCATGTCGCTGATGAAAGCGGCGAACCGCGAGCGCTTCAAGGCCAACGAGCGGGCCTACCTCGACGAATGGCCGATGACCGAAGAGCAGAAGCTGGCGGTACTGGCCCGTGACCTGAACCGCTGCATCGCCGCCGGCGGCAACATCTATTTCCTCGCCAAGATCGGCGCCACCGATGGCAAGAGCTTCCAATACATGGCCGCCAGCATGACCGGCATGACGCAGGAAGAGTACGCCGCGATGATGCTGGCCGGCGGCCGATCGGCCGAGGGCAACCGCGTTGTCGGCGAACAGGCCCGCGGCGAACACACTGGAGCAAAGAAATAATGGCCCGCATCACCGCCAGCGTCTACACCTCGCATGTGCCCGCCATCGGCGCGGCGCTCGACCTGGGCAAGAGTTCCGAGCCGTACTGGCAGCCGCTGTTCAAGGGCTACGAGCCGTCGAAGCAGTGGATGAAGGACAACAAGCCCGACGTCATCTTCCTGGTCTACAACGACCACGCCACGGCGTTCAGCCTGGAGATGATTCCCACCTTCGCGATCGGCTGCGCGGCCGAGTTCCAGCCGGCCGATGAAGGCTGGGGCCCGCGCCCAGTGCCCCAAGTGATCGGCCATCCGGAGCTGGCCTCGCACATTGCGCAGTCGGTGATCCAGGACGACTTCGACCTCACCATCGTCAACAAGATGGACGTCGACCATGGCCTGACGGTGCCGCTGAGCCTGATGTGCGGCCAACCAGAGGCCTGGCCTTGCCCGGTGATCCCGTTTGCGGTGAACGTCGTGCAGTACCCCGTGCCTTCAGGCCGGCGCTGCTACAACCTGGGCAAGGCCATCCGCAAGGCCATTGAGTCCTACGACGAAGACCTGAACGTGCACATCTGGGGCACCGGCGGCATGAGCCACCAGCTGCAGGGCCCGCGTGCCGGCTTGATCAACAAGACCTTCGACAACAACTTCCTCGACCGGCTGATCGCCGACCCCGAAGGCCAGGCCGCCGTGCCCCACATCGACTACGTGCGCGAGGCCGGCAGTGAGGGCATCGAGCTGGTGATGTGGCTGATCGCACGCGGTGCGATGTCCGACAAGCCGCCCACCGTGCGCCACCGCTTCTACCACGTGCCCGCCAGCAACACCGCGGTCGGCCACCTGATCCTGGAGAACAACACATGAGCAAGACCATCAAAGTGGCGCTGGCTGGCGCCGGCGCTTTCGGCATCAAGCACCTCGATGCGATCAAGCTGATCGACGGCGTCGAAGTGGTTTCGCTGGTCAGCCGCGAACTGGAGAAGACCCGGGAAACCGCGGCCAAGTACGGCATCCCGCACGTCACCACCGATCTGGCCGACAGCCTGGCGCTGAAGGAAGTCGATGCGGTGATCCTGTGCACGCCAACGCAGATGCATGCGGCGCAATCCATCGCCTGCCTGAAGGCCGGCAAGCATGTGCAGGTGGAGATTCCGTTGGCTGACCGCTGGCAGGATGCGGACAGCGTCGTGGCGCTGCAGAAGCAGACCGGCCTGGTGGCGATGTGCGGCCACACCCGGCGCTTCAATCCCAGCCACCAGTGGGTGCACAAGAAGATCACGGCGGGCCAGTTCAACATCCAGCAGATGGATGTGCAGACCTATTTCTTCCGCCGCACGAACATGAACGCGCTGGGCCAGGCGCGCAGCTGGACCGATCACCTGCTGTGGCATCACGCGGCGCACACGGTGGACTTGTTCGCCTACCAGACCGGGTCGCCAATCGTTGCCGCCAATGCGATCCAGGGCCCGATCCATCCGAGCTTGGGCATCGCGATGGACATGTCGATCCAGCTGAAGAGCGCCAACGGGGCGATCTGCACGCTGTCGCTGAGCTTCAACAACGAAGGACCGCTGGGCACCTTCTTCCGCTACATCGGCGACACTGGCACGTACCTTGCGCGTTATGACGACCTGTTCAACGGCAAGGAAGAGAAGATCGACGTGTCGACCGTGGATGTGTCGATGAACGGCATTGAGCTGCAGGACCGCGAGTTCTTTGCCGCGATCCGTGAAGGCCGCGAGCCGAACGCCAGCGTGGCGCAGGTGCTGCCCTGCTACAAGGTGCTGCACCAGTTGGAGCAGCAGCTCAACGCTGCCTGAGCCGGGTGATGCAGCAGCGCAAGATCGGCGAATTCAGCGTCTCGGCCATCGGGCTGGGCTGCATGAATTTCAGCCATGCCTATGGCACACCGCCGTCGGCAGATGTGTCCGAGCGCGTGCTGCTGCAGGCGCTGGATGCCGGCGTCACGATGTTCGATACCGCGGCGCTGTACGGCTTTGGCGCCAACGAGACCTTGGTCGGCCGGGTGTTGAAGCCGCACCGGCAGCGCATCACGCTGGCCAGCAAGGGCGGCATGGCGGGTGTGCAGTTTCCGGATGGCATCAAGCGCGTCATCGATGGCCGGCCCGACACCATCCGTCGCAATTGCGAAGACAGCCTGAAGCGCCTGGGAACCGACGTCATCGACCTGTACTACCTGCATCGCTGGGACAAGCGGGTGCCGATCGAAGAATCGGTGGGGGCAATGGCCGATCTGCGTCGTGATGGCAAGGTCAGGGCGCTGGGGCTGTCGGAGGTGTCCGCTGCCACGCTGCGGCGTGCCCATGCCGAACATGCGATCGCCGCGGTGCAGACCGAATATTCGCTGTGGACACGCAACCCCGAGATTGCCGTGCTGCAGGCCTGCCGCGAGATTGGAGCGGCCTTCGTCGCCTTCAGCCCGCTGGCACGCGGCTACCTGAGCGGCCGCTTGCTCGATGTCGCCAGCTTCGACGCCAAGGACATCCGGCGTGCGATGCCACGCTTCGCGCCCGAGGCCTATGCCACCAACCTGCGGCTGCTGGACGGCTACCGCGCCATCGCCGACCAGGCCGGCTGCACGATGGCGCAATTGGCCCTGGCCTGGTTGCTGTCGCGTGGTGAGCATGTGATCCCGATTCCCGGCACCACACGTGAATCGCATCTGGCCGAGGATCTGGGCGCCGAAGCGGTCAGGCTGACACCGCAGACTCTCTCGGCGCTCGATGCGCTGATCAACGAAGGCACCGTCACCGGCCCGCGCTACAACGAAGCTGGCCAGGCTGACGTGGACACCGAGCAGTTCGTGCGCTGACGACAAAGCCTTTGGCGATTCGCAGCAGATGGGCTTGACAGCGTCATCCAGTATGCTGGACACTTTGTCCAACTCAAGGGATCTGCCGCATGTCCAGCCACAATGTCAACGACCGCATCGCCCGCCGCGTGCATGCGCTGCGCACGGCGCAGAACCTGTCGCTCGATGCGCTGGCCACGCGCTGCGGTGTCAGCCGTTCGATGATCTCGCTGGTCGAGCGTGGCGAAAGCAGCCCGACGGCGGTGGTGCTGGAGCGTCTGGCCACCGGCCTGGGCGTGATGCTGGCATCCTTGTTCGATGAAGCGCCGGAGCAAGCCGAACCCGTCGTGCGACGCGCTGCGCAGCTGAACTGGACCGATCCGCAATCAGGCTATGTGCGCCGCAACCTGTCGCCACCCGGCTATCCGGCGCCGCTGCAACTGGTCGAAGTGAGTTTTCCGCCCGGCGCGCGCGTGGCCTACGAAACCGGCGCACGCGAACGGCCGGTGCACCAGCAGCTGTGGGTGATCGAAGGCGCGGTGGACATCCAGTTGGGCAATCAGCAGCACCAGCTGGCCACCGGCGATTGCCTGGCGATGCGGCTGGACCAGCCCATCGTTTTCAGCAATCCGCATCGTCATCCGGCGCGCTACCTCGTCGCGATCACTGACGACACCTCGGCCCCATCCACGACCCGGAGAAGCACGCCATGAGCACTGGCATTTCCCCCGAAACCCGCATCACCCGCCTGGAGAGCGCCAGCGATGACGGCGCGGTGCAACAGCTGAGCGATGTGCTGATCGACTGCGTCGACGGCGATGCGTCGGTGTCTTTCATGTGGCCGCTCTCGCGCGGGCATGCGCTGGCCTTCTGGCGCCGCATGGTCGCCAGCGCGGCGGCGGGTGAGCGCATCTTGCTGCTGGCGCATGACGAGCAGGGCGAGGTCATCGGCACCGTGCAGGTGGTGCTGGCGCAGCCCGACAACCAGCCGCACCGCGCCGAGATCGTGAAGATGCTGGTGCACCGCCGCGGCCGCAAGCAAGGCTGGGGCGCGGCGCTGATGCGCGCGGCCGAAGCCGCGGCGCTGGAGGCCGGCAAGACACTGCTGGTGCTGGACACCGCCAGCGCCGATGCCGAGCGGCTGTATACGCGCATGGGCTGGCAGCCGGCCGGCCACATTCCGGGTTATGCACTGCTGCCCCGCGGCGGGCTCTGCGGCACGACCTTCTTCTACAAGGCCATCGGCGCCGGCGCGCGGTAGCATCACGCCCTTTCTTGTCCAACAGCAGGTCCTTGCCGTGCCTTTCAGTCAAAGCAGCCAGATCAGCACCATCGTCGGCTGCGTCGAGCGCCTTCGTCCCGCGTCCGTGCTCGATGTCGGCGTCGGCATGGGCCAGTACGGCTTCCTGCTGCGCAACAACCTGGAGAACATCGGCCTGTTCGAGGTGAACGGCCGCGACGCGCGTCAGGCGCCGCGCGAGCGGTGGACCGTGCGCATCGACGGCATCGAAGGCTTCGCCGGCTACCTGACACCGGTGCACCAGTGGGCCTACAACGACCTGCGCATCGGCGATGCGTTGAAGCTGTTGCCGACGATCGCCGACGGGGCATATGAGCTGGTGATGGCCATCGACATCCTGGAACATTTCGACACCGCCGAGGGCATCACTTTCCTGCAGCACTGCCGCCGCATCGCGCGGCGCATGGCGCTGGTCAGCACGCCCAAGGACTTCATCGAGCAGCATGTCGAGGCCAATCCCTTCGAGGATCACCGCTCGGTGTGGACGCAGGCCGATCTGGCCGCGCAGGGCTACACCACGGTGCTGCCGAACGACGAGAGCTGGGTCGTGGCCTGGCAGCCTGCCGCGGCCTGAGCTTGCAGCCGGCACGCTGCCGGCCGATCGTCACAAGCGCACGGTGCGTTCGTCCGGCACGTTGCTGTACAGCGCCATCACCTCGGCAGCGCGCCGCCGCAGCACCGCGCCTTGGTTGATGTAGCCCTTGTCGGTGATCTCGCCGGCGTCGGCATTGGGCGCATCGTCGAGCACCCGGGCGCGCAGCGGCGTCTGCGACGAGCCGCCGCCTTCGTTGCGCAGGCTTTGCAGCGCGCTGCGCAGGCGCTCGGCCAGCACGCCGGGCGCCAGTGCCTTCGCGGCCGGGCTGGGGAAGACTAGCAGGCCCACCTCTTCGCGGTCATGCCCGGTCACCACCACATCGGCGGCCAAGGGCGTCAACGCGGTCACGGCGCGCAAGCGCAGCGTGCCCACTGAGACCCAAGTGCCGCTCATCAGTTTGAAGTCCTCGGCCACCCGGCCATCGAAGGCCACGCCGGCCTCGGGGCGTTGTTCGTCCATCAGCCGGCCGGCGTCGCCGATCAGGTAATAGCCCTGTTCGTCGAAGGCCTTGGCGCTTTGTTCCGGTGCGTCGCGATAACCCGGAAAGACATTGGGTCCGCGCACCCGCATTTCCAGCTTGCCGCCATTGGGCACGAACTTCAGCTCGACACCCGGCAGCGGCGCGCCGATGCAGCCGGCGCGTTCGATGGGCCAATGCACTGCCGTCAAGGACGGCGAGGTTTCGGTGGCCCCCCAGGCCGAGGTGAACCAGACCGGACGCGAGCGGGTGCGGCGCGCCACGCCTTCGAGCCGTTCCCAGATGCTTTGCGGCAGTGCAGCGCCGGCGTAGAACACGGCTTCGAGCTGGTCGAAGAATGCGTGCGCAAAGTTGTCGTCCTGCTCCAGGTAGGGCAGCAGCATGTCAAAGCCGCGTGGCACGTTGAAGTAGAAGTTCGGCTGTACCTCGCGCAAGTTGCGCACGGTCTTGTCGATCATGCCGGGCGCCGGGCGACCTTCGTCGATATACAGGCTGCCACCATGCGCCAGCACCATGTGGAAGTTGTGGTTCGCGCCGAAGGTGTGGCTCCAGGGCAGCCAGTCCAGCAGCGTCAGCCGATGACGGTTCAGGAAGGGCCAGACCTGGGCGATCTGCTGCTGGTTGGCGGTGAGCATGCGGTGGGTGTTGATCACCACCTTCGGCAGGCCGGTTGAGCCGCTGGTGAGCAGGTATTTGGCGTGATCGTCCGGCCGAACCGCGTCGTGCGCAGCCTGCACCGCAGGGGTTTCCTGCGTGCCGGCAAACACGGCGAAGGCCAGCGCGCCAGGGACCTGATCTGCATGTTGGCTGAACAGGCGTGGTGCGCTGCCGGACCAGCTGGCCATCGCCGGACCATAGACACCGGGCTCCGCAGCGTAGACCAGGGCAGGGCGCAGGCTGTCCAACATGCCGTGGACCTTGCTGTAGTCCCGGGTCAGGCGGCAGTAGGCACTGGAGATCGTGCACACCGGCCGGCCCACATGCATGCCGGCCAGCAGCAGCAGGGCGTGGTCGATGCTGTTGTCGCTGAGCACGACGATGGGCGCGCCGGCCGGCAGCGCCATGTCCAGCAGCGCCTGGGCCAGGCCGCCGACGAGGCGGCGGGTGTCGCGGTAGCTCAGTTTGCGCCAGTCGCCGCTGGTGTCCCGTTCGGCCAGGAACAGGGTTTCGGGCGTGGTCAGGGCCCAATGATCGAGCCAGGCACCGATGCAGCGCGCATAAGGCTGCAGCGGCTCGGGGTGGCGCAGCAGGAAGCCACCGCCGGGCAGATCTTCGCGGATGGCACGTTGGGGCGCCAGCGAGGAAGGATCATTGAACAGGGCGAAGGACATGCGGGTCTCCGAAGCGATGGCGGTCGAAATTTGCAATATTATGCCTATTCAACACCATTGTTTGAGAAATTCGGCGGAACGGAGCAATATAGTGCTTACCCTTGGGCATAAGAAAGGCGGCTCGAGGCCGCCGTTTCAGCTGACCGGGTCGCCGGTCTGGTCATCAGATCTTGCCGCTCAGGCCTTGCTGCCGCCTTCGGCGTCGGCTTCCTTGCAACTGGGCGAGCAGACGAATTGCGCCTTGCCGAGCAGGCGGCGGGACTTCAGGGCACTGCGCGGGCGATGCTTGCCGCACAGGAAACAGGACATCGTGGCGGCGCCAAAAGCACCTGCGGCTGTGAACGGGGAGCCAGGGGTCTTGCTGCGGTAGCGCAGCCCGTCGGAATCAATCGAGGTCTTGGTGTCGGCTTTGGACATTGGGGTGCGGTGTGAGTGGGGCGGCTTCGTCGAAGTGGGACCACCTCAAAGGAAAGCAAGAACCGACCCGGTAAACATTATGCCATGCACTGCAAAATTTGACATAAGTGCACTCCCGGCGACCCCTCGTGCGCGCTACTTGACACCGGGCTCATATCTGCAAACCGCATAACCAAGCGCGGAACGCTTTGTTTCCTGAGCGGTGTTGGAAACCTAGCATCTGTCCCATCGACACATCGCCCGATCAGCGGGACGCCACCCATGCCTGCCCTCCTGTTTGCCCGCCGCAGCCTGCTGGCCTTGGCCCTTGGCGCCACGGCGCTCAGCGCCAGCGCGAAGGACATCACGCTGCTGAATGTCTCCTACGACCCGACGCGCGAGCTGTACGCCGACTTCAACAAGGCCTTTGCCAAATACTGGCAAGGCAAGAGTGGCGACACCGTGACGGTGAAGCAATCGCATGGCGGTTCGGGCAAGCAGGCCCGTTCGGTGATCGATGGGCTGGAGGCCGATGTCGTGACGCTGGCGCTGGCCTACGACATCGACGAAGTGGCCGAGAAGGGCAAGCTGATTCCCGCCGACTGGCAAAAGCGGCTGAAGCACAACAGCGCGCCCTACACCTCGACCATCGTGTTCCTGGTGCGCAAAGGGAACCCGAAAGCCATCAAGGACTGGGACGACCTGGTCAAGCCCGGCATCAGCGTGGTCACGCCGAACCCCAAGACCTCCGGCGGCGCGCGCTGGAACTACCTGGCGGCCTGGGGTTATGCGCTGAAGAAGAACGGCGGCAGCGAAGCCAAGGCGCAGGAGTTCGTCGGCAAGATCCTGGCCAACGTGCCGGTGCTCGACAGCGGCGCGCGCGGCTCCACCACCACGTTTGTCGAGCGCGGCATCGGCGACGTGCTGCTGGCCTGGGAGAACGAAGCGCTGCTGGCGCTGAAGGAGCTTGGCCCGGCGAAGTTCGACATCGTCGCGCCTTCGCTGTCCATCCTGGCCGAACCGCCGGTGACGGTGATCGACAAGGTGGTCGACAAGCGGGGCACGCGTGCGGTGGCGCAGGCCTATGTCGACTACCTGTATTCGGCCGAGGGCCAGGACATCGCCGGTCAGAACTACTATCGCCCGATCGACGCGGCCGCTGCCGCCAAGTACGCCAAGCAGTTCCCGAAGGTCAGCTTGTTCACGATCGACGAGGTGTTTGGCGGCTGGGCCAAGGCGCAGAAGACGCACTTCGCCGATGGCGGCACCTTCGACAAGGTCTACACCAAGCGCTGAGGCGTCTGTCACGCCTGACAGGGGCACGCGCGCGCCTCACATGGGATCGCGGCCTCCCTCGTTTTCCGCATAAGCATTGGCGATTTCGGTCGTTGGGCCGGCGCCGGCCGGCCCCTAGCATTCCGCATCCGCTGTTGACTTTCCAACACCCGCGCGACAACACGCAGAGGCCGCCCCTTGTTCTTCACCCGCACCCTGCTCAAGCGCCACAGCGTGCTGCCGGGCTTTGACCTCGCGCTCGGCTTCACGCTGCTGTACCTGAGCTTCATCGTGTTGATTCCGCTGTCGGCGGCGTTCCTGAAGACCTTCACGATGACCTGGCCGGCGTTCTGGGATGCGGTGAGTTCGCCGCGTGTCGTGGCGTCTTACCGCTTGACCTTCGGCGCATCGCTCGCCGCAGCCGTGCTCAATGCCAGCTTCGGGCTGATCGTCGCCTGGGTGCTGGTGCGTTATGAATTCCCGTTCAAGCGCATCGTTGACGCACTGGTCGATCTGCCCTTCGCCTTGCCCACCGCGGTGGCCGGCATCGCGCTGACCGCGCTGTATGCCAAGAACGGCTGGATCGGCCAGTTCCTGCCGTTCCAGGTCAGCTTCACGCCGGTGGGCGTGTTCGTGGCGCTGACCTTCATCGGCCTGCCCTTCGTCGTGCGCACCTTGCAGCCGGTGCTGGAAGACCTGCACAAGGAAACCGAAGAGGCCGCGGCCACGCTGGGCGCCAGCCGCTGGCAGACCTTCGCGCGCGTGATCTTCCCGACGCTGATGCCGGCGCTGCTGACCGGCTTTGCGCTGGCCTTCGCGCGTGCGCTGGGCGAGTACGGCTCGGTGATCTTCATCGCCGGCAACATGCCGCTGATCAGCGAGATCACGCCGCTGCTGATCATCACCAAGCTGGAGCAGTACGACTACGCCGGCGCCACCGCCATCGCGGTGGTGATGCTGGTGGCGGCCTTCGTGCTGCTGCTGGCGATCAATGCGCTCCAGGCCTGGGCCCGCGCGAGGCAAGGGCGTTGAACACCATGAGCACCCCATCCTCCGCACTGCCTCTGCCCGTCGCGGCTTCGCGCGGCATTTCGCCGCGCAGCATCCGCGCCGCCACCGCCGAGCCCACCTGGGTCAAGTGGGTCCTGATCGGCTGCGCACTGGCCTTCCTGACCTTCTTCCTGTTCGTGCCGCTGGCCATCGTCTTCGTCGAGGCCTTCAAGAAAGGCGTCGGGGTCTACCTGGCCGCCGTCGTCGAGCCCGATGCGCTGTCGGCCGTGAAGCTCACGCTCATCGCCGCCGGCATCTCGGTGCCGATGAACCTGGTATTCGGCATTGCCGCGGCCTGGTGCATCGCGAAGTTCGAATTTCGCGGCAAGAACCTGCTGCTGACCTTGATCGACCTGCCGTTCTCGGTGAGCCCGGTGATCTCGGGCCTGATCTATGTGCTGATCTTCGGGCTGCAGGGCTGGTTCGGCGGCTGGCTGCGCGACCATGACCTGAAGGTGATCTTCGCGGTGCCGGGCATCGTGCTGGCCACCACCTTCGTGACCTTCCCGTTCATCGCCCGCGAGCTGATTCCGCTGATGCAGGCCCAGGGCACAGAGCAGGAAGAAGCCGCCCGCGTGCTGGGTGCCAACGGCTGGCAGATCTTCATGCGCGTGACGCTGCCCAACATCAAGTGGGCGCTGCTGTACGGCGTGATCCTGTGCAATGCGCGGGCGATGGGCGAGTTCGGTGCGGTCAGCGTGGTGTCCGGCCACATCCGCGGTTCGACCAACACGATGCCGCTGCACATCGAGATCCTCTACAACGAATACCAGTTCGCTGCCGCCTTCGCGGTGGCCTCGCTGCTGGCGCTGCTGGCGCTGGTGACGCTGGTGCTGAAGTACCTGGTGGAGCAGCGGGTGAAGGCCGAAAAACGTGTGGCCGGCGAACGTGCCGAATAGGCGGGAAGTCCCATGAGCATTGAAGTCAGAAACCTCAACAAGCGCTTCGGCAAGACCGTCGTCTGCGACAACCTGACGCTGGACATTCCGGCCGGCGAGCTGGTGGCGTTGCTCGGGCCCTCGGGTTCGGGCAAGACCACGCTGCTGCGCATCATCGCCGGGCTCGAGGTGCCGGATTCCGGTACCGTGCTGTTCCATGGCGCCGATGCCACCTTCGCCGATGTGCGGGAGCGCCAGGTCGGTTTCGTGTTCCAGCACTATGCGCTGTTCGCGCACATGACGATCTTCGAGAACGTGGCTTTCGGGCTGCGCGTGCGGCCGAAGGCCACGCGCCCCTCGGAAGCCGAGATCATCCGCAAGGTCACCGAGTTGCTGAAACTGGTGCAGTTGGACTGGATTGCCGACCGCTACCCGCACCAGCTCTCCGGCGGCCAGCGCCAGCGCATTGCCTTGGCGCGCGCCCTGGCGGTCGAGCCCAAGGTGCTGCTGCTGGACGAGCCCTTCGGCGCGCTGGACGCCAAGGTGCGCAAGGAGCTGCGCCGCTGGTTGCGCCGGCTGCACGACGAGATGCATGTCACCAGCGTCTTCGTCACGCACGACCAGGAAGAGGCGATGGAGGTTGCCGACCGCATCGTGGTGATGAACGAAGGCCGCATCGAGCAGGTGGGCTCGCCCGACGAGGTCTACGACCAGCCGGCCACGCCCTTCGTGCTGCAGTTCCTGGGCGACGTGAACCTGTTCCATGGACGCCTGGGTTCCGCCGGCCATGGACCCGGCGCCGCGGCCGCTGAAGAAGTGAGTTATGTGCGGCCGCATGAGCTGCAGATCATCATGGCGCCCGAGCCCGGTGCGATCGAGGTGACCCTGGCCCAGGCCTTGACGGTGGGGCCGAACACGCGGCTGGAATTCAGGCGCGGCGATGACGCCGGCTTCGTCGATGTCGAGTTGCCGCGCGCCGAATACTTGGCGCTGCGCGAACAGCTGGGCCTGAAGCCCGGCTCGGCGGTGCACCTGCGGCCGCGCCGCGTCACGCGCTTCGCCGAGGAGCGCATCGATCCGGCCACGCTGATCTGAGCCTAGGGCAGGCCCGCGTCCACGTTCGGCGCGCTGCGCTGCACTGCTTCGCCGAGCGCGCGCTCCAGCGCGGCGCGGCTGGGCGTTTCGACAAACAGGCAGCGCTTGCCGGTGCGCTTGCAGTGGTCCTTCACGCGCCAGTAGGCGTCGTGGCTGATGCAGCCCGTCTGGCAGATCACCAGGTCAGCCGCGGCGAGCGTGGCATCGAGCTTGAGCACGCTGTCCTGCTCGCCGCCGTCGTGGTGCAGGAAGCGGCCGCCGGTGCGCTCGATCAGTTGGCGGTAGGCCGGCACGCTGGCGGGCCGGCCGCCGACGCACAGGATCGCGCGCTCGCTCAGCGCCGGCGTGCTGCAGGCGGTGTCGGCGGGCGCTGCCGGCGCCGCTGGCATGCTGCGGCGCTGCAGGGCCAGATCGTCCGTGGCCTCGGCCGCCCGGCGACGCTGACGTTCGGCTTCCTGCTCGGCTTGCAGCAGCGCACGCTGCAGGGCATGGATCTGTTCGGCCTGGCGGCGGTTGTCTTGCGCCAGTTCGAATCGCGTACGCAGCTCGGGCGCGCTGGACTCCAGCGTGGCGAGCTGCTCGCGCGCCTGGGCCAGCGCGGTGTCGCGCGTGATCAGTTCGGCCCGCAGGCGCACCAGCCCGGTTTCGGCCTGCTCGGCGCGCCGCGCATGCTCCGCAGCCTGCGCCGTGCAGCGCCGCTGGGCTGCGGCCAGTTCACGCGTGAGCACGGCGTTTTCGTCGATCAGCGCCTCGAAGCGCGCCAGGTCCACGCGTGTCGCCGTGCCCAGCTGATGCTGCAGCATGTGCACGTCGCCGAGCACCCGGTGCTCCAGCGTGGGGGTGCAGCGCGGGTGCGACAGGGTGGCCCAGAAGGCGCCTGCGATGTCCTTGCCGGCCGAGGCTTCATACCACCAAGCGGCCAGTGCTGCTTCGGTCTTCAGCTTGCCGGCGCGCTGCAGTGGCACGGCATAGCGGCGGTCCAGTTCCCGCTGCAGGGTTTCGGCCAGCGGCGTGCGCTGCCGGCATTCGGCGATCACGCCGCAGTGCAGTTCATAGTCATCGGCCAGCGCTTCTCCGCCGAGTACTTTGTTCGTCAGGCGGCGCAATGCCGCCAAGGGCAAACACACGCCGACCACCGGGCAGTGGGCATGGCCCTCCAGTTCCCACAGGCGACGGCGACGTGAGCCGGCAGCAGGCGGAATCGGCGGTTCTCGATCGGGCTCGCGCAGCACGGTGATCCTTTCGTGATCAGGCACGGGCTGGCTTGCGGCTGGCGTGTGCGGGGGAGGGGAAATGGGGCTATTTGGTGAGGATGAGCTTGCCCAGCGAGGTGATGCGCAGGCGGTACAGCGCATCGCCATGCGCGATCTCTATTTCGTCGGTACCACCGAACAGTGCGCTGCTGTGCAACCTGGGCTTGCAGAGGCCCGCGGTGTCAGCGGCGGCAGGCGTCTCGTGCGGATCTTGGCGCCGGTGCGCAGACGCAGTGCGGGGCGAATGGAGGTCGGGCGGAGGGGTCATGACGGGTCTTGGGCACTCCGTGCCAAGAGCGCAGCGTTGGGTGGAACTGAACTGTAATGCGAAGCATTCGCAATTACAACCTGCCCGTTCAAATCCGAACACTTGCACCGCCCACCAGCGTCATCGCTGAAAATGACCGATCCTCAGCACGGAGCGCCTTCCCCGTGAGCCCCATCCCCGAGCCTCACCCCCTCCTGCAGTGCCCGCCCTGGCTGCAGCGCCGGCAGTTGCTGCGCAGGGGCCTGGCCGCCGCGCTGCCGGCCCTGGCGCCGCCTGCGCAGGCAGCGCCGGCCAAGCCGCTGGTCGTGGGCGGCCTGCCGGTGACCTGCAACCTGACGCTGCCGGTGGCCTGCGTGGCCAAGACCACCAGCAATGCCGCCGACAAGAGCGGCGCCCCGCAGAACGAGTTCGAGTTCAGCAAGTACAACGGCTGGCCGGAGATCAAGGAATCGCTGATGGCCGGCCGCATCCAGGCCGCCTACATGCTGGCGCCGCTGGTGATGGACCTGGCCGACAAGAAGATCCCGGTGAAGATCGTTTCGCTGGGCCACCGCTCGGGCGCGGTGATCATGGTGCGCACCGATTCGCCGTACCAGCGCTTCAAGGATCTGGCGCGCAAGCGCATCGCCATCCCCAGCCGCTTTGCGGTGGACTTCCTGTTCCTGCGCAAGATGCTGGCGCAGGAGGGCATGACACCCGCCGACATCGAGCTGGTCGAGATGGCGCCGCCCGACATGCCGGCCGCGCTGTACGCCAAGGCGGTGGACGCCTACTGCACCGGCGAGCCCTTCGGCGCGGCCGCGCAACGTGCGGGTTATGCGCGAGCGCTGCGCATGACCCGCGACGAATGGCGCAACTACATCTGCTGCGTGCTGACGGTACGGGAAGAGCTGATCCGGGACAACCGGCCGCTGGTGCAGGACCTGGTCAACCATGTGCTGGCGGCCGGCCAGTGGTTGGACCAGAAGCAGGACAACCGCAACAAGGCCGTGACCATCGCCGCCGGGCGCAAGTACTTCAATCAGGACCCGAACATCATCCGCTTCGTCATGGAGAATCCGACCGACCGGGTGACCTATGGCGATCTGCGCATGATCCGCACCGAGTTCGAGGAACTGATGCAGCTGTCGATAGCAGCCGGCACCCTCAAGCGGCCGGTGGCTTACGAGACCTACATGGACGAAAGTTTCACCAAGGCAGCCCGACCGGCCGCCATCCCGCTGTGATGGGTCTTGAACGAGGCGAGCGAACGTGAACCTGTTGAAACTCACCGGCACCGCGCTGCTGCTGTGCGCCGCCCTGCAGGTGCCTGCGGCAAGCCCGGCAACCCCCCTCAAGGCTGGCGTTTTCGAGCCACCGCGCCAGGCCCCGGAGTTCGCGCTGCGCGGCTCCGACGGCAGTGTGCTGAAGCTTGCGCGCTACCGCGGCAAGGTGGTGATGCTGGCCTTCGGCTTCACGCATTGCACGGAGGTCTGTCCGATCACGCTGGCCACGCTGGTGCAGGCGCGCAAGGCGCTGGGCCCGGCCGCCGAAGCCGTGCAGGTGCTCTACATCACGGTGGATCCCGAGCGCGACGACGCCGCCCGCATGAAAACCTACCTGGCGGCCTTTGATCCCAGCTTCGTCGGCGGCACCGGCCAAGCCGAAACGCTGGCTGCCGTGCGCACGAACTACGGCATCGTCGCCAACAAGGTGGCCTCGAAGGCGGGTTATGCGGTGGACCATTCGTCCTCGGTCTACCTGATCGACCGTGCCGGCAAGCTGCGCGCGATGATGCCCTACGGGCGCAGCGCCAAGGACTATGCGCACGACCTCCAGTTGCTGTTGACGCAGTGAGGCTGCTGGCGCGCCCGTTCTGGGTTGTCTGCGCGCTGCTTGTGCTGCTCGCGGCGCTGCTGCTGGCTGCGCTGGCCTGGGCAGCGCTGGCGCCGGTGGTGGTCGACAGCCGCGACGAGCTGTTCGAGATCCCGCGCGGCACCTGGTCGCGCCGCATGGGCGGCAACAAGGTCGAGATCCTGCCGGACACCATCCGCCTCACGCTGGGTGCCAAGGACGTGCTGTTGCTGCGCAACCAGGACGAGGTGCCGCAGGTCTTCGGCCCGGTGCTGATCATGCCGGGCCAGAGTTTCCGCCTGCCCTTCGAGGTGGCATCGACCTACAGCTTTGCGTGCACTGCGCATGCCAGCGGGCAGATGAGCGTGATCGTCGATCCGCGCCCGACGCCGGGCTGGCCCCGCTTGCGGTGGCGCCTGGCCCAGCTGATGAACCAACCCTGGTGGCCCAAGACAACGTGACACTGAAAAAGATCCTGCCGCCGCTGGCGGTCATCGCCGCGCTCGTCGCCTTCTGGTGGATCGTGGTCGTGCAGACCGAGAGCGCGATCTTCCCGACGCCCTGGCAAGTGCTCACCGGCGCGCTGGAACTGGCGCAGGACGGCACGCTGTGGGAGCACATCGCCGCGTCGCTGTTCCGCGTCGGCACCGGCTTCGGGCTGGCCGTGCTGCTGGCCATTCCGCTGGGCCTGTGGATGGGCTGGGTCGGCGGGGCCTACCGCACGCTGAACCCGATCTTCCAGATGCTGCGGCCGATCTCGCCGATCGCCTGGATCCCGCTGGCCATCCTGTGGTTCGGCGTCGGCGATGTGTCGCCGATCTTCCTGATCTTCATCTCGTCGGTGTTCCCGATGATCGTGCAGACGACCTCGGGCGTGCACACCATCGAACGGCGCTACCTGCGCGCGGCGGCGAATTTCGGTGTTTCGCGCGCGGTGCTGTTCCGCCGGGTGGTGATTCCCGCAGTGCTGCCGGAGATCATCGTCGGCATGCGCATCGGCATCGGCGTGGCCTGGCTGGTGGTGGTGGCGGCCGAGATGATTGCGCTGCGCTCGGGCCTGGGTTACCTGATCATGGATTCGCGCAATGCCGGCAACCGCTACGACCTGGTGATCGCCAGCATGATCATCATCGGCCTCATCGGCCTGCTGCTCGATGGCTTCACCCGCCTGCTCGAAAGGCTCAAGACTGTGAGATGGCGCTATGTCCGATAAGCAGATCGGCAAGACCGGCAAGATCGTCGTCGACCAGGTCCGCAAGGGCTTTCCGTCGGACACCGGTGAACTGCCGGTCATCGGCGGCGTGAGCTTTGCGGTGGCCGATGGTGAGTTCGTCGCCATCGTCGGCCCCTCGGGCTGCGGCAAATCGACGCTGATGAACATCATCGCCGGCTTCGAGCGTGCGGACCAAGGCGTTGTGCAGGTGGACGGCGCCGCGCGCGACGGCCCCAGCCCCAAGGGCATCGTGATCTCGCAGCATGGCTCGGTGTTCCCCTGGCTCACCGTGCAGCAGAACCTGATGTTCGGTCTAACTTGCAAAAACAGCAGCAAGAGCAACGGCGACGGCCCCGGCGACAAGGCCGCGCTGGCCGATCACTACGCCGCGATGGTCGGCCTGAAGGGCTTCGAGTCCAGCTACCCGCACGAGCTGTCGGGCGGCATGCTCAAGCGCGTGGAACTGGCGCGCGCCTTCGTCGTGAAGCCCGAGATCCTGTACATGGACGAGCCGTTCTCGGCGCTCGATGCGCTGATGAATCTGCGCATGCGCACCGAGCTGCTGCGCATCCTGGAAGAAGAGCGCCACACGGTGCTGCTGATCACGCACGATGTCGAAGAAGCCATCTACATGGCCGACCGCATCATGGTGCTGTCGCCCCGGCCGGCGACGATCCAGGCCACGTTCAGCGTGGACATGCCGCATCCGCGCAAGCTCACCAGTCCGCAGGCGCAGGCGCTGCGCGAGGCGATTCTGCGGGAGTTGGGCTTGTAGGCGGCCTGGGAAGGCGCGCATCTGCAACAGTGCCATCGCCCCCTGCGATCTGCGCCGTCGATAGAACATCACGGCGTTGCGAGACCGGCTGCGCCAGCGCCGCCGCCGGCCTCACGCAGGCGCTGCCTCGCCTCGGCGCGCGACTCCGACCATTCGTAGATCAGCGGCAACAGCAGCAGCGTCAGCAGCGTGGAGGTGATCAGCCCGCCGATCACCACGGTGGCCAGCGGGCGCTGCGTTTCGGCGCCCACCCCGGTCGAGATCAGCATCGGCACCAGGCCGAGGATGGCCACCGAGGCCGTCATCAGCACCGGCCGCAGGCGCAGAGCCGCACCCTGGCGCACGGCGTCGCGGATCGACAGGCCGTGCCGGCGCTGCTCGTTCAGGAAGCTCACCAGCACGATGCCGTTGAGCATCGCCACGCCGAACACCGCGATGAAGCCGATGGCCGATGGCACCGAGAGGTATTGCCCGGTGCTGAACAGCCCGACGATGCCGCCAATGATGGCAAACGGCACATTGGCGATGATCAGCGTGGCATGCCGAACCGAGTTGAACGCGGTGTACAGCAGGATGAAGATCAGCGCGATGGTCAGCGGCACGATCAGTCCCAACCGGGCCATCGCGCGCTGCTGGTTCTCGAACGCGCCGCCCCATTCCACCCAGTAGCCGGTGGGCAGCTTCACCTTGGCCTGGATCGCCGCATCGGCGTCCTGGACGAAGCCGTCCACGTCGCGGCCCTGCACGTCCATCTGCAGCACGGCATAGCGCTGCAGCGCTTCTCGGCGCACGAAGGTGTAGCCCTCGGCCAGCGTGATCTTCGCCACCTGCGAGAAAGGCACCAGCGCACCTTCGGGCGTGCGGATCGGGATCGCGGCGATGGCCGCCGGGCTGCTGCGGAACTCGTCGGCCAGCCGCACCGCGATGTCGAAGCGGCGCGTGCCCTGGATCAGCGTCGAGACCGTCTCGCCGCCAATGCCGGCCTGCACCACCGCGAGGATGTCGTCGGCATTCAGGCCGTAGCGCGCGGCCGCTTCGCGGTCGACCTGGATCACCATCTGCGGCTTGCCCTTGTTGGCTTCGGCGGACAGGTCCGCCACGCCGGGCACGGTGGCGATGACAGTCTTCAGCTTCGCCGACAGCGCTTCGAGCTGGTCCAGGTCCTCGCCGTAGACCTTCAGGGCCAGCGTGGCGCGCACGCCGGAGATCAGCTCTTCCACGCGCATCTGGATCGGCTGCGTGGCGCCGAACACGGCGGTGGCCACTTCGGCCTCCAGGAACTCTTGCATCTCCCGGCCGAGCGCCACGTACGACTGCTTCGTCGGCCATTCGTCCTTGGGCTTCAGGTCGAGCAGCACTTCCATGTAGTTGACATCGGCCGTCTCTCCCTTCTCGGCGCGGCCGATGGTGGCCAGCACTGAGCGCACTTGCGGGTACTTCTTGCGCAGGCTGGCGTCCATCACATGGGCCACGCGGATCGATTCATCCAGCGATGTCGACGGGATGCCGACCACGCGGAACATGATCGCGTCCTCCTGCAGCGTGGGCATGAACTCCTTGCCGAGGAACGGGAACAACGCCAGCGAGCCCAGCAGCAGCACGACGGCCGCGCCGATCACCGTCTTCTTGCGGTCCAGTGCCCAATCGAGCAGCGGCAGGTAGAGCTTCTTCGCGCCGCGCACCAGCCAGGTGTCCTTCTCTTCCTTGGGCCGCAGGATCAGCGTGGCCAGCACCGGCACCAGCGTCAGGCTCAGCAGCAGCGAGCCGGCCATCGCGAAGGTGATGGTCAGTGCCATCGGCTTGAACAGCTTGCCTTCCAGCCCGCTCAGCGAGAACAGCGGCAGGAACACCACGATGATGATGCCGATCGCGAAGGCGATGGGGTTGGCCACCTCGCGCGCCGCTTGCCGCACCACCTGCGTGCGGTTGATCGGCTGGCCCGAGGCGCGTGCATGCGACAGCAGGCGGAAGGCGTTCTCGACCATCACCACCGCGCCGTCGACCATCATGCCGATGCCGATGGCCAGCCCTGCCAAGGACATCAGGTTGGCCGACATGCCGAAGCGCTGCATCATGATGAAGGCGAACAGCATGGCCAGCGGCAAGGTCACGACGACGACGATGGCCGAGCGGAACTCGCCGAGGAACAGGAACAGGATCACCGCGACCAGGATCGATCCTTCGATCAAGGCGCCGGTCGAGGTCTTCAGCGCCTTGTCGACGATCTCGGTGCGGTCGTACACCGCGGTGAGCGTGATGCCTTTGGGTAGCGCCGCTTGCGCGATGGCAAGCTTCTGCTTCACGGCCGCGACCACAGTCGCCGCGTTTTCATTGATGCGTGCCAGCGCGATGCCGAGCACCGTTTCCTGGCCATTGCGCGTGACGGCGCCAAAGCGCACCGCGGGTGCCTCTTTCACATCGGCCACGTCGCGCACGTAGACCGGTGCGCCGTTGCGCTCGGCCACGACGATGGTGCCGATGTCGGCCGCATTGCTGACCAGGCCGAGACCGCGCACCAGGTACTGCTCGACACCGATGTTCAGGTACTGGCCGCCGACCTGCTTGTTGTTGGCCGCCAGCCGTTCCATCACCTCCTTGAAGGAGAGGCCGTACTTGACCAGCCGCCGCGGGTCGATCTGCACCTGGAACTGCTTCTCGTGGCCGCCCCAGGTGGTGACATCGTCCACGCCCGGCGCGGTGCGCAGGATCAGCCGCACGGTCCAGTCGTGCAGCGTGCGCAGATCCATCGCGCTGAGCTTCTTGTCAGCGTCTTCGATCGTGTACCAGAACACCTGGCCCAGGCCTGAACTGTTGGGGCCTAGCGCCGGCTCGCCGTAGCCCTGCGGCAGGCGGCTCTTCACCTCCTGCAGCTTTTCACCGACCAGCCGGCGCGCGACACCGATGTCGACGTCGTCGGAGAAGTAGATGCCGACATACGACAGGCCGAACAGCGACACCGAACGCACGACTTCCACATTCGCCAGGCCGGCCATCGCGCCTTCGATCGGCACGGTGAGCAAACGCTCGATGTCCTCGGCCGCAACGCCGGGTGATTCGGTGTAGATGTTCACCTGCGCCGGCGTGACATCGGGGAAGGCATCCACCGGCACCTGGCGCCAGGCCATCACGCCCAGGCCGGTGAGCACGACAAAGGCCACCAGCACCAGCAGCTTGTAGCGCAGGCTGGCATCAACGATTGCATTGAGCATGGTGTGTGGTTCCTCTCAATGGCCGTGGCCGAGCTGTGACTTCAGCTTGCGGGCCTTCAGCGCATAGGCGCCGGCGATCACCACCTGCTCGCCGGCCTGGATGCCTGACTTCAGAAGGGTGCGGCCGGCGATGCGCTCGCCGGGTTCGACGGCGCGGGCCTCGTAGGCGCCATGCTCGAACACGAAGACCGTGGGCACGCCCTCCAGCAGCACGATCGCGGCATCGGGCAGTGCGATGGCTTCGCGCTTGTCACCGACGGCTTCAATGGTGGCGGTGGCAAACATCTCGGGCTTCAGGCGGCCATCGGCGTTCGGCAGCTCGATGCGCGCGGCCACCGTGCGCGTGTCCTTGTCGAGCATCGCGCCGATGTGGCCGACGCGCCCGCTGAAGGTCTGGTCCGGGTAGGCTGAGACAGTCACCTTGGCATGGGCTCCCACGCGCACTTTGGCCAGCGCGGCTTCGGGCAACGCCGCCTGGATCCAGACACGACTCAGGTCGGCTATGGCATACATCGGCTCGCTGGGACTGGCGAGTTCACCGAGCGTCACCTTCTTCTCGATCACGGTGCCAGCCAGTGGCGCGATAACGGAGAAGCGGGACACGTTGTTGCCCGTGGCGCCCGGCGCACCGCCCATCAGGCGCAGGCGGTCGGCCGCGGCGCGCACTGCGGCTGCGGCCTTGTCCCGATCTGCCTGGGCGCGCAGGAAGTCCTTCTTCGGGATGATCTCTTCGGCGTTCAGCGACTCGGCACGCGTGAAGTCGGCTTCGGCGATGCGCAGTTCGGTCTGGGCCTGCATCCAGGTGGCATGGCTCTCACCGACCTCCACGCTGTCCATCGTGGCCAGCGTCTGCCCGGCGCGCACATGATCGCCCAGCTTCGCGGGCGCCGACAGGATGCGGCCCGCGATGCGGGGCGACACGCGGACCAGGCGGTCCTGGTCGGCGTGGATCGTCGCGGTGACGACCACCGTCTCGCCGAGCGCTTGCGCCTTGATCTCTTCGAGCTGGATGCCGGCACGTTCGGCCTCTTCGCGGCTCAGCTTCAGTTCGGGTTGGCCTTCAGCATGTTCGTCATGGCCTGCCGCCTTCTTCTCCCCGGCATGCTCGGCGTGCTTGTCGCCTTCGTCGGCGTGTTCGTCCTTGGCGGCGCTCTTGCCACAGGCGGCCACGGCCAGTGCCAAGGCCATGGCCAGCGCCAGCGCGGCCAGGCGAGGCGGGGTTGCGTCGTGCAGCGTGCTCATCGTGAAGATCCTTCCTGCGGCCAGCCGGCCGCACTTTCGAGTTCGATCCGGGTGGCGTGGTAGTCCGCCAGTGCGTCATTCAGTTCGCGCTCGGTATCCAGCGCCTGCCGGCTGATGAGCAGTTGGTCCAGCAGGCCGATCTGGCCGGCCTGGCGCGACTTGGCCGCCAACAGCTGGTTGTCTGCGGAGGCCGGCAGCAGCGCAGCATGGGTGCGTTGAATGCGCTCGCGCTGGCTGGCCAGGCGACTCCAGAGCCGGCGCAGTTGGGCGTCGTGGTCGCGCACGGCGCCGGCACGTTCGATCTCGGCCGTGCTCACATCGCTGATCGCCTGCCCGATGCCGGCTTCGTTGCGCTGGAACAGCGGCAAGGGCATCGACACGCTGAGCGTGGTCACCCGCTCGCGTGCGGCGCCGGGGCCTTCGCGGCCGACGGCCAGGCCCAGCGTCAGATCGGGCAAGCGACTGGCGTGCGCCGTGGCCAGCCGCGCGCGTGCCGCCTGTTCGTGGGCCGCCAGTGCGCGCAGACGGGGCAGGGCCGGCAGGGATGCGCTGAGCTGCTCCAGGCTGTACGGCAAGGTGTCGACGGGGCCGGCCGCCAAGTCGCCCGCCACGTCCGGCAGGGCCGCAGCGGGCAACTGCAGGGCCGTTGCCAGGTCGGCCCGCGCGTCCAGCCACTGCTCGCGCGCCGCTGCCAGCGCGTTGCGCGCGCGCTCGGCCTCCACCCGCGCCACGTTGGCGTCCAGCCGGGTGTCCTCGCCTGCGGCGCGGCGCTTGTCGACGGCCTGGGCCGTGCTGTCGAACAGCGCGGCGGATCGCTGCTCGATCTGGATCCGCCGCTGCGCCTTGAGCACGGCATGGAAGCGCAGCGCGGCATCGCCGCGGGCCTGGCGGCGTGCGTCGTCGATCTCCGCACGCAGCGCTGCCAGCGACGCGGCGGCGGCTTCACGGCGGCGCGCCTGCTGCCCGCCGATCTCGACGGACTGCGCGAGCGCCACGGCCCAAGCGCTGCTGCGGTCGTCGGGCGGCGGCGTCAGGCGCGTTTGCGTGCGGCTGCGCTCCAGGCTCAGTTCGGGGTTGTTGGCCAGCAGCGTCGAGGCCTGGTGGCGCGCCCCTTCGGCCGCAGCCAGCTGGGCTTCGCGCAGCTTGACGGCCGGGCTGACCTGCACGGCAAGGCGCAGTGCGTCGGAAAGTGTCAGTGCAGGGGGTGTGGTCGGCGCCTGGGCAGTGGCCAGACCGGGGGCGGCGGCCAGCAGGCAGGCCACCGCGATAAGGGGCAATCGCATCGAATCATCCTTCTTGTCTCACGACAGAAGCGATGCGGCAGCGGGGTGCGAAGAAGTCAGGCCGGAAGTAAGGCGCCGATCACGACCGCGCCGCCGAATCGCACGGCAGGCGAGGGCGCTTCCCTGTCAGGACGTTCGGGGCCGGGGGGGATGTGGGAGCCGTAACGCGCATGGTGTGCGTCGCACGGCGGCTCGGTGTCCGGTACGAGAAGCGCGGCCGATGTCGGCGGAACCGGCTGCGACGCACCCAGCTGGCAGGTGCCGCAATCGGCGTCGGCCTGCATCGAAGCAGAGCTCGCCTTGTCGGTGGACGCCGCATCCGGACCGGCATGGTGCTGGTGCTCGTGATGCCCGAAGTGCTGCGTCGCGCTGCCGCGTTCATGCCCGCAATACGCCGAAACCCCGGCCCAGCTGAACTGGAGCGGCAGGATCGTCAGCAGAACGATGAACAGGAGTCGGCGCACGGGCCGCAGTGTAGCGGCGCGCGATGTCGGCGCCGCGGTGAGGGAAGTCGAGCAGCGGTGGAAGGACTGAGCGGCGGCCGGCACTTTGTAGGTCGAATCTGACCGTGCTTGGCGCACTCCACCGATACGTGCGTCGTGCAGCGCTGCCTACAGTGGATTCACTGCGGCGCCGTGTGCCAGCGCCGAGAAGACCAAGCACCGTCCTCGAGAAGGAGTACCCATGAGACCCCTTGCCTTGCCAGTCACACCGTCCTTGCGCCGCATGCCCTGGACCGCCCTGGCCGCGGCAGCGCTGGTCGCGCTGCTGTCGGCCTGTGCCAGCGAGTCGCCACCCCGCAGCCAGCTGGCCGTGGGTCAGGCGGCTGTCGATCGCGCTACCGGCCCGGCCGCTGCCGAAGCGCCGGTGGAGTTGGCGATGGCGCGCGACAAGATCGCCCGCGCCAACGTGGCCTATGCGAACAAGGACTACGCGCTGGCTCGCCAACTGGCCGAGCAGGCCGATGCCGACGCGACGCTGGCCGAGGCCCAGGCGCGATCGCTGCGATCGGACCGCGCCTTGACGGCGGTGCGCGACAGCATCCGCCAGTTGCGTGAAGAGATGGCGCGCAAGTAAGCGCGCAGAACAAGCCTGGAGAAACCCACCATGAAGCCCACTCTTGTTGCCAGTACCCTTGCCGCCGGCCTGTTGCTCGGCGCCTGCGCCAGCACCCCGATGCCGCCGCCCGAACTGGTGGAAGCCCGCGCCGCCGTGCGCACCGCCGAGACCGATGCCAACGTGCTGGCGAAGGCGCCGATGGAGCTGAAGAAGGCCACCGATTCGCTGAACCGCGCGAACCTGCTGCATGCCAAGGGCGAATCGCTGGCCGAGGTCAGCAGTGCCGCTCACATTGCGCAGCAGCAGGCCCGCACCGCGATGGCGGTGGCGCAGTCCAAGGCCAGTGAAGACGCGATCCGCGGCGCCGAAGCCGACCGCGAACGCACCCGTGCCGATGTGCGCAGTGCGCAAGCGCAGCGCGCCCGTGTCGAGGCCAACCTGGCGCAGCAGCAGGCGATGAACGCCGAGCAGCGCGCGGCCGGTGCCGAACAGCGCGCAGCCGGTGCCGAACAGCGTGCCAGCGGCGCCGAGCAGCAGGCGGCCTCCGCGCAGGCGCAGGCCAACGAGGCGCAGATGCAGGCTGCCGTGCTGCAGCAGCGGCTGGCCGAATTGCAGGCCAAGCAGACCGAACGTGGCGTGCTGGTGACGCTGGGCGACGTGCTGTTCGAGTTCAACCGCGCCGAGGTCAAGTCCACCGCCGCGGCCTCCTTGACCAAGCTGGCCGATTTCCTCAAGCAGTACCCTGGCCGGCGCGTGCTGATCGAAGGGCACACCGACAACATCGGCTCGGATGCGTACAACGAGAACCTGTCGCGCCGGCGCGCCGAGGCGGTGGCCAGGCAGCTGGAGATGATGGGCGTGCAGGCACCGCGCGTCACCGTCGTCGGCTACGGCAAGAGCTACCCGGTGGCCGACAACTCGACCGACACCAACCGCGCGCTGAACCGCCGCGTCGAGGTCTATCTGTCGGACAACGAGCAACCGGTGCGCATGCGCGGTTGAAAGGACATGACCATGAACGCCTCGCTCGCACACCGCATCGGCCTGTGGTGCATCGCCGCGCTCGCCGCCGGCACCAGCCTGCCCAGCCAGGCGCTGAGCGTGTGTGCCGCGCCGCCGCTGCCGGAGTCCCGCGCCTCGGCCTTCGATGCGCGGCTGTTCCAGCACGACGGGACGGACATCTCGGCCAGCGGCCGCTCGCAGCTCTCGGCCTATGCCCAGGCGCTGGAGTCGGCCACGCTGGAGGTGGTCGTCATCACGGTGCCGGTGCCGGTGCTGACCGATACCGAGATGCCGCGTGAGCTGGCGCAGCAGCGTGCCGAAGCGCTGCGCCAGCAACTGGCGCAGCGCGGCGTGCCGCGCGAGCGCATCTACGTGGAGCAGCGCAGCACCACGCTGCCGCCGCGCGTGGCGCGGGATGCGCCGGTGGTCATCGAAACCATTGCGGCCTGGCCGCGCATGGCCGCGACCGGCCGCGGCTGGCGCTGCGTGGCCGAGGCCGGGCCGTCGATCCGCACGCCAGCGGCGACGCTGTAGGGCACGACCTACAGGCGAATGGGCTTTCTCTGGGCTGCCGATCAGCTCGCCCCGGCAGCACAATGGCGCCGTGTCCGAAGCCGCTGAGGGGCGAGCGTCATGATCATCATCCGGCTGGGTTTGTTCGACGACCACGACATCGTGCGGGCGGGATTCCGCTACATCCTCGAGGGCCACAGCGACATCGACATCGTGGCCGAAGGCGCCACCGGCCGCTCGGCGCTGGAAGCGGTGCGCAAGACGCCGATGGACGTCTGCGTGATTGATCTGTCGCTGCCCGATCTGTCGGGCATCGACGTGCTGCGCCAGGTCAAGGCCTCGACGCCGGAGACCGCGATCCTGATCCTCAGCGCCTACCCGGAAGACCAGTACGGGCTGAACGTGCTGAAGGCCGGCGCCAGTGGCTTCCTCAGCAAGGAACTGGCCACCGACCAACTGGTGGCCGCGGTGCGCACCGTGGCCGCCGGCCGGCGCTACATCAGCCCGGCGCTGGCCGAACTGCTGGCCGCGGGCCTGACCGAAGACATCGAACAACCGGCGCACCTGCGCCTGTCGGAACGTGAATTCCAGATCTTCGCCAAGCTGGCCGTCGGCCGCAGCGTGACCGAGATCGCCAACGAGTTGTGCCTGAGCAGCAAGACCGTCAGCACCTACCGTGCGCGCCTGCTCGAGAAGATGAACTTCAAGACCAATGCCGATCTCACGCAATACGCGGTGCGCAAGAATCTGGTGCAGTGATTTCGTCCGCGCCCACCCGAGACACTCACCTTTCATGGATTCCGAAGCCGGCCCCGTCAAAGACGCTGTTCTGCGCGTGCTGATCGTTGAAGACCTGCCACGTGTGCAAACCCTGCTGCGCGAGTTGATCGACGAACCCGGACGCTTCGAGGTGCTGGCCGTGGCCGACACCGAAGCGCAGGCCATCGCCGACTACCAGGCGCTGCAGCCCGATGCGGTGATCATCGACCTCAGCCTTCGCCAGGGCACCGGCCTGGGCGTGATCAGCGCGCTGCGACGCCGTGACACAGGCAAACGGCCGCTGCTGATCGTGTTGACCAACCATGCCTTCCCGGTGCTGGAGGCGGCCTGCCGCAGCGCCGGCGCGGACCACTTCCTCGACAAGAGCCGCGACGTACCCAAGGTGCGCGGGCTGCTGGAGCAGGCCCGCGCCGCTGCCTGAGCCGCCGGCGCGGCCTGCCGCGTTGGGCGGCGTGTTCCTTGGCGTTTGAAGCTGCACGAAGCCGGTGTTCTCGGCTACGCTCAAGCCTACGCGTACCCATCGACAAGCGGCATCCCGCCATTGGTGACCACCGGAGGAGGACGCATGAAGCCTTGGATCCTTGCCGGCGCGCTGGCCGCGGCAGGCACTTCGTTCGGCGTGCAGGCGCAGGACGCGAACCTGGCCCGCAACCTGGCGGCCACCTGCGCCAACTGCCACGGCACGAACGGCCAGGCGCGCGGCGACATGAAGCCGCTGGCCGGCATGCCAGCCGACAAGATCGTCGCGACGATGGCCGACTTCAAGAGCGGCGCGCAGGCCGCGACGATCATGCACCAGATCGCCAAGGGCTACACCGACGAACAGATCAAGCTGGTCGCGGCCTATTTCGCCATGCAGCCAGCGGCAAAGTAGCCCGAGGATGCGCAGCATGAACACTCGCCTGAACCCCATCGCACCCAGCCGCCGCCGCCTGCTGTCTGCCGGCGCCGCCTGGGGTGGCTTGGCCCTGGCCGGTTGCGCCAGCACGGCATCAGGCCCGTCGCTGGGGCGCGTGGTCGTCGTCGGCGGCGGCTTTGGCGGCAGCACGGCAGCGCGCTACCTGCGCCTGTGGGGCGGCAACATCGATGTCACGCTGGTCGAGCGCAACGCGGAGTTCGTCTCCTGCCCGATCTCCAACCTGGTGATCGGCGGCCACAGGCAGATGGCCGACATCACCCGCGGCTACGACGGGCTGAAGGCACTGGGCGTCAAGCTGCTGCGCGGCGAGGTCACGGCGATCGACGCCGGCGCAAAGAAGCTGCGGCTGGCCGATGGCAGCGAACTGGCCTACGACCGGCTGGTCCTGTCGCCCGGCATCGACTTCATGAACGACCAGGTGGATGGCCTCGCCGCGGCGCTGGACAGCGGGCGCTTCGTGCATGGCTGGAAGGCCGGGCCGCAGACCGTGGCACTGCGCAAGCAGCTGACGGACATGCCCGACGGCGGCGTGTTCGCGATCTCCATTCCGAAGGCGCCGTACCGCTGCCCGCCCGGGCCCTACGAGCGGGCCTGCATGGTGGCCAGCTACCTGAAGGTGGCCAAGCCGCGCAGCAAGCTGCTGGTGTTCGACGCAAATCCCGAGGTCCAGTCGAAGAAGGCCTTGTTCGAGCGGGCCTTCGCGCAGCACTACGCCGGTCTCCTGGAATACCGGCCCAATGCCGAACTCAAGGCGGTGAGCGGTGGTGTCGCCAAGCTGGAGTTCGAAGACGTCAAGGCCGATGTGCTGAACATCATTCCGCCGCAGCGCGCTGCCGACCTGGCCCGCAGCGCCGGGCTGTTGAACATCAACAACCGCTGGGCCGGCGTGAACTGGCTGAGCATGGAATCGACCGCCGTGCCCGGCATCCATGTGCTGGGCGACGCCATCTTCCCGGCGGCGATGATGCCCAAGTCCGGCCACATGGCCAACCAGCATGCCAAGGTCGCCGCGGCGGCGGTGATCCAGCTGCTCAAGGGCGAAGCCGTGAATCCAACGCCGGTGATGATGAACACCTGCTACAGCTTCGTCACCGCGACGGACGTCATCCACGTGGCCTCGGTGCACCAGTACGACGCCGCGGACAAGACCTTCAAGACCGTGCCGGGCTCGGGCGGCGTGTCGGCGGCGGCCAGCCAGCTCGAGGGCCGGTATGCCTTGTCCTGGGCCGAGAACATCTGGAGCGACATGCTGGCCTGAGCTCCGCCCGGTCGTTCCCGCCGTGCGCTTGAAGGTGACGCTTCAAGCCGCGATCATGCCGGGATTGCCCTGCGTGCCCACCAGGGTCGGCGTGTTGATGCGGCGCGGCTTGACGCGGCCGCCCTGGGCCTTCAACCAGGTTTCCACATGCTCCCACACCGGCTTGACGCCGGGCTGGTTCTTCGCTTCCTCGGCCACCGGTGCCCAGCCCGCCACCTTGTAGGTCTTGCCGGCCTCGATGGGCCGGCCGTTCAGCCGCATCTCGCCGATGCGCGCGCCCATCTTCTCGGCGGGCGACATCGTGTAGCTCAGGCCGCCCACGCGCACCATGTCGCCGCCCTGCTGGTAGTAGGGGTCGGGGTTGAACAGGTTGTCGGCCACGTCCTCGAGAATGGTCTTCAAGGTCTCGCCGCTCATCTCGGTGAGCGTGGCGTAGGGGTAGGTGATGGCCAGCTGATCCATCATCAGCTCGCGCGTGATGACATCGCCGGGCAGCAGCGAGGTGCCCCAGCGGAAGCCCGGCGAGAAGGCGATGTCAGCGCCTTGCACGTCCATCAGCGCGTCGCAGATCAGCTGGTCCCAGCTGCCGTTGAAGTTGCCGCGACGGTACAGCAGGCCTTCGGTGATCGCGAGCTTTTCGCCGAGCCGGGCTTCGTAGGGCGCACGCACTTTGCTGATCAGCGCGTCCATCTCGCGGTCGGGGCGCAACTGGTTGGCAAACACCGGCAGCAGGCGGTAGCGGTAGTCCACCAGCTGGCCGCCCTTGACGTCGAAGTCCATCACGCCGAGGAACTTGCCGTTGCTGCCGGCATTGGTCACCAGCGTCACGCCGCCGGGGTTCCTGACCGGCACGGCCACCGGCACGCCGTCGTGCGTGTGGCCGCCGAGGATGGCATCGATGCCGCGCACGCGGCTGGCCATCTTGAGGTCCACGTCCATGCCGTTGTGCGACAGCAGCACCACCAGCTGCGCGCCTTTGCCGCGCGCCTCGTCCACCACCTTTTGCAGGTTATCGTCCTGGATGCCGAAGGCCCAGTCGGCCACCAGGTAGCGCGGGTTGGCGATCGGCGTGTAGGGGAAGGCCTGGCCGACAATGGCCACCGGGATGCCATTGATCTCGCGCAGCGTGTAGGGCTTGAACACCGGGTCGCCGAAGTCGTTGGTCTTGACGTTTTGCGCCAGGAACTCGATGCGGCCCTTGAAGTCGGTGTCGATGATCTGCTTGACGCGGTCCATGCCGTAGGTGAATTCCCAGTGGCCGGTCATCACGTCCACGCCCAGCAGCTTGGCGGCATCGACCATGTCCTGCGCCTGGGTCCACAGCGCGGTGGCCGAGCCCTGCCAGGTGTCGCCGCCATCGAGCAGCAGTGCGCCCGGGCGGCTGGCCTTGAGCCGCTTCACCAGCGTGGCCAGATGCGCAAAGCCGCCCACCTTGCCGTAGCGGCGCGAAGCGGTTTCGAAGTCCAGGCAGCTGAAGGCATGCGCCATCGCCGAGCCAGGGCGCAGTGCAGCGGCCTTCAGCAGGTGCTCGCCCACCCGATGCGGCCATTGGCCGCGCATGCTGCCCAGACCGAGGTTGACGCTGGGCTCGCGAAAGTGGATGGGCTTGAGCTGCGCATGGCAGTCGGTCATGTGCAGCAGCGACACGTTGCCAAAGCGCGGCAGCTCGTACAGGCCTTTCTCGGCGGTGGCGGCGTCGGCCTCCGCGTAGCGGCTCAGCGCCATGCCGGCAGCCGTGGCCGAGGCCATCACCTGCAGGAAGTCCCGCTTCGAAAGATTCATGATTCAGCCATCAACGGTATGACGACGAGACACGGGCCCGCACGATGGCGGGCCGGCGGCCGGCACGGGCCTACTGATTGACCGGCGATGCCGGGTCGAGCAGCAGCGCCATCAGGTGGCGGATCTGCTGCTCGTCGAGCAGCCTGGCGTGGCCGAAGCGCGGCATGTTCGAGCAGGCGGCGTAGGCCTTGCTGTTCCACAGCTTGCCCCAGGTGTACTGGATGATCGGTGCGCTGGCGGGGTCGGTGATGCTCTTCACGCCGCGCAGCTTGCCGTAGTTGTACAGGCTGGGGCCGATGTTGCCGAAGCTGATTTCCTGCTTGCCGATCTGGTGGCAGTTGTAGCACTGCGCGCCGCCGGCGCCCGGGGCTGCGCTGCTGTCGGTCCAGGTCATGCCGCGGCCGTTCTGGGCCAGCTTCTCGCCTTCGCGCCAATCGCCGAGGTACTGGCCGCCGCTGGGCCAGCGGATGGTGGCCAGCGATTCGGCCTCGATCTGTTGGGCCACGGCGTCGGGCGGCGGGGTCGGCGAGGAACAGGCCTTCTGGCCCAGGTCCTGTTCGATGCGGTCGACCTTGGCGATGCCCTGGTCGCGGAACGAGGCCTTCATCATCGCCTGCGCCTGGCGGTCGAGTTCGTCCGGCGAGGGCAGGGTGGCGCAACCCACCACGAGGGTGGCGGCCGCGAGTGTGAGCAGGAGGAGATGCTTGGCGTGCATGGTGCGGGTGGGTCCAGGGGTCAGCGCTTGAGGGCCGGGGCGATGGATTCAGCGCCCTGGGCATTGACGCCCATGTAGACGCCCAGCGCGATGGTCACGTCCGACGCAAAGCCGGGGAAAGGAAAACGCTGCTGGCGATAGCAGTCGTTCAGGCGCCGCTGCATGCTCCACATCTCGCCGCTGGACACGCGGTAGGCCGGCCAGGCGGCGAAGCCGATGCCGTTGCCGGGGTTCTTGGTGAGGTTGGGCAGGTCCTGCATGCGGATGCGCAGCTTGTCCTCGGCATGGCAGCTGGCACAGGAAAAGTCCATCGGTCCGCCGCGGAAGAAGAAGGCGCGCTTGCCGAGTTCGTAGAAGCGGCGCTCCTCCGCATGGCCCTGCGGCAGCGCCATCTTCTGGCCCCGCGATTCGGACGAGATCCAGGCCGCCAGCGCGGCCAGCGTGGCTTGTTCGCCGCGGTCGAAGCCGGTCTTGGCGATCTCGTCCGCTTTGAAGCCCTGCAGGGTTTCCATGCAGGTCAGCAACCGCGACTCCAGGTCCTGCACCCGGCCGGTGTCGGCAAACCAGCGCGGCATCTGCACCCAGGCGCCTTTCACGATGCCCGCACCCAGCCCGAGGTCGCAGCGCTGCAGCGACACATTCTTCGGGCCGCGCGGCGTCTTCCAGAGGTTTTCGCCCTTGGCTTCGAACAGCTCGGCCGGGTTGCCGTCCTCGAGCATCTTGCGGTACTCGGCAATACCGTCGGCGGCTGATTTCTGCTGCGCCGGCGCGCCGGCGGAAACCGCCAGTGCGAGGGCCGTGGCGATCATGCGGTAGCGCGTCATGTCTCCTCTTTCTCGGGTGTGCGTGGCGATGGACCGGCCGGTGTGCTCAGGTCACCGTGGCTTCGTCGGTGCGGGTTTCGCCCTTGTTGTCTTTCCAGGTGATGCTGATCTTGTCGCCGGCCTTCGCGCCCTTGACGCTGAACTGCATGAACGGGTTCTTCGAGACCGACGGGCCCCACTGCGCCGTCAGCACCGTCTTGCCGTTGTGCTGCGCACTCACGTCCTGGATGTACCAGGCCGGAATCGTCTTGCCGGCCGCATCCTTGCGTTGGCCGGTTTCCATTTCATGGCTCATCAGCACACGGACCGTGGCTGAGGCGCCCGCAACTTGCGCGCGAATGCGCATCGGATCTGGCATCGTCAATCTCCTTGAGTTCGGTGTTCAGGCCTCACCCGCCGCAGCCGCCGAGCGTGACCTTGATTTCCTTCTGCGCAAACAGCACCTTGCCGTCGGCCATCATCGCCACCGCGTAGACATTGGACGACTGGCCCATCTTGACCCGCGTGGACACGTTGGCGTCGACCGCATCCGTCAGCTCGAACACGGCCGACAGCACGCTGGGATTCTTCTCGACCAGCACCAGCAGCCGCTTCACGCCGGGCAGCGTGGTGGAGGCGCCGACCGGCACCACCGCGCCGTTTTCCGCGATGTCGGGGCCGGTCACCGTGACGTCCTTGCTCTCGGCCGGTGTGCCACCGCCCAGGCCCTTGACGACATCCGGCATCGACTTGAGTTCGAACGCCGCGGCGTTGTAGGCGGCGTGGGCCGGCTGGGGCAGCAGGCCCACGGTCGCCAGCAGCGCGGCCACGCGGGCCGAATGGGACAGGACTTCTCGGCGGTTCACGGTCTATTTCTCCTTCGATGCATCAACGGTACGGATTCCAAGCGGCGCGCCTACTGCTTCGCCCCCGCGGCCAGCCATTGCGCGATGGCCTGGGCATCGGCCTCCGGCAGGGTCTGGGCCGGCATCGGGATCGCGCCCCATACACCTTGACCGCCGGACCTGATTCTGCCGAGAAGGTAGGCATCCGCATCCTGGCGCCCGGCATATTTCGCTGCGATCTGCCGGAAACCGGGGCCGACTATCCTGCTGTCGGTGCCGTGGCAGGCCGTGCAGGCATGCTTCTGGGCCAGGGCCAGCGTGAGCGCGGCGGCATTGTCGGCCACCGCGGTAGCGGGAGCGCCGGGCGATGGTGGGTCGCCAGGCCTCTGCGGGGCGCCGGCCGGCCGCGTGGTGTCGGCGCCGCGCTGTGCGCCCACGCCGCGCTGCTGCTCGGCCAGGTTGCCGTGGCTGTTGCGCGCGTACTCCGGCAGGAAGGAGGCCACAGCGGTCTGTGTCACGCAATTGCGCATGCAGGCCGTGGCCCGCACGTCCGGCTTGCCGCCGTTGCCCAGGCCCTTGCCCGGCCACAGGCCATGGTCGGTGCTCATGCCCTTGCGGTTGGGCAGGCGCTGCTGCACCTCGGCGATGTTGGTGTTCGACAGCACGAAGTTGTCGGGCAGCACGCCGCCCAGGTTGAGCAGGTAGGCGGTGACCGCATACACCTCGGTCACCGACAGCGACTTCGGCTGGTTCCAGGGCATCGCGCGGTGGATGTAGTCCCACAGTGTCGACACGCTGGACAGCTTCATCAGCATGGTGCGGCCGGGGAAGCCGGCGTCGTTCAGCCGTGCCACGCGGCCGCGCGTCACGTCGTCGGCCGTGGTGCCGCCGACCAGTGGCGAGAACACCGCGTTGCTCTCGCCGAACACGCCGTGGCAGGAAGCACATTGGCCCTCCCACACCACTTGCCCCTGAGCCACCGATCCGCTGCCGGCGGGCAGGCCGGTGAAGTCGGGCCGCACGTCGATGTTCCAGGCCGCCACTTCCTTCGCCGTGGCGGCGCGTCCGATGCCGGGGTAGGCTGTCTGCGCCCAAACGGCAGGGCCGGCCAGCGCCAGCATCAGGCCCAAGGCCAGCGCGCGTACGTCACGACAGCTGGACATTGCGCACCTCCCCGCTGTCCTCCACCAGCCAGGACTGGATGGCGTTGTTGTGGTAGATCGAGCGTGTGCCGCGCACCGCGCGCAGCTGCTGGTAGCTGGGCTGCACGTAGCCGGTGTCGTCGATCGCGCGGCTTTGCACCAGCGCCGGTTTGCCGTCCCAGGTCCAGTCGAGCGAGAAGCGCGTCAGGCACTTGTTCATCACCGGGGCCTGCAGGCGCGCCGGCCGCCAGTTGCGGCCACCGTCGACCGACACGTCCACCCGCCGGACCTTGCCGCGGCCCGACCAGGCCAGCCCGCTGATCTGGTAGTAGCCCTTGTCCAGCAGCACCTGGCCGCCCGAAGGCGTGGTGACGACGCTCTTGCACTCCTGGATGCTGCTGTACTGGCGCTGCAGGCCACCGGGCAGCAGGTCGACGTAGTGCATGACCTCGTCCTTGCTGCCGTAGGGCCGGTCGCCGACTTCGATGCGGCGCAGGTACTTGACCCAGCTGACGCCTTGCACCCCCGGCACCACCAGGCGCAGCGGGTAGCCGTTCTCGGGCCGCAGCATCTCGCCGTTCTGGCCGTAGGCCACCAGCACCTCGCCGCTGTTCACCATCTCCATCGGGACCGTGCGGGTCATGCCCGAGCCGTCGGCGCCTTCGGCCAGCAGGTAGCGGCCACGCTTGGTGTCGGCGCCGGCGATGTCGAGCAGGATCTTCAGCGGCACGCCGGTGAACTCGCTGCAGCTGAGCATGCCGTGGCTGTACTGGCAGGTGGGCACGGCCACGTTGCCCCATTCCATGCCGGTGTTGGCGCCGCATTCGATGAAGTGGAAGCGGCTCACCGAGGGCAGCCGCATGATCTCGTCCAGCGTGAAGACGCTGGGCATGCGGACCATCGCGGCGTCGGAGCCGTTGATCATCAGCCGATGCCGCGCCGGGTCGATGTCCCACCAGCCCTGGTGATGGCGCTCGAAGTGCAGGCCGCTGGGCGTGACGATGCCGAACAGGCTTTGCAGCGGCGCGAACGACACCGACGATTGCGTCGTCTGCGTCAAGCCCGGGCTGGGCCGGCGCTGCACGTTGCTTTCGTACTTCGAGGGCTTGCCATAGCCCTCGGTGGCGACCCCTTGCCCCAGGCCCTTGCTGTGTTCGGGCAGTTCCAGGATGTTCGGGTCACCGCCGCCAGCGGCCACCGACTGGGCCTGGGCCGGGGTCAGTCCGGCAGGCGCTGCCGCAGCGGCCAGCGCCGCGGTGAAGGCGTTGCGCATGAAGTCGCGCCGGCCCGCCTTGGCCTCGCGGAAGACGGTGCGCGCACCCTCGGCGTCGATGAAGTTTTCCGGTGCAAGCGCCAGGCGGCCGGGACGATTTTCGTGGCAACTCACCGGCGCTCCTTGGGCAGGCAACGCGATACATCTACATATGCGTCTTAACGGATATTAGTGATTGCGAATGAATCGACGCCTGGGACTTACCCGGGTGGACTTTCCCCCCGTGCCCGGGGCCGCCGGCGCCGCACTGGCCGCCGGGCCTAGATGCGCGCCACCGGCTCGGCCAGCGGGAAGAAGGCCTCGATGGTGGTGCCCTGGCCGGGCGACGTGCGCAACTCGAAGCGCCCGCCCAGCGCTCGCGCACGCTGGCGCATGCCGGCGATGCCGTGCGACAGGTGCTCGGCGCGGAAGTCGTGGATGCCCACGCCGTTGTCCGACAAGCGCAGCCGGTAGCCGTTGTGGGCTCGCTCGACGGTGATGTTCACCTCGTCGGCCTGCGCGTACTTGATGCAGTTGTTCAGGCCTTCCTGCACCAGGCGGTAGATCGCGATCGCCATTTCCGCGGGCACGGCCTCGTTGTCGTCCAGCATGCGCAAACCGCACTTCAGGTTGGCCTTGCGGCAGGTCTCGTTGACGTACCAGGTCAGCGCCGCGCCCAGGCCCAGGTGGTCCAGCAGCGACGGGCGCAGGTTCTCCACCACCCGGCGCTTCAGGTCCACCGCTTCGTCCAGCACCTTGGCCAGGCGCTGCAGGCGCGGCACCACCTCGGGGTCGGTGGCCTTGCTGTGGCCTTCCAGCCAGCCGATGTCGATCTTGGCCGAGGTCAGGATGCCGCCCAGTTCGTCGTGCAGGTCACGCGCCAGGCGGGCCTTTTCGCGCTCGCTGCTGGTCTGCAGGTAGGTGGACAGCGCCGACAGTTCCTCGGTGCGTTCGTTCACCGTCTGCTCCAGCAGGCCGGCCTGGCGTTCCAGTTCGGCGCGGTGCTCCTCGCGCAGCGTGAACTGGCGGATCATCATGTTGGCCAGCAGCGCCAGGAAACCCAGGTTGATCAGCACGACGATGCCGACGCCGAAGCGCTGCTGCAGCAGCGAGGTGGAGATGGCGCCCTCCTTGTCGCGCAGCGCGGTGAGTTGCTGGGTTTCGAAGGCATTGCAGCGCGCCACCAGGTCTTCCATCAGCTGCACGCCGAAGCCGCCCTTGAGCAGCGTCATCGCCAGGTCCAGCCGGCCCTGTTCGGCCTGCGTCACGGTGATGCGCAACTCGTCGAGCTTGCGGTTGCCCAGCGACACGATATCGACGCTGCGCTGCAGCGCCGAGCGGTCGCTCAGGCTGGACGCCTGCAGGCTGACGAAGGCCTTCTCGGCCCGCGCGGCGGCGTCCTTCATCGGCTGCAGGTAGCGCTGGTCCTGCGTCAGCAGGTAGCCGCGCTGGCCGGATTCGGCCTGCACCAGCGCCTGGCGCAATTCGCTGACATGGGTGGCGCGTTCACGCAGATCCACCGCCTCGGCGCGGGTCTCGTTGACCCGGCCGGCGGCCAACTCCGACACCGCCAGGACCACCACCGACACCACCGCCGTCAGCAGCAAGGCCAGCAACACCTGGGGCGGTGCGGCCAGGAACCAGCGAATCTGGCGTAAGGGCGTGGTGGCGTCAGGGGCGGCGGCGGTCGTGGCTGACAAGGCAGTTCCAGGGCTAGCTGCGCCGGAACAGACCGGCGATCAGCGACACGAGGAAGCCTATCAGGAAGATGAAGAACAGAACTTTCGCGATGCCTGCGGCACCGACGGCTACGCCGCCGAAGCCGAACAGGGCGGCCACCAGCGCGATGACCAGGAAAACGGCGGCGTAGTGCAGCATCACGGAACTCCGGTGGCGTGGGGGATCAGCTGGCAGCCTTCAGGCGGATGTCGTTCTTCACGCTCTTCACGCCCTTGATGCTGCGGGCCAGTTCGGCGGCGCGGGCGCGTTCGTCCGGGCTGTTGGCAAAACCGCTGAGCTGCACCGTGCCCTTGAAGGTTTCCACCGCGATGTTCAAGGCGCTGACGTCCTTGTCTTCGACGAACTTGGCCTTGACCTTGGTGGTGATCCAGGTGTCGTCGACGGCCTCGCCGGCGCTTTCCTGGGTGGGTGTGCTGGCGCAGCCGATGGCCAGCAGCGTACAGCCGAGCGCGGCGGACAAGGCGGCCACAGAGGCCAGTCGTTGGATCTGCATGGTGAACTCCTGAGTTTGAAAGTGATCTGGGTGAAGGTCATGCGGCGCCGCGGGTTTGCGCATTGCCGTGGTAATGACTGTAGGAAGAAGCCTGCATTCGCACTGTCGGCCGGCGCTGATCCGGTGCGCCGCAATGGCGCATCGGCGTGTCAGCATTGCCCTGCACGAGGCCGATCGACCTGGGCCTCATGAGACGCGGCCGGTGGCTGCAGCGGGCTGCTGCGGCTGGCCGCGCAGGCTCAAGGGCGCCAGCGGTGCCACCAGCACATGCAGGCTGCCGTCCGGCAGGTCGTCCAGCAGCACGGATTCGCCGGCACGCACCTGGCGCGCCAGCGGGTCGCGGCGCAGCAGCTCGTGCGCAGTGCGCGGCTCGGCACAGATCGTGAAGCGGTGGTGGCGGTCGCGGTGGCGCAGGGTCACGCTGAGCTGCGGCCAGTGCGGCGGCAGGCAGGGCGCGAAACTGACGCGGCCCTGCGCCAGCACCACCCCGCAGAGCGATTCCAGCGCCGCGCGTGCCATCCAGCCGGCCGAGCCGGTGTACCAGCTCCAGCCGCCGCGGCCCGCGTAGGGCGGCTGGCTGTAGATGTCGCCGGCCATCACGTAGGGCTCCAGCGCATAGGCCGGCCCCAGGCGCTGATCGGTCCAGCGGTGAGCCGGGCTCAGGCCGGTGAACACGCGCCAGGCGCTGCGTGCATCGCCCAGCTTGGCAAAGGCCATCAGCGCCCACACGGCGCCATGCGCGTACTGGCCACCGTTCTCGCGCACGCCGGGCGGGTAGGCCTGGATGTAGCCGGCGCTCGGCCGCGCGTGCTGCAGCGGCGGGTCCAGCAGGCGCGCCAGCTGGAGTTCGTCGTCGAGCAACAGCGTGCGTGCGCTGTCCATCGCCTGGCGTGCGCGCGCCGGGTCGCCGGCGCCGGACAGCACGGCCCAGGCCTGGGCGATGAGGTCGATGCGGCATTCCGCGTTGTCCTGCGAGCCTAGCGGCGAACCATCGTCGAAATACGCACGGCGGTACCAGCGGCCGTCCCAGGCCTGCGCTTCCAGCGCCTGCACCCAGCCGCGGCGCGCTTCGGACCACTGTGCCACCCGTGCAGCGTCGCCCCGGGCCTGGGCGATCGGCAGGAACTCGTCGACCACGCTGCACAGCATCCAGGCCAGCCACACCGATTCACCGCGGCCGTGGTGGCCGACGCGGTTCATGCCGTCGTTCCAGTCGCCGATGCCCATCAGCGGCAGGCCATGGGCGCCGGTGCGCAGGCTGTGGACGATGGTGCGGGCGCAGTGCTCGTACAGCGTGGCGCTCTCCTGCGACACGGCGGGGGTGTCGTAGATGTCCTCGGCGCCTTCGGGCACGGCGGTGCCCTCCAGGAACAGGATGGACTCGTCCAGCAGCGCTGCATCACCGGTGCGGCGCAGGTAGTGGGCCACCGCCAGCGGCAGCCACAGCAGGTCGTCCGACGAGCGCGTGCGCACGCCGGCGCCGCCGGGCATGTGCCACCAGTGCTGCACGTCGCCCTCGCGAAACTGGCGCGCCGCATGTTCGCGGATCTGCTGCGCCAGCAGCTGCGGCGCGGCATGCACCAGCGCCATGGCGTCCTGCAGCTGGTCGCGGAAGCCCACCGCGCCGCTGGCCTGGTAGAAGCCGGCGCGGGCCCAGATGCGGCAAGCCAGCGCCTGGTAGGGCAGCCAGCGGTTGACCAGCGCGTCGAAGGCCGGGTCGGGCGTCTGCACCGTCACCGCACCGAGCAACTGGTTCCACTGCGCCTGCTGGCGCGCCAGGCGGGCGGCCGGGGCCACGCGCCAGACCTGCCGGGCCAGCAGCGTGGCGGCGGCGGGGCTGGGCGCATGGCCCAGCAGCAGCGTCACCTGCGAACGCTGGCCGGGGCGCAGTTGCATCGTGCAGCCCAGCGCGGCGCAGCCGTCCAGGCCGGCGCCTTCGCTGCGGCCCAGCTGCTCGGGCAGCACCAGGCGGCCGCGGGCATCGTGGAACTCGCGGCGGTCGCAGGTCCAGTCCTCATTGTCCAGTTGCGCCGGCACGCCGTCGGGGCTGGCGCGCCAACAGGCAAAGCCGGTGGCCATGCCGAAGCCGCCCAGGTGATCCAGCTGCGTGGCCTGCAGCATCAGCGCTTCGCTGCGCGGCGCGATGTCGCCGCGTTGCGGTGATGCCTGGGCGTCCTCGTCCGGCGCTTCGGGCAGCCAGCGCTCGCTGCGCGTGACGATGGACAGGCGATCGCTGCGCGCCGAACCCAGCGCCCATTCGATCAGGCCCACCAGGCGCAGCCGCCGGGTGCGCGTGCCGGTTGCGGTGATGCTGACCTGCACCTGCTTGACCGATTGTTCGGCGTCGACACACCAGCACAGATCGATGTCCAGGCCGTCGCAGCGCTGGCGCATGCGGGTGTAGCCGGTGCCGTGCGTGATCTGGCGGCCCTGCGCCGGGGTCAGCGAGCGGCCCAGCGCCCAGACGCGCGGGCTGTCGCGGTCTTCGAGCAGCAGCATCTCGCCGCTGGGGTCGGCCAGCGGGTCGTTGGACCAGGCGCTGACCTGGTGCATGCGGCTGTTGCCGGCCCAGGTGAAGCCGCCGGCGATCTCGGACACCTGCGTGCCGAAATCGGCATTGGCCAGCACGTTGATCCACGGCCGCGACGGGTACTGGCGCGGCGACAGCTCGAAGCTGAAGGCGCCGCTGCCGGCCTCGAAGCTGCCGCGGTCGGCCTGTACTGCCGCGGGTGCACCGCCCGGCGTGGCGGCACCGGCAAATCCACCGCTGAAGCCGCTCGGCAGCACGCCGTTCACCGGCAGATTCGTCACGCGTTCGCGCTGCGACAGGGCCTGTTCATGCGCTTCGAGTTCACGTTCGATCTGCTGCGCGAGCGAGCGGCTGTCGGCCTGCAGCCGCAGCCGCGCCAGCACTTGCAGCGTGAACAGCTCGTCGGCGCCGAGTTCGCGCGGCTGCAGCAGGTGCAAGGTGGCGCGGCGGTGCGCCGGCACACGTTCGTCCTGCTGCGCGAGGTGGCGCTCCAGCAGCAACAACAGCTGGTGCTGCACCGGCGCCAGGTAGCTGGCCGGCTCGGCGTTCAGCACCACCAGGTCGATGGCCACGCCGGCGCCGGTCCACAGCCGCAGCGCCTTCTTCAGCGTCTGTACCATCGGCAGGCCTTGTTCGCTGCTGATGGTCACCAGCAGGATCGGCCGGTCGCCGGAGACGCCGAAGCGCCACAGGTTGCGCCGGTCGCAGCGTGCGCTGCTGGCCCGCAACGGGTAGGGCATCTCGCGCGTGGCCTGGCTGGTGAGCAAGGTGTTCAGGCGCAGGATGGCCAGCCACGCATCGGCATCGAACTGCAGCTCGCGCAGCCGGATGCCGGCCATGGCGTGTGACATGCTCGCCGCCCGCTCGGCATGCGCCACCTGGCGGTACTTGTCGACCAGCGCTTCCAGAACATCCCGGTCCCGCGCCGCGGCGGTGCCGAAGGTCAGCCTGGCACTGGCATGGGCCGGCAGCCGGATGCGCAGCGTGATCGCGGCAACCGGGTCCAGCCCGGTGACACTGGCGTCGGCAGCATCGTCCGCGTGCCCCAGGGCCGGCTGCGGCCGGCCGTCCCCGGCGGGCATCGAGGACAGTGGCAGCGCCCCATTGCCTTGAACGCCATCGGGCGCCAGCGGCTGCCCGGCCTCGCGGTAGCGGCCCTGCCAGCGCGCCCGGTCGGTGCAGACGCTGACGCCTTCGACCGCCGCATCGCTGGCGGCCAGGAAGTGCACCGCCTGCACCGCGGCTTCGTCCGGCAGCCGCGGTTTGCGGCGCAGGTACAGCGCCTGTTCGGCAGCATCCCACCGGGTCTCGATGAACAGGTTGGCAAAGGCCGGATGGGCTTCGTCGGCGCGCTGCGGCGACAGCGTGACTTCGAAGCAGGAGCTCAAGGAGAGCTCCAGCGGCACCGGGCCGGTGTTCTCCAGCTCGACCTGGCGCAGCTCGATGTCGTCCTCCGGGCTGACCCACACGGTGCAGCGCGATTGCAGCTCGGGCCAGCGCGCATCGAAGATCACGCGGTCGGCCTGGAAGCGGGTACGGTACTCGGCCGCCGCGTCGGGCGCCGGGTGGTAGGTGAGCGAATGCACCTGCTCGCGGTGCGCACGGCGCAGGAAGAAGAAGCTGCCGCAGCCGTCGCGCAGCAGGTCGTCGCGCCAGCGCGACAGGCCCACGCCGTCCCACTGGCTGTAACCGCTGCCATGGCTGCGTAACGCCACGCTGTAGCGGCCATTGCTGAGCAGGTGCGTAGGCGCCAATGCGTCGACGCCGGGCAAGGTGTCCAGCTCCATGCGCGCACTGCGCGGGCGGCGCGGGCTCGGCAGCGGCGGCGGGTCGCGCAGCGCCGGCACTTCGCGCGGTGCCTGCTCGTGCAGCAGCGCGGTCACCGCGCGCAGGTGCGGGTCGCCCCGGGCCCAGCGGCGCGGCGCACCATCGGCCAGCAGATCCAGCAGCGCCAGCAGGCCCATGCCCTGGTGGTGGGCCATGTAGGTGGCCACCGTCACGCAGCGGCTGCCGCCGCTCTGGCGCTGCGGCGTGAAGTCCAGCGCCTCGAAGAAGCCGCAGGCACCGCGCGCCCCCAGCGCCTGCAGGGCCTGCAGGTTGGCCAGCGCCGCGGCCGGGTCGACCACCAGCGCCATCAAGGTGGCATAGGGGGCGATCACGCGCTCGTCGGCCGGCGTGCGGCGCAGCGCCAGCCGCGCCACGCCTTGCGGGCCGTACTGGTAGGCCAGCGTGTGGTCCTGCCCCGCGTAGGCGGATTCGGAAAGGCCCCAGGGCGTGTCGTGCCGCTCGCCGTCGGCACGCTGCTCGGCCACCGCGCTCTGCGCGGCCTGGTGCAGCACACTGCCTTCGGGCTCATCCAGGACCAGTGACGGCATCAGGTACTCGAACATCGAACCCGACCAGGACTTCAGCCCCACGCCGGCACCGCGCGCAAACAGCGGCCGGCCCAGCGCGGCCCAGTGCCGCACCGGCACATCGCCCTTGGCGATGGCGACCAGGCTGGTCAAACGCGACTCGGACGCCAGCAGGTCGTAGTGGCCGGTGTCGAGTTGCTGCTGTTCGGCGCGGTAGCCGATGTGCAGCAGGTGGCGCTTGGGGTCGTAGAGAAAGGCGTAGTCCGCGGCCAGCGCCAGCGTGCGGCAGCGCACCGCCACGTCCTGCAGGCGCGCGGTCATCGCGGCGGGGTCTTCGCACAGGTCGCGCAGCACAGACGCCAATGTGTCCAGGTGGTCGTGCATCAGCCACAGCGCGCGGTCATCCTCGCCGCTGGCCTGGCCCAGCTGCAGGCTGTCGAGTTCGGTTCGCGCCTGCTGCACGCGGTCCTGCAGCGCCAGGGCCTGCGCCACGTCGCTGGGCCAGGGGGCATCGCCATGGCCGATCTGGGCCAGCGACAGCAGCGTCGGCGTGCTGACCAGCACCGGTGCCAGCGTGCGCACCTGGCGCGACGAAGCGGCGAGCGCCCGCCGTGCCGCGGCCGGCGGCAGCGGCCAGGCCGCCACCTGGTCGCAGGCCTGGGCCAGCACCAGCAGGTGGCCGCTGAGGTTGCCGCTGTCGACGGTGGAGACATAGGCCGGGCTCAGCACCGCCAGCGTGCAGGTGTCGTACCAGTTGAAGAAGTGGCCGCGGTGGCGCGGCAGGCGTTCCAGCGTGTCCAGCGTGTTGGCGACGCGCTCGGCCATTTCGGTGGCGCCGATGAAACCCAGTTCGTGCGCGCAGGCCGTGCTCAGCAGGTACAGGCCGATGTTGGTCGGCGAGCTGCGGTGCGCCACCATCAGCTGCGGCTGGATCTGCACGTTATCCGGCGGCAGGTGGTTGTCGACCTGGCCGACGTGGCGCACGTAGTAGCGCCAGGTGTCGCGGGCCAGCGCGCCCAGCCATTGCCGATCGTCGACCGACAGACGCTGCGGCTGCTGCGCCCGCTGCGGCCGGCTGGCCCACCAGGTGGCCAGCGGCGACGCGGCCCACAGCAGGCACAGGCCGAGACCGGCGCGCCAGGCCACCGGCAGGCCGGCCCAGGTCAGGACCCCCAGCAGCGCCAGGATCAGCCCGGCCGCCAGCGGCGCGCGCACATGGCGGCGCAGCAGCGTCAGCAGTTCCGTGCTGGCGTGGGCCTGCGCGGCTGCAGCGGTCGTCCACTGCAGCAGGTGGCGGCGCGAGACGAACTGCCGGTGCAGCGCCCGGGCGATCGCGTCGGTCGCCAGCATCGCGCTCTGCGGCAGGTGGGCGATGTGCCAGGCGGCAGTGAGCAGCGCGCGGCCAACATCGGTCAAGCCCAGGCGGAAAAAGCGCTGCAGCGAGATGTCGTCGCGGCTGGGTGCCAGCGCGGCGATGGCGCCCAGCAGCGGCCCGGCGCAGAACGCGGCGGCCACCGCCGTCAGCACCACGCCCCAAGGCAGCACGCCGGTGGCCAAGGCCAGCAGCAGCGCGGCCAGCGACAGCGGCGCCACCAGGGAGCGGCGCAAGTTGTCGGCCATCTTCCAGCGATCGATGGCCAGCAGCGGGTAGCGCGCCGGCTGAAACAGGAAGGGCAGCAACTGCCAGTCGCCGCGGGTCCAGCGGTGCAGGCGCGAGGCCACCACGTCGGCATGCTGCGGCGCATCCTCGATCAGCGTGACATCGCTGACCGCGGCGCAGCGCGCCAGCGCGCCTTCGAGCAGATCGTGGCTCAGCACCTGCTCGGCCGGCAGGCGCTGCGACAGTGTGTGGTGGATGGCCTGCACGTTCAGCAGGCCCTTGCCGGTGAAGCTGCCTTCGCCGAAGAGATCCTGGTAGACCTCCGAACTGGCCGCACTGTAGGGGTCGATGCCCGAGCGGCCGCCGAACAGCCGGCGCAGCGGCGTCACGCTGTGCGACGGCGGCAAGGGCGGCACCACGCGCGGCTGCAGGATGCCGTAGCCGGACAGCACGCGGCGGCTGGCCGGATCCAGCTGCGGCTGGTTCAGCGGGTGTGCGGCCAGGCCCACCAGTTCGCGCAGGCGGCCGGGCGGCAGGTCGGTGTCGCTGTCCAGCGTGACGACGTAGCGCACGCCAGGGGCGGGCGCCGACAGCCGGCCGAGGTCGGCGAAGGGGTGGTAGCTGTCGTCGACCAGCGCATGCACCAGCTGTTCGAGCTTGCCGCGCTTGCGTTCCCAGCCGAGCCAGCATTGTTCACTGTCGGACCAGACGCGCGGGCGCAGCAGCAGCAGGAAGCGCGCCGCGGTGTGCGCCGGGCCTTCCGGGCCTTCCAGGACTTCCGCGGCACCGTGACGCTGGTTCAGCAGCGCGATGCCGGCGCTGGCGTGGGTCAGCAGCGCTTCGTCGCCGGCGCCGACTTGCGCCGGGGCGTCGGCAAAATCGGCCAGCAAGGCGAATTGCACGGCGCGCTCGGGATTGGCCAGCGCATGCTGCTGCAGCTGCGCGCACAGCGCGTCGATCGCATCGGGGCTGGTCAGCAGGCAAGGCACGACGACCAGCGTGCGGTGCGCGTCCGGAATGCCCTGTTCCAGCGCCAGCCGGGGCAGGCGCGCCGGTCGCACCGATTCGCTGATCAAACGGTTCACCACCGCGACCAGTGCTTCGCCCACGGGGCCCAGCAGCAGCAGGCCGGCAGCCAGCACCAGCGGCCAGGGTGTGCCTGGCGGCGCGTAGCGGTTCAGCAGCCAGCCCACCAGCAACAGGCTCAGCACCGCCAGGCCGCCCGCATAGGCGCCGACGGCGGTGGGGTGCGCCCGGGCACCGCGCCAGGGCCAGCGGCGGCGGCGCAGGCCCAGTGCCGAGCGCAGCGCATCGCGGCCCGGGCCCTGCCACCACCAGGCCAGCGCGGTGCCGGCCTGTTCAGCATCGCCACCGCCTGCGGCCTGGTCGACCAGCACCTGCGCCACCGCCGATTCGGCACCACCGGTCTCGCGCGCCAGGCGCGCAACGGCCCGCAGCGTGCTGCCTTGCGTGTCTTCCCGCTCGGCCGCATGCACCGGGGACTGCTGCAGGATGCGCAGCGTCGGGCTGGTCTTCTGGAACAGCGCCTGCCAATCGGCCTGGTCCAGCAGGCGCAGCGAGGTGATGGCGTTGCGGATGCTCTGGTGATCCGCCGTGGCCTGCACCTGCTGCTGGCTCAAGGTCTCGGCCGGGTCGGGCAGGCGCTGCGCCAGCCACTGGCGCAGCTGGGTGGCGTCACCGATCGGCAGGTCGTCCTCGCGCTGCAGCAGCTGCAGCGCCAGGGCCGGCGCCAGGCCGCGCACGCTCACTTCGGCGTCCAGACGCTCCAGCGAGGCGAAGTCGCGTGCGCCATCCGGCTGGTCGATCCAGCGGTGCGCGGCCTCACGCACGGCCTGGGTCGCGGCTGTGCGCTCGGCCAGGCGGCGCAGGTTCTCCACCAGCACGGTGCGCAGCGTGGTCGGCAGTGCCCACAACTCGGCCAGGCGCAGTTCGCGCACCGACTGGTAGGCGGCCAGGTAGGCCTCCAGCAGCGGTTCGTCGAAGCCGCTGTCGGTGTGCGCCACCCAGGCCCAGGCCACGCCGTAGATGCGCGGCAGGCCGGCCAGCGGCGGATCGCGCAGCACCGGCAACTCCTTGAAGAAGCGGCGTGGCAGCTGCTGCCGCACGGCATGCAACTGCTCGTCGATCAGCGCGGCGTTGTCGAGCAGCCAGTGGGCCGCAGGGCCGAGCGGCTGGCCTTCGCGCGCGCGGGCTTCGAGCAGTGTGCGGGCTTGCTGCAGCACCGCCATGTTGTTTTCCAGGCGTGGCACGAAGCCATGGCGGGGCGGGCGGCCGTCGGCCGTTTCATGACTCTGGGCGAGGCTGCGGCCATGCTGCTCGAAACGGGCGTGGCCGAACAGTTCAGACCGGATGGCTGGCTCGATGGGCCCCGCGCTGGCCGCCAGCAGGCCAGGGCCTGGCGGCGTTGGGCTGTGCGCGCGCAACTCACATCCCGTAGGCGCTGAGCGCCAGCGCCGCCGCCACCACGGTGACGGTGGTGACGAAGCGGGGGGCCAGCAGGCTGTGAATCAGTTCTGCCGCGCAGCCCAGGCTGTTCCAGCGGCTGCGCGCCTGCTGGCACTGCAACACATGCCGCTGCAGGCTGTGGCGATGCTCATGCAGCGCGCGCTGGCGCTGGGTGTCGCGGCTGGCGGTGGGCAGCGTGACGAGCAGGCCGGAGCCGGTGGACAGCAGGCTGGGGTAGAGCATGGGCGGCATCAAAGAGCTTTCGGGCAGGTCGGCAGCGCTGATCAGCGTTGCGAAGAAGGTTGATGCCACTGTAGGAGCCGGGCCCCGCGCTGTCGGCCGGACGCGCGCGCATCGCCATGTCAGCGTTGGCCTACAAGCGCACCGGCGGTTTGTCCTGCATGTGCGCTGAGCGCAGGGCTCGCCACTGGGGTTTACCAGCGGCCAGCGCGGCGCGTGGGCTCGGTGGCCGGCACGCCCGCCAGCCGCTCGGCCAGACGCCACAGCGCCAGCCGGTGCGCGCTGACCAAGCTGTCGACGTCGCGGCCGTCGGACAGCGCCACCAGTTCGGCGCTTTCATTGCGCGCTGGCGTGCCGCCGCTGGGGTCCTGCACCGACCAGCGCGCGCGCAGCCGCACGCCGCTCAGGTCGGCCAGCGGCTCGAAGGCCAGCAGCTCCAGCCGGATCTGCCGCGTCACCACCACGCCGGCGGGCAGCGGTGCGGTCCAGAGGCGGTCTTCGCCGAGCAAGGCGGCCAGGTCGGTGCGCAGCAGGCGCGGCACGCTGCTGCGCAGGGGTTCGGCCCAGCGATCGCTGCTGTGGGCCTGCAGGCCGGCCTGGCCATAGGGCACGACGATGGCATCGCGGTCCAGGTAGTCGGGCAGTTGCACGGCGGCCAGCTGCCAGGTCCAGCCGGACGGGATGGCCAGCACGCCGATCGCCACCGGCGGCTCTGCGCGCAGCTGGTACAGGCGCACCGGCGGCGAGGCGGCGCAGCCGGCGAGCAGCGCGGCAGCAAGGGTCAACGTGGCGGACAGCGTCTTCTTCATCAGGCCCCCTGTGTGGCTGTGTGCGGCTGTGTGCGGCTGTGTGGCTCATGGCGCGGCCGGCCGGCCGCGCACCAACACCTCGGGCTGGCGGTCCAGCGTATCGGCCAGCTCGCGCAAAGCCCGTGCGGCACGCGAGAGGTCGTGCATCGTCTGCTCGAGGTTCTGGCGCAGCGGCGCATCGTCGGCCGTGGCCTGGCGCAGCGCCTGGCTGGTGCGGGCCAGGTCGTCGGCGGCTTGCTGGATGCTGCGCAGCAGCGGCGAATCCGCCGCCAGCACCTGGGTGACGCGATCACTGGCCTCGCTGACGCGTCCGGCGGTACCGCTGACCCGGTCGGAGGCCGTGCCGACGCGGTCCATCGCCTGGCGCGTGGCGCCCAGCGTGGCCTGGGCGGCATCGGCCAGCGGATCGATGCGTTTGTCCAGCCGCTCGCTCAGGTGCTTGATCGAGCCGGTGATCCGCGCCAGGTCGGCCATCGCCTGCTTCAGCTCGGGCCCGGCCACCAGCGCGCGGGCCGAGCCGGCGATGGCCGACACATCGTCGACCAGCTGGCGCACATCCAGGCCATCGAGCTGGTTCTTCAGGTCCTGGATGGTGGTGGAGACGGTCGGGATCTCCACGCCCTTGCCCAGGGAGCCGAGCGTGCGTGCCGGCTTGCCGGGCCGAAAGTCGAGATCGATGTAGAGCTGGCCGGTGAGCAGGCTCTGCGTCGACAGCTGCGCGCGCAGGCCACGATCGACCAGCGCCTTGATGCGCAGATCATCGCCATTGGCAGGCGTGTTGCCGCCGACATCGCGGATCACCGCGCGTTCCAGGTCGGCCACCACGGGAATCGAGAAGCTGTCGCTGCGGGTGTCGTAGGTCACGCCGATGGACACCACGCTGCCCATGCGCACACCGCGAAACACCACCGGCGCGCCGACCTGCAGGCCGTAGGTGGAGCCACTGAAATGCATCACCGCGCGTTCCTTGCGCACGAACAGCTGGTTGCCGGTGAGCAGGAACACCGCGCCGAACACCAGCACCAGGGCACCGACGACAAAGGCGCCGATCAGCGTGGGGTTGGCGCGCCGGGTCATGCATGCTCCCCGGGCCGCGGCGTGCGCCGCAGGAAGGCGCGCACCGGCTCGGGCCCATGGTCGAGCAGCGCCGCGGGGGTGTCCAGCGCGGTCATGGTCTTCTGGCCGGCATCGAGGAACAGCGCGCGGTCGGCCACCGCGAAGATGCTCTCCAGTTCATGCGTGACCATCACCACCGTGCTGCCGTGCTGGCGGCACAGGCCGAGGATCAACTCGTCGAGCTGCGCCGAGCTCAGCGGGTCCAGCCCGGCCGAAGGTTCGTCCAGGTACAGCAGCGGCGGGTCCAGCGCCATCGCCCGGGCAATCGCCGCGCGTTTGCGCATTCCGCCGCTCAGATCGGCGGGCAGGGTGTCGAAGCTGGCCTCCAGCCCCACCTGGGCGAGCTTGGCGCGCGCCACCTGTTCCTGTGCCGCAGCGGACTTGTCGGTGAACAGGCGCAGCGGCAGCATCACGTTGTCGCCCACCGTCATCGAGCTCCACAGCGCACCGGCCTGGAAGGCCACGCCGAAGCTGCGGCGTATCGCGGCCAGCGCTTCGTCGCTGCAGGCGTTCAGGTCCTGTTCGCCATAGCGTACAAAACCAGCGGCCGGGCGCTGCAGGCCGATCATGTGGCGCAGCAGCGTGCTCTTGCCGCAGCCGCTGCCGCCCATGATGACGAAGACTTCGCCGCGGCGGACCGTGAAGTCCAGGTCGTGCTGCACCACCTTCGGGCCGAAGGCCAGCGTCAGGCGCTCGACCTGTACCAGTCCGTCGGCAGGGGCGGGGTCGGCGTTCACAAGTCCAAGCGCTGGAACGCGATCGTCAGCGCGGAGGCGGCCACCACGATCCACACCAGCGCCTGTACCACGGCGGCGGTGGTGGCCTCGCCCACCGCCTGCGCGCTGCGGCCGGCGAACAGGCCCTGGCGGCAGCCGGCCAGGGCCACCAGCGCGGCGTACACGGTGCCCTTGAGCAGGCCGATGTTCAGGTGCGTGAGCGTCAACGCATCCAGGCTCTTGTGCAGGTATTCGACCGGTTGCACGCCGAAAATGCCCACGGCCACCAGCAGCCCCGCGAACATGCCCACCAGCGCGGCATAGGCGGTGAGCAGCGGCGCCACCAGCACCATCGCCAGCAGGCGCGGCAGCACCAGGTAGTCCATCGGCGTGATGCCCATGGCCTGCAGGGCATCGATCTCCTCGTTGGCCTGCATGCTGCCGAGCTGCGCCGCGAAGGCCGCACCGATGCGGCCGGACAGGATGACGCCGGTCATCAGCGCCGCGATTTCGCGCACCACGCCCACCGTCACCAGATCGGCGATGTAGATCTGCGCGCCGAAGCGCTGCAGTTGCGCGGCGCCCATGTACGCGAGGATCAGGCCGACCAGGAAACAGGTGAGGGTGACGATGGGCAGGCTGCGCGGGCCTGTCTGTTCGATCTGCCAGGCGAGGTCGCTGCGCTGCATCATGCTGCGGCCGCGCAGCAGGCGGCCCAGGGCGAGCAACACATCACCCACGAAGCCCAGCGTGCGCCGGGCATCGGACACCCACGCAGAAGCGCGCAAGCCCAGCGTGGTGACCCAGCCGGGCTGCGTTGGCCTCTGCGTGGATACGGGGCCGGGCGGCAGTGGCTCGGCCCCGTGCACGATCACTGCCGCACGATGAGCTGGTTGTCGACGTTCGACACGCCTTGCACCGCCGACGCCAGCTGCGTCGCGCGGTCCTTCGAGGCAGCGTCAGGTGCCGTGCCGCGCAGCGACACGTTGCCGTGGTTGGTGTCCACGTTGATGCGCAGCGCACTCAGAGAGGCGTCCTTGGCCAGTTCGGCGTTGACACTGGCGGTGATGGTGGCGTCGTTGATGTCGGCCTTGGCTTCCGCCTTGACTTCGGCAGCCTTGTTTTCCGTCTTGGCGATGGCCGTATCCAACTGCTGGCCGGCCGTCTTGCCGTCGTCGGTGCGGTTGCAACCTGTGAGGGCCAGACCGGCCAGTGCTGCGGTAACCAGTGAAGCGATCAGATGCGAGGTGATTTTCATGCTGTGCCTTTCGACAACGATGATGAGGTGTGGTGAGCTTAGGATCCCTCCGCAGCCGAACCTATCGGCGCTTAGCGGGTTCGCGTGTGGGATCTTGCTGACACGCACGCGGCGCGCCCGACACTGAAACAACATCGATCTGGAAATAGCACCATGCGCAAACACCCTGGCCCGTGGGCCCTCACCGCCGGCCTGCGGGCCCTCACGTTCGGCACGTTGGTGCTGCTGGCGCCGGCAGCCCGGGCCGAGCAGATCGGCGAGGTCAGCACCGCCTTCATCCTGCTCGGGCCCAATCACAAGATCGTCGTCGAGGCTTATGACGACCCACGCGTGGCAGGCGTGACGTGCCATGTGTCGCGTGCCAAGACCGGCGGCATCAAGGGCGGGCTGGGGCTGGCGGAGGACAAGGCCGAGGCCTCGATCGCCTGCCGCCAGTCCGGCCCGATCAGCTTCAGCGGGCCGCTGCCGCAGCAGGAAGAGGTGTTCAACGAGCGCATCTCCCTGGTGTTCAAGAAGCTGCGCATCGTGCGCATCGTCGATGCCAAGCGCAACACGCTGGTCTACCTGACCTATTCGGACCGCTTGATCGACGGCTCGCCGCAGAACAGCATCACCGCGGTGGCGGTGGACCGGGCGACGGTGATTCCGGTCAAGCCCTAGCCTAGGGTCACGCCAGCCCGGCGCATCGTCCAGGCACATGCCTTGCCCTGGTGAGGGCATGAGACGAGGTGCTTGCTGATGCTGCTGCGCGCACGCCGCTGGTGGGTCGGCTTGGTCGCGCTGACGGTGCCGCTGGTGCTCGTGCTCGCCGGCGAATGGGCGCGCTGGCCTTTCCTGCAGCGGCCGCTGGAGCACTTTCTGTCGGACCGGCTGGGGCGCTCGGTCGCCTTCGGCCCGCAGTTCGGGCTGCAACTGCTGGGCCCCGTGCGCATGGCCAGCGAGGATTTGCACATCGCGGGGCGGCGGCCGGCCGATGCGCCGCTGCTCGAAGCCGGGCAGGTGAAGTTGGTCTTGCACTGGCACACCCTGCTGGGCCTGGCGCTGGGGCGCAACGTGGCGCCACTGCAAGTGCAGTCGCTCGATGTCGGCCGGCTGGTGCTGAACCTGCAGCGCAGCGCCGACGGCCGCGCGAACTGGCAGTTCGGCCCGCCCGATGCGCCGGCGGCGGCCGGACAGGCCGAGATGGCGGTGCCGCGCATCGGTCGACTGAGCCTGCGTGATGGCTGGATCCATGTCGACGACGCGCTGATGGCACTGCACTTGAGCGCCCAGGTGCAGACCCAGGAAGGCTTGCCGCAAGCGGGCGCCGCAAAACCGGCCGGGCTGCATGCCACCGCGCGGGGCGACTGGCGCGGCCAGCCGCTGACGGCCGAACTGCACGCCGCCGGCCTGCTGCCGCTGGCCGACGACGCGGACCGGTCGCCGCCGGTGCCGATGCGCCTGCAGGCGCAGCTGGGCCGGGCACAGCTGTCGCTGGACGGCAGCGTGCGCGACCTGCTGCACCTGGGCGGGCTGGAGGGCCGCTTCGAGCTGGCCGGCCCGTCGCTGTCGGCGGTCGGCAAGCCGCTGCGGGTGGCGCTGCCGACCACCGCGCCCTTCAAATCCAGCGGCCACGTGCGCAAGTCCGACAAGCTCTGGCAGGTGCAGCTGGCGGCCTTGTCGGTGGGCTCGTCGCGCCTGGCGGGCGAGTTCAAATTCGACACCGCGCCGGCGGTGCCCCATCTGAGCGGTCGCCTCACCGGCGCGCGCCTGGCCTTGCCGGACCTGGGCCCGGCCTTCGGCGCCCCGGCGCCCGGCACACCGCCCGCGGCCAAGCCGCCCCGGCCGGCGGGGCGCGTGCTGCCGCATCGCGAGCTGGACCTGCCCTCGCTGCGCATGATGTCTGCCGACGTGCAGGTGAAGCTGGCCATGGTCGACGTCGGCACGGCGCTGATCGCCCCACTGTCGCCGCTGCAGGTTCAGGTGCGGCTCGAAGGCGGCGTGTTGTCGCTGAAGGACTTGCAGGCCAGCAGCGCGGGCGGGGACGTGCGCGGTGACCTGTCGGTCGATGCCGGCAAGGAGCCGCCGCAGTGGCGGGCCGATCTGCGCTGGGCCGGCGTGCGGCTCGAACAGCTGGTCAAGCTGAAGAACCCGCGCGGCGGTGGCCAGCCCTATGTCAGCGGACAGCTCGCCGGTCACGCCCGGCTGCAGGGCCAGGGCCGGTCGACCGCACGCATGCTGGCCTCGCTGGACGGCACGACACAGCTGTCGGTGCGCGCGGGCCGCATCTCGCACCTGACGATGGAGCTGGCCGGCATCGACCTGGCCGAGAGCCTGGGCCTGCTGTTGCGCGGCGACGAACCGCTGCAGATGCGCTGCGCCGTCGCCCAGCTGGCGCTGAAGGACGGCCGCGTGACGCCCCAGGTGGCGGTGATGGACACGGCGGACACCACGCTGATGATCGGCGGTTCGCTGTCGCTGGCCGACGAGAGCCTGGCCCTGGTGGTCAACGCCAGCCCGCACGACTTTTCGCCGCTGACCTTGCGCGGGCCGGTGCGCGTGAACGGCAGCTTCGCCGCGCCGCAGGTCAAGCTGGACAGCCAGCGCATCGGCCTGCGCGTGGCGGCAGCGGCGGCACTCGGTGCGCTGCTGTCCCCGCTGGCCGCGGTGTTGCCGCTGCTGGACTTCGGCGAGACCGACATGGAGGTCTGCGCCACGGCGCTGGCCGAGATCCGGCAACGTGCTGCGCAGACCGGCGGCGCCAGGGCCACGCGCTAAGCGCTGCCGCAGCCCTTCCCACGCCCGAGGTCTTTGCAATGTTCCCGGCCACCTCCACCGCGCTGCAGCTTCATGCACGCACGCTGGTGCGCTGCCTGGGCGAGCCGCTGCTCGGCGGCAACCGCGTGCGCCTGCTGCTGGACGGCCCGGCCGCCAGCGACGCCCTGTTCAGGGCCATCACGCAGGCCCGCGACCACATCAACATCGAGAGCTACGTCATCGAGCCCGACGGGCCGGGCGCCGAGCTCGCCCGCCGCCTGATCGAACGCTGCCGCGCCGGTGTGCAGGTGAACCTGTTGTTCGACAGCGTCAGCGCGATGCGCGGCTCGGCGCCGTGCTTCGACGCACTGCGCGAGGCCGGAGTCAGCCTGTGCGAATACAACCCGGCGCGCCGCCTGAGCACGCTGCTGAGCCATGCGCTGCACCTGCGGGACCACCGCAAGCTGATGGTCGTCGACGGCCGCATCGGCTTCATCGGCGGCGTCAACTTCGCGGCCGTGCACTCGGCGGGATCGTCAGCGCCGCGCAGTCGCGATGCCGCCTGGCGCGACACCCACGCGCTGGTCGAGGGCCCGGTGGTGGCGCGGCTGCAGCGGCTGTTCGTCGCCCACTGGCAGCGCTTCGCGAGCGAAGCCTTGCCGCCGGCGCGCTACTTTCCGCCCTTGCCGCAGCTGGGCACCCAGCAGGTCGGCGTGGCGGCCTGCGATGCCGGCCGCCGTCGCAACCCCTACTACGGCGCGCTACTGGGCGCCATCGACAGCGCGCGCCATCGCATCCTGCTGACCAGCGCCCATCAGGTGCCGCCGCGTCGCCTGCAGCGGGCCCTGATGCGCGCGGCCGGGCGGGGCGTGGCGGTGCACCTGCTGCTGCCGGCGTCCAGCGACAGCTGGGCACCGCTGCAGCCCGGCGGCTCGCCCTGCAGCCAGTTGCTGCGCGCCGGCGTGCGCATTCATGAACGGCACGATGCGCTGCTGCATGCCAAGACCTGCGTCGTGGACGGCGTGTGGGCCAGCGTCGGCTCCAGCAACACCGACTGGCGCCGCTTCGTGCACAACGCCGAGGCCGACCTGATGGTGGTGGACAGCGGTTTTGCCGACCAGCTGGAACGCAGCTTCTGCGCTGACGTGGCGCAGGCCGTGGCGGTGGAGCCGGCGAACTGGGGCCAACGCTCGTGGCTGGACCGGTGCAAGGACCTGCTGGCGCGGCGGCTCGAATACTTCCTGTAGCGGCGGCCGACGCTTTGTCGCCGTTCATCTCGCCGATACTGCCTGATCATGTCGATCCGCATTCGCCTGATCCTGCTGGTGCTGTCGGTGATGCTGCCGGCATTGGCCGCGGCGGTGTGGGTCATCGCCACCACCCTCGCCGAGGCCCGCGAAGCCCAGGTGCCGCCGGTCGGCTGGATGGCCGCGCTGCTCGATGGCCAGAGCGCCGTGCCGCAGGTGGTGATCTGCACCGTGCTGCTGATCGCGCTGGCATTGGCCGGGGCGCTGTGGGTGTCGCGGCGCATATCCGGGCCGATCGAATCGCTGCAGGCGGCCGCGCGGCAGCTGCAGCAGGGCCAGGCGGTGGAGCGTCGCTCCACCGGCATCGACGAATGCGACATGGTGCTGGCCACGCTGGCCGAGGCCTCCGAAACCCTGCGGCACGCCCGCGGCGACCTGGAACTGCAGGTCGAACACGCGGTGCAGCGCACCCGCGAGGCCGAGCAGCGCGCCAGCCGGAGCCAGCGCATCGAAGCGCTGGGCCGCCTGACCGGCGGCGTGGCGCACGACTTCAACAACCTGCTGGGCGTCGTCAGCAACAGTGCGCACCTGATCCAGCGGCGCGCCACCGGCGATGCACTGGCCGCACCATTGGCCGCACCCCTGGGCGCCATCCTGCGCGCCGTGGAAGTCGGCCACCGGCTGACGCAGCACCTGCTGCGCTTTGCCGGCCGCAAACCGGTGCGGCCGCAAATGCTGGACCTGCGGCAGTACCTGATGTCCTTGAACGAGTTGATGCGCACGGTGCTGGGCTCGGGCATCCAGTTCAAGGCCCGCGTGGCCGCCGACACGCATGCGGTGACGCTGGATTCGGCCGAACTGGAGCTGGCGCTGATCAACCTGGCGCTCAACGCGCGTGATGCGATGCCACGCGGCGGCGAGGTGCAGCTGCAGGCCCGCAACGCCGCCGCCGACGAACTGGAGGGCCTGCCGCGCGAGGCCAGCGGCGACTTCGTGCTGATCACTTTCGGCGATAGCGGCAGCGGCATCGACGAAGAGACGGCCCGCCATGTCTTCGAGCCTTTTTTCACCACCAAGCCCGTCGGCAAGGGCAGCGGCCTGGGCCTGGCCCAGGTGCGCGGCTTCTGCGTGCAGGCCGGCGGCACGGCACGCCTGGCCAGCACGCCGGGGCTGGGCACCACCGTCTCGCTGCTGCTGCCCGCCGGCCAGGGCCAGGTGGAGGCCGCGCCGGCCCGGGTGGCTGCCGATGGCGCGTCGCTGACCGGCCGGCAGGTGCTGCTGGTCGAAGACAACGAGGATCTGGGCGCCATCACCGAGGCCTTGCTGGCCGACTTCGGCTGCCGTGTGCAGCGCGTGAGCGGCGCCGACGAAGCCCTGCGCGCCGTGGCGGCGGTGGCCTTCGACGCGGTGCTCAGCGATGTGGTGATGCCCGGGGTGATGGACGGCCTGGCGCTGGCGCACGAATTGCGCCGCCGCCAACCGCAGCTGCCGGTGCTGCTGATCAGCGGCTATTCCAGCGCGCTGGGTGGCGCGCATGATTTCGAGGTGCTGGCCAAGCCGTGCCCGCCCGAGGCCATGGTGGCCGCGCTGCAGCGCGCGATGCAGCCCGCGGCCGCGCTGCCCGGCCGGTAAACACTGCGGCAGGCGATGCCATGGCCGCCTGCCCCCGCCACCGGGTCCCGGCGCCGGCACGGGCACGCCATCTGCCACCTCCTGGGGGTGTCGGTTCCACCGACTCATTCGACACCGAAAGGATTTCTCATGGACAACCGCGACATCATTGACAGCGTCAACCGATTGATCGAAACCTGCAAGGACGGTGAATTCGGCTTCCGCACCTGCGCCGAACGTGCCAGCGACGCCAAGCTGCGCGATCTGCTCGCCCTGCGCGCCGACGAGTGCCGCCAGGCCGCCAGCGACCTGCGGGTGGTGGTGGGTGAACTGGGCGGCAACCCCGAGGACGGCGGCACCGCCGGCGCCACGCTGCACCGCGGCTGGGTGGCCGTGAAGGGCGCGCTGACCGGCTACACCGACCGCATGCTGCTGGAAGAATGCGAACGTGGCGAGGACGTGGCCAATGCGCGTTATCGCGATGCGCTGCAGGACGACCTGCCGCCCAGCCTGCGGGCGCTGATCGAGCGGCAATACGCCGGCGTGCAGCGCAACCACGCCGAGATGCGCACGCTGCGCAATCAAGAGCGGGCCAAGGCCGCGTGATGCACTGAGGCGAACAGCCGCATGACGCACCAGGGCCAACAGCGGCACATGCACTAAGGTGCCGTGCTCACGGCCAGCCTGCTGCTCTTTGGAACGCTGCTGCTGGCCCTGGCGCTGGCAGAGGGGCCGGTGCGCCGGCTGCCGCTGACGCCGGCGTTGATCTACCTCGCCGCCGGCGGCCTGGCCGGTGCGCTGCTGGGCGGGCCGTCACCGGCGCTGATCCAGCAGCACGCCTTGCCGCTGACGGTGGCCACCGAATTCGCGGTGCTGGTGTCGCTGGTGGCGGTGGGGCTGCGCCTGCGCGTGCCGCCCACGCTGGCCTCCTGGCGCGTGGCCTGGCTGCTGGCCGGGCCCGGCATGGTGCTCACCATCGTGCTGGCCGCCGCTGCCGGCCACTGGCTGCTGGCGCTGTCCTGGCCCGCTGCCTGGCTGCTGGCGGCCATCCTGGCACCGACCGATCCGGTGCTGGCCTCGGAGGTCCAGATCCGCTCCGATGCCGATCGGGATGCAGTACGCCTGGCCATCAGTGCCGAAGGTGGCTTGAACGATGGCACGGCATTGCCGGCGGTGATGCTGGGCCTGGGCCTGCTGGGCCTGCATTCACTGGGCGAGCACGGGCGCCACTGGTGGTGGACCGACCTGGCCTGGCCGATCGGCGGCGGCTTGCTGCTGGGCGTGGCGCTGGGTTCGCTGCTGGGCCTGGCGCTGCAGTCCCGGCTGCGCCGCGACCAAGGCTTGTCGTGGGATGAACTGGTCTATGTCGGCACCGTGGCCCTGGCCTATGGCCTGGCGCGGGCCACCGGCACCTCGGCCTTTGTCGTGGCCTTTGCCGCCGGCGCCACCTTGCTGCTGCCCATCCCCATCGGCCCGGAAAGCGGCGACGGTTTGCGCGCCCGCCTGCATGCCTTTGGCGGCCGTTGCGAGCGCCTGGTCGAGGCCTCGGCGGTGATGGCCGTCGGCGTGGCCTTGAACGGCGTGCCGTTCACGCTGCCGGTGCTGCTGTTCGCGCTGCTGCTGGTGCTGGTGCTGCGGCCGCTGTCGGTGCTGCTGGTGGTGCGCGAACGCAGCATGCCGCGCCGCCAGCGCCGGCTGGTGGCCTGGTTCGGCATCCGCGGCGTCGGCAGCCTGTTCTACCTGGCCTACGCGCTGCAGCACGGCGTGACGGATCCACTGGCCACCACGCTGATCGCCGCCACGCTGTGGTGCGTGGCGATCTCCATCGTGCTGCACGGCGTGTCGGCCACGCCGCTGATGGCCGCTTATCACAGGCGGCAGCGGCGGGAGGGTAGGGCTTGAGCGTGGCCGGCCGATTCAGGAAGCCGGCTCCGTCGGGCCTGCGTATTCCTTCAACCGGTTGTACAGCGTCTTCAGGCTGATGCCGAGCACGGCCGCGGTGCGTTCCTTGTGGTGGTGGTAGTGGCGCAAGGTGGCCAGGATCAGCCGGCGCTCGGCCTCGGCCACCGAAGTGCCGATCGGCAGGTGCAGGCCGGCATCGGCGGCATCGGTGTTGACCGTGGCTTCAACCGCCGCCGCCGCCGATGGCCGCGGCAGCCACTGCGCATCGATCTCGTCGCCCACGGCCATGACGTAGGCGCGCTGCACTGCATTGCGCAGCTCGCGCACGTTGCCGGGCCAGGGGTAGGCTGCCAACTGCGCCAGCGCGTCAGCCGTCAGGCGCTTGCTCCGGCCTTCCTGTTCGCCGATGCCGGTCAGGAAGTGCGCGGCCAGCAGCGGCACGTCGTCCAGCCGATCGCGCAGCGGCGGCAACTCGATCGGGAAGACATTCAGCCGGTACATCAGGTCCTCGCGCAGCTTGCCCGAGGCCACGGCCTCCTGGGGGTCGCGGTTGGTCGCGGCGATGACGCGCACGTCGGCTTCCAGGTTCTGCGTCGAGCCCACGCGCATGAAGCGGCCGGTTTCCAGCACGCGCAGCAGCTTGACCTGCAGCGCCTGCGGCATCTCGGTGATCTCGTCGAGGAACAGCGTGCCGCCGGCGGCACGCTCGAAGTAGCCCTGGTGCTGGCGTTCGGCGCCGGTGAAGCTGCCGCGCTCGTGGCCGAAGATCTCGCTCTCGATCAGGGTCGGCGACACCGCGCCGCAATTGACCGCCAGGAAGGGCTGCTTGCGCCGGCGAGACAGGTCGTGCACGGTCTGCGCCACGACTTCCTTGCCGGAGCCGCTTTCGCCGGTGATGAACACCGTCACGCCGGTGCCGGCGACGCGGGCGATCTGCTCGTAGACCCGCTGCATGGACGGCGCGCGCCCCCACAGGTGGCCGAAGCGGCCGCTCTTGGCCACCGTGGCGCTGAGGTCGGCGAACTCGGCCTGCAGTGCCGCCGGCTTCATGAAGCGCGACAGCACGCCCTGCAGCTGGCGCAGGTTCACCGGCTTGATCAGGTAGTCGGCCGCGCCCAGGCGCAGTGCCTGGATCGAGGTTTCGATGCTGGCGTGGCCGGTGATCAGCACCACCTCGGAGTTGGCGATCAGCGAGGCATCGGTGAACAAGTCCATGCCACTGCCATCGGGCAGCTTCAGGTCCAGCAGCACGATGTCGGGTTGTTGCAGCACGATCTGCCGGCGGGCATCGCGCAGCGTGTGGGCGCAGGCCACGGTGAATTCCTGACCGGCAATCAGCGCGGCCAGCGAGTTCGCGGAGTCGATGTCGTCGTCGACGACCAGGGCGTGGCTCATGACGGCATCACCACGGGTCGGACAGGCCGGGTTCGCGCACCGGGATCTCCTGGCCGGGCTCAGGCGGATCGATGATCTCGGGCGGTGCATCCGGCGACGGGGGGGTATGCGGCGTCGGCGGCAGGGGCACGGTGTCGGGCTCGGGTTCGGGGATGTGGGCCCAGCGGCCCGGCAGGCCTGCCAGCCGTTCGGCGTTCCGGGCGCGTGCGTTCATCGCGGCACTCCCAGCCCGTCGTCGATGAGCCTGGCGGCCGCCACGGTGGCGATCTGCTCGACCGTGGGTGCCGGGCGCTCAATCGCCACGGGCTTCCACGGGCCTCGGGCCACCACCTCGTGCAGCGTGGCGATGAAATAGAACAGCACGGCCAGCGACAGCAGGCTGACCACGGCCATGCAGCGCACATCCGTTGAACGCGCCAGAACCGACCAGCGGTCCGGCAAGGCGGGCGAAACGAGTGTCGAGTTCATGGAGACTCCGGCGAATGGCACAGGCGATGTTCACCGCTGGCCAAGGGCGAAGACATCGGCGCGCTGCGCGTCGCTGTGTAGGGGCTGTCCGACACGCGGCCCGACGGGCCGCTTCAGCGACACGCGGCCCGACAGGCCGCTTCAGGCGCCGAACTGCCGGAGGGCAAAGGCCCAGGCCATGCGCGTGGCGTCCGGTCCCAGCGCATCACTGAAAGGCTGTTTCAGTGCGCCGCCGCTCCAGGCATGGCCCAGCCGGCCCACCTCTGCCAGCGTGACAACGGTCCGGCCTTTGCGCTTGAAATCGGTGAGCGTCATGGCGTGGCGGCGGCCGCGCTGCACCACGCGCGACTTGATGGCCCGCGCACCGGTGGCATCGGCCCAGACCTTGGCCGCGGTGACGCCGTTGCTGGCCGAGACCACGGTGTCGTCGGCGCCGTGAATCACCAGCAGCGGCGGCCAGGCCGAGCCCTCTCCGGGCGTGGCGGTTTGCAGCAGGGGTTGTGGCGCGGGCTGCAGCAGGGGTCGCGACACGGGGGCCAGCGCGGCGCGCTGATGCCCGTGCATGGCCCGCAGCGCCGACATCGGCGAGTGCGCGCTGCCCGGCGGCACGCCCGAGTGCATCACCACGGCCTTGAACCGCTGGGGGTGGCGCGTGGCCAGCAGCGCGGCCATGCTCGCGCCGGCCGACAGCCCCACCAGGGCCACGCGCTGCCGGTCGGCCGGATACAGCAGGCACACCTGGTCGATGGCCGCCAGGATCAGCGTTGCTTCGGCGTAGGCGCGGCCCGAGCGGGTGTCGAACCAGTTCCAGCAGCCCTGGGCATTGGCCAGGCGGTCCTGCTCGGGATAAAGCACCAGGAAGCGCTCGCGCGTGGCGAGGCTGTTCATGCGGGTGCTGAGTGCAAAGCCCTTGGCGTCCTGGCCGCAGCCATGCAGCATCACCATCAAGGGCAGGCGCTCGCCGATCTTGACGCCGGGCGGCCGGTAGAGCCGGAAACGCCGTGCACCGCCCGGTCCGATCGCCACGCCGGGCAGCCAGTCGCCCGCACCCGGCGGCGGCGCGCGGCGCTGGGCGGCGGGCTTCAGGGCCTGCTTCGCCATGCGTGAGCCGGCGCGCAAGGTGTTGCCGGTGAGCAGGGCGACACTGCGCCCGAACAGCTGAGCCCAGGGGTTGTGTTTGCGTCTTGGCATGCGGCGGATTCTGGGGTTGCCGGCCGTGCCCGCGGCTTTGCAAGGGCATGTGCAATTGCTGACGTAACAGGCGTAGGGCTTGCCCTACGGCAGCGCGCGGTGTCTGCCGCTGTTGCCGGCCAGACCCCCTCCCCATACTGAAATCCTGCGATCGAAGCCCTCGAGGCAAATCATCGTCAACCGACATGAAGGACTTGACCATGCGCACCACCACTCCTCTGCATGCAGCGCTCATCGCTGCCGGCTTGCTGGCCATTTCTGCGGTGCAGGCCCAGATGCCCGCTGCCGACTACAAGGCGGCCAAGGACCGCATCAGCGAGACCTACAAGACCGACAAGAAGGCCTGCGATCAACTCTCCGCCAACGCCAAGGACGTCTGCACCGAAGAAGCCAAGGGCAAGGAAAAGATCGCCAAGGCGGAACTCGAATATCAGCACACCGGCAAGGCCGATGACTTGCGCAAAGTGACCCTGGCCAAGGCCGAAGCGGCCTATGAAGTGGCCAAGGAAAAGTGCGACGACCTGGCCGGCAACGACAAGGACGTGTGCAAGAAGGAAGCCAAGGCCGCGGAAGTCAAGGCCAAGGCCGATGTCAAGGTGAGCAAGGTGGATGCCAATGCCCGCCAGGACGCCGCCCAGGACAAGCGCGACGCCGACTACAAGGTGGCCCTGGCCAAGTGCGATGCGATGGCCGGCGAGGCCAAGGTGGCCTGTGTCAACTCGGCCAAGGCGCAGTTCGGCAAGAGCTGATTGCGTCTCGGCATTGACAACACGCCGTGATGGCCGGCCTGCCCAGCCTGCTGCACTTCAGCGCCGACCCGCTGGAGATCGTGCTGCGCGGCACGGTGATGTACGGCTTCCTGTGGGCGCTGTTCCGCTTCGTGCTGCACCGCGACACCGGCTCGCTGGCCATCACCGACATCCTGCTGCTGGTGCTGATCGCCGACGCCTCGCAGAACGCCATGACCGGCGGCGCCCAGTCGCTGGCCGATGGCCTGCTGCTGGTGCTGACCATCGCCGGCTGGAGCTACCTGCTGGACTGGTCCAGCTACCGCTGGCCGGCCGTGCGCCGCTGGGTCGAACCGGCGCCGCTGATGCTGGTGCGCAATGGGCAGCTGCTGCGCGCCAACCTGCGGCGCGAAATGATCACGATCGACGAGGTGAAGGCCTCGTTGCGGGAGCAGGGCATCGAGTCGCTGGATGTCGTGAAGACGGCCCGCATGGAGGCCGACGGCAGGATCAGCGTGATCCGCCGCGCCGATGCACCCGCTGCCCCGGCCGGTGGCACGCCGAAGACAGCGCCGCGCTGAGTCCGGCTTCATCACCCCTCTCCCGCAGCGCAGGCCGCGGTCCGTTTGCACAGTCCCGAAGGAGTCCCGAATGCCTACCGTTTCCGAAATCATGAGCACTGACGTGCAGGTGGTCGGCCCCGAGGAAAGCCTGCAGCGCGCCGCGCAGCTGATGGACCAGCTCAACGTGGGCTCGCTGCCGGTGTGCGACGGCACGCGCCTGCTCGGCATGGTGACGGACCGCGACATCACGATCCGCGGCACCGCAGCCGGCCTGGCGCCGGATGCCGGCTGCGTATCGGACGTGATGACCGAGGAGTTGCAGTGGTGCACCGAAGACCAGGATACCGAGGAAGTGATGCGCGTGATGGCCGACGCCCAGGTGCGCCGGCTGCCGGTGATCAGCATCGAGCGCGACCTGGTCGGCATCGTCTCTCTCGGCGACCTGGCCACACGCACGCCCAGCAACGTCGATGACGTGATGCGCAGCATCTCGTCGCCTTCGGAGGCCGATGGCGGCGCCGCCAGTTCCTGACGCGCTGAAGCCTCGACCTCGACATCAATCGCACATCGCAAAGGAGTACCCGATGGGGGCCATGGACATGCAGGCCGAGCAGCGCCAGCAGCAAACCTTCTCACCGCGGCTGCAGCATGCAGTGCGCTTGCTGCAGCTGTCGTCGATGGATTTTGCACAGGTGGTGCACGACGCGCTGGGGCGCAACCCGTTTCTCGACATCGACGACGGTGATTCGGACGGCACCGGCGACGCGCCGTCGCCGAGCACGGCCGACACCGTGTCGGGCGAAGCAGCCGATGGCGAAAGCGACCGCGACTTCTGGCTCAACGACGGCCATGCCGCCAGCCGGCAGAGCGCCGGCGAGGACCTGAGCGCGCTCGATCACGTGGCGGTGGAATCGTCGCTGGCGGCGCACCTGCACGAGCAACTGGCCGGCCAGCCCTTGAACGACCGCGACCGGCTGCTGGCCCAGGTGATCGTCGAATCGCTGGACGATGACGGCTACCTGCGCAGCGAGCTCTCCGAACTGCTGGCCATCATCGACCTGCGGCCGGCGGCGACGATGGAAGAGATGGCACTGGCCCTGCAACGGGTGCAGGCGCTGGAGCCGGCCGGCGTCGCGGCGCGCGACGTCAGCGAATGCATGCGGCTGCAACTGCCGCTGATTCAGTGCCCGGAAGAGCGCGCGCTGGCCGAGTTGATCATCGACGAGCACCTGCAGAGCCTGGCCGAGCGCGATGTGCAGGCGATGGCCCGGGCGCTGCACCGCACGCCGGCGCAGATCGAGCAGGTCTGCGACCGCATCCGCCACCTGGCGCCGCGCCCGGGCTGGCGCGTGGGCTCCAGCCAGCTGAACTACGTGGTGCCCGATGTCATCGTGCGCAAGGTGCGCGGCGTGTGGGCCGCGCAGCTGAACCCGGCCATCGTGCCCAAGGTCCGGCTCAATCGGGTCGTCGCCGAGATGTTCCAGCGCTGCCGGCGCGACAAGTCCGGTGACCGCGAGGCCGAACAGAACACCGAACTCGCGCAGCACCTGCAGGAAGCGCAGTGGACGCTGCGCAATGTCGAACAGCGCTTCTCGACGATCCTGGATGTCACTGAAGCCATCGTGCGGCGGCAGAAACACTTCCTGGAGTTCGGCGCGATGGCGATGAAGCCGCTGGGCCTGCGCGAGATCGCCGAAGAACTGGGCCTGCATGAATCGACCGTCTCGCGCGTGACGAACAACAAGTACATGGCCACGCCGCTGGGCGTGTTCGAGCTGAAGTACTTCTTCTCGCGGGCGATGAGCACGGCCAGCGGCGGCGCCTGTTCGGGCACCGCGATCCGCGGCCTGGTGCAGGACATGATCGCCGCGGAGCCGCCGGCGGCCCCGCTGTCCGACGCCGAGATCGCGCGCCAACTCGCCCGCCAGGGCCTGGTCGTCGCGCGGCGCACTGTCACCAAATACCGCCAATTGCTGCGCATCGAGGCGGTGGACCGCCGCCGCCGCGTGGCCTCTGCCGCTTAGGAGCACACCATGCCCACGCCTCTGACCTGGATCGTTCTTGCCGCTGCTGGCCTGGTCGGCTGGACGGCGCTGCGCAAGACCCAAGACCACCGCGCCGTGAAACTGTCGCACGCCAAGACACGGGCGCTGCAAACCTGGGAGGGCGAGGGCGGCGGCCTGCCCGACGGCGGCCCGCAGGTCAAGCAGATCGAAACGGGTCTTGCTCTTCCACCGAGCGAAACCCCCAAGTAAGCCAGCGCCAGGCGGCGACGGCTTGATCACGCAGGCGGCGCCGGCCCTGGCGCCAGGCGCGCCGGCTCAGGGTGCCGATGGCCCGTGCGCGCCAGCGGCGCGCGGCATGGTAGGCAGCCCACGAATCCCGCGTGTCGAAGGTGGTGGTCAAGACCGCCAGCGCGGTGGCCGGCGGCTCGGCCCGCAGCAATTGCAGCGGCGGGTTGGACGGTGGGGTCATGTGAGTTCTCCTGGTTGCACTGCAGGCAACTCTAGGCCTCGGCAACGATCCTGAAAAATGATTTATAAGGATCAGATCGTTCCCGGGAGAAGATGCATGGAGTTGGTCGACCTGAGTGTGTTCCGCACCGTTGTCAGTGCCGGCGGCGTGACCCGCGCCGCCAAGCAGCTGCACCGCGTGCAGTCCAACATCACCACCCGCGTGAAGAAGCTCGAAGAAGAGCTGGGCGTGGCCCTGTTCGCGCGCGAGGGCCGGCGCATGCAGCTGTCGGCCGCCGGCAAGCTGTTGCTGGACTATGCCGATCGCATCCTGGCGCTGGCCGATGAAGCGAAGCAGGCCGTGACTGGCGGCGCGCCGCAGCGCGTGCTGCGCCTGGGCGCGATGGAGAGTACGGCTGCCGTGCGCCTGCCGGCGCCGCTGTCTCAGCTGCACCGCCAGCATCCGCAACTGCAGCTGGAGCTGCACACCGGCAGCCCGCAGCAGATGCTGGCGCAGGTGCTGGCCGGTGAACTGGATGTGGCGCTGGTGGCCGAGCCGGTGGCCGATGCGCGACTGCTGACGCGGCCGATCTACGACGAGGCGCTGGTCATCATCACCAGCCTGACCCATCCGCCGGTGCACAAGCCGCGTGACCTGGTCAACGGCACCTTGCTGGTCTTCCATCCCGGCTGCCCGCACCGCCAGCGCCTGGAGGCCTGGTGCGCGCGCGGTCGCGTGGTGCCGCAGCGCATGGTGGAGATGGCCTCCTACCACGCGATCCTGGGCTGCGCGGTGGCCGGCATGGGCGTGGCGCTGATGCCGCGTTCGGTGGTCGAGGCCTACGCCGAGCGCGCGCGCCTGGGCGTGCATGCGATGACCGGGCCGTTCAGCCGCGTGCGCACGCTGCTGGTCTGGCGTCGCGATACGCCGCAGGCCCGGCTGGGTGCGCTGGTCGAAGCGCTGGACGCACAATCGGCGCATGCCTGACACTGCATCCCCACCCCTTCGACTGACCAGTTTTTCCCACGGCGGCGGCTGCGGCTGCAAGATCGCGCCCGGGGTCTTGTCGGAGATCCTGAAACGCAGCGGCGGCGGCTTGATCCCGGCCGAGTTGATGGTTGGCATCGAAACCGCCGACGACGCCGCGGTGTACCGGCTCAACGACCAGCAGGCGTTGATCGCCACCACCGACTTCTTCATGCCCATCGTCGACGACCCGTTCGACTTCGGCCGCATTGCCGCCACCAATGCGATCAGCGACGTGTACGCGATGGGCGGCCGGCCGATCATGGCGCTGGCGCTGGTGGCGATGCCGGTCAATGCACTGCCGGTGGAGCTCATCGGCGAGGTGCTGCGTGGTGGCGAAGCGGTGTGCCGCAGCGCGGGCATCCCGATCGCCGGCGGCCACACCATCGATTCGGTCGAGCCGATCTACGGCCTGGTGGTGCTGGGCCTCGTGCACCCGGACCGCGTGCGGCGCAACAGCGCGGCGCGAGCCGGCGATGTGCTGATCCTGGGTAAGGCGCTGGGCGTGGGCGTGCTGTCGGCGGCGCTGAAGAAGGGCCAGCTCGATGAGGCTGGCTACCGGCAATTGATAGACACCACGACCCGGCTGAACACGCCTGGCATGGCCCTGGCGGAGCTGGCAGACGTGCATGCGCTGACCGACGTGACGGGCTTCGGCCTCGCCGGCCACACACTGGAACTGGCGCGCGGCGCGGGCCTGCGGGCGGTGCTGGACTGGTCGTCAGTGCCGCTTCTTTCTGGTGTTATCGATCTGATCGCCGGCGGCAACGTCACCGGCGCGTCGGCGCGCAACTGGGCCGGTTATGGCGCCGAGGTGAGTCTGGACGCCAAGCTACCCGCGGTGGTGCAGGCCCTGCTGACCGACCCGCAGACCAGCGGCGGACTGCTGGTCAGCTGCGCGCCGCGCGCCGCCGACGAGGTACTGCGCATCTTCCAGGCGCAAGGGTTCGCGCAGGCCGCGGTGGTCGGCCGCGTCGAGGCTGGGGCGCCCGGGCTGGCCGTGCGCGCATGAAGGCGCGGGTGTGGGCATGAAAGCGCCCGTGCGCGTGGCCGACCGCCACGCCTTCGACACGCTGATCGACGCCCGTTCGCCGGCCGAGTTTGCGCTGGACCACATCCCCGGTGCGATCAACTGCCCGGTGCTGGACGACGACGAGCGCCGCATCGTCGGCACGCTGTACAAGCAGCAGGGCGCGTTCTACGCCCGGCGGGTCGGCGGTGCGATGGTGGCGGCCAACCTGGCGCGGCACCTGCGCGAGCAGTTCGCCGACAAACCCGAGCGCTGGAAGCCGCTGGTCTACTGCTGGCGCGGCGGCCTGCGCAGCGGCTCGATGACGCAGTGGCTGCGCCTGGTCGGCTGGGATGCGCAACAGCTGGCCGGCGGCTACAAGAGCTGGCGCCGCCATGTCATCGACCTGATCGACCGCGTGGCGCCGCAGTTGCCGCTGGTGGTGATCTGCGGCGCCACCGGCAGCGCCAAGACCGCCGTGCTGCAGGCGCTGGCGGCGCAGGGCGAGCAGGTGCTGGACCTGGAGGGGTTGGCCTGCCACAAGGGATCCTTGCTCGGCGCGCTGCCGGACCGGCCGCAGCCGTCGCAGACGCGTTTCGAGACCAGCATCGCAGCGGTCTTGGAGGGCATCGATCTGCAGCGGCCGCTGTACGTGGAAGGCGAGAGCCGCCGCATCGGCCGCCTGTCGGTGCCGGTGGCGCTGATCGAGCGCATGCGCGACAGTGCCTGCGTCGAGATCCAGGCCGGCGTGCCGGCGCGGGTCGAGTACCTGCTGCGCGACTACGCCTACCTCGGCGACCGGCCCGAATGGCTGGCCGAGCAGCTGGGGCAGCTGAAGGAACTGCACGGCAAGGACAGTGTGGCCGCCTGGCAGGCGCAGGCCCTGGCGCATGACTTGCCGGCGCTGTTCGAGGCCCTGGCCACGCGGCACTACGACCCGGCCTATGCACGATCGCAGGCCGTGCACTTCAGGCGTTGGGCCGGTCGGCGTGTCGTGCCCGCGCACAGCCTGGCGCCCGCGCAGATCGCAGCGCTGGCGGCGCACATCAGCCGGCTGCCGGCCGCTGAAACTCAGACCGGCACGGGCGTGTAGCCGGCTTCCGCAATCGCCTCGCGCAGCGCGGCGGCATCAGCGGCCGCGGGCTCGATGGATACGCGGTGCGTGGCCAGGTCGATCTGCACCTGGGCCTGCGGATCGGCCGCCATCACCGCCTGCGTGATGACGCTGACGCAGTGGCCGCAACTCATGTCCTTGACTTGGAAAGTGATCATCGTCGTGCTCCGGGTTGACGGGAAGCTTGATGGGAACGTCGCGCATCGCCGCTTCAGTGTCAAGCTTGCCATCATGGCAGGGTCAAGCCCGGTGGTTCACGCCGGCGCCGCATCAGCAGGTAGGCCGCCGGGATCACGAACATCGACAGCAGCGGCGCGGTGATCATGCCGCCGACCATCGGCGCGGCGATGCGCTGCATCACCTCCGAGCCGGTGCCGGCGCCCCCCATGATCGGGAGCAGGCCCGCCAGGATCACCGCCACCGTCATGGCCTTCGGCCGCACGCGCAGCACGGCGCCATCGCGGATGGCGTCGAGCAGATCGGCCGTGCTGGTCGTGCCCTGCAGGGTGCGAAGCTCCCAGGCCTGCTTCAGGTACAGCAGCATGATCACGCCGAACTCGGCCGACACGCCGGCCAGCGCGATGAAGCCGACCACGCCCGCCACCGACAGGTTGTAGCCCAGCAGGTACAGCAGCCAGATGCCGCCGATCAGCGCGAAGGGCAGGGTGGCCACGATCAGCAGCGCCTCGTCGACACGTTGGAAGCTGAGGTAGAGCAGCACGAAGATGATCAGCAGCGTGAAGGGCACCACCAGCTTCAGCTTCGCGGTGGCGCGCTCGAGGAATTCGAACTGGCCCGACCACGAGATCGAGTAGCCCGGCGGCAAGACCACCTGGCCGGCCACCGCGCGCTGCATGTCCTGCACTGCGGACTTCAGGTCGCGGCCGCGGATGTCCACGTAGACCCAGCCCGACAGCCGCGCGTTCTCGCTGCGCAGCATCGGCGGCCCGTCGGTGATGCGGATGTCCGCCACGTCGGAGAGCAGCAGCCGCGCGCCCTTCTCGGTGACGATGGGCAGCACGCGCAGCGCCGCCAGCGAATCGCGCATCTCCCGGGGGTAGCGCAGGTTGATCGGGAAGCGCTGCAGGCCCTCCACCGTCTCGCCGATGTTGTCGCCGCCCACTGCCGCGCTGATGACCGACTGCACATCGGCGATGGTCAGGCCGAAGCGCGCCGCGGCATCGCGGCGGATGTTCACGTCGACATAGCGGCCGCCCACCAGGCGCTCGGCAAGCGCGCTGCTGACCCCCGGCACGGCCTTCAGCGCCTGCTCGATCTGGTGGCTGATGCGGTCGATCACCGCGAGCTCGGTGCCCGCCACCTTGACGCCGACGGGGCTCTTGATGCCGGTGGCCAGCATGTCGATGCGGTTGCGGATCGGCGGCACCCAGAGGTTGGCCAGGCCCGGCACCTGGACGATGCGATCGAGTTCGTCGACCAATCCGTCCTGCGTCATGCCGGGCCGCCACTGGTCCCTGGGCTTGAACTGGATCGTGGTCTCGAACATCTCCATCGGCGCCGGGTCGGTGGCGGTCTCGGCTCGGCCGGCCTTGCCATAGACGCTGGCGACCTCGGGCACGGTCTTGATCAGGCGATCCGTCTGCTGCAGCAGTTCGGCCGCCTTGCCCGCCGACAAGCCCGGCAGCGCCGAGGGCATGTACAGCAGGTCGCCTTCATCGAGACGCGGCATGAACTCAGCTCCGATGTGCTGCAGCGGCCACAGGCTCAGCAGCAGCGCCAGGGTGGCGATCAGCAGCGTCGCCTTCGGCGCACGCAGCACCTGGTTCAGCAGCGGACGGTAGGCCGCGATCAGCAGGCGATTCAGCGGGTTGGTCTTTTCGGCGGGCACACGCCCCCGGATCAGCAGGCCCATCAGCACCGGGATCAGCGTGACCGACAAGCCGGCGGCCGCGGCCATCGCGTAGGTCTTCGTGAACGCGAGGGGTGAAAAGAGCCGGCCTTCCTGCGCCTCCAGCGTGAACACCGGAATGAACGACAGCGTGATGATCAGCAGCGAGAAGAACAGCGCCGGTCCGACCTCGGCCGCGGCATCGCCGATCACCCGCCAGTGGGCTGCGCCTGCCAGCGTTTGATCGGGGTGGTCGTGGCGCCAGCGCTCCAGGTGCTTGTGCGCGTTCTCGATCATCACCACGGCCGCGTCGACCATCGCACCGATCGCGATGGCGATGCCGCCCAGGGACATGATGTTCGCGTTCACGCCCTGGTAGTGCATCACGATGAAGGCCACCAGGATGCCCAGCGGCAGCGAGACGATGGCCACGAACGCCGAGCGCAGGTGGAACAGGAAGAGCCAGCACACCAGCGCGACGACGATGAACTCCTCGATCAGCTTGCGGCCGAGGTTGTTCACGGCCCGCTCGATCAGGCCGGAACGGTCGTAGACCGGCACGATCTCCACGCCTCGGGGCAGGCTGGCCTGCAGGGCCTTCAGCTTGGCCTTGACGGCAGCGATGGTCTCCAGCGCGTTCTGGCCGGAGCGCATCACGATCACGCCGCCGGTGGCCTCGCCTTCGCCGTCGAGTTCGCCGATGCCGCGGCGCATCTCGGGGCCGATCTGGACGCGGGCCACGTCGCCCAATCTCACGACAACATTCGGCACCGACACGCCGGCCGCCGCGCTGAACAGGGGGATCTGGCGGAAGTCGTCCAGCGATTGCAGGTAGCCCGAGGCCCGCACCATGTACTCGGCCTCGCCGAGTTCCAGCACCGACGCACCGGCCTCCTGGTTCGACTTCCGGATCGCGTCGACCACCTGGCCGTGCGCGATGCCGTAGGCCGCCAGCTTGTCCGGGTCGAGCACGATCTGGTACTGGCGCACCATGCCGCCGACCGAGGCCACCTCGGCGACGTTCGGCACCGTCTTCAACTCGAACTTCAGGAACCAGTCCTGCAGGGCGCGCAGCTGCCCGATGTCATGGGTGCCGCTGCGATCGATCAGCGCGTACTGGTAGATCCAGCCGACGCCGGTGGCGTCCGGCCCCAGCGTGGCCCGGGCCCCGGGCGGCAGCCGGGCCTGCACCTGGTTCAAGGACTCCAGCACGCGTGAGCGGGCCCAGTACAGGTCGGTGCCGTCGGCGAACAGCACGTAGACGAAGGAGTCGCCGAAGAAGGAGTAGCCGCGCACCGTCTTCGCGCCCGGCACCGACAACATCGTCGTCGTCATCGGGTAGGTGATCTGGTTCTCGACGATGCGCGGGGCCTGGCCCGGGTAGCTGGTGCGGATGATCACCTGCACGTCCGACAGGTCGGGCAAGGCGTCCAGCGGCGTGCGCTGCACCGCGTACACGCCCCAGGCGCCGAGCATTGCCGTGGCCAGCAACACCAGGAGGCGGTTGGCGATCGACCAGCGGATCAGCGCGGCGATCATGGCTTGCTCCCGGAGGCCGCGGACGCTGCCGGCCCAGGCGGCGGATTCAAGCGGGCCTCGACAGCCTTCAAGCTGGCCTCCGAGTCGATCAGGAACTGCGACGAGACCACGATCCGTTGGCCGGCGTGCAAACCGCGCTTGATCTCCGTCTGGCCGCCGCTCTCGATGCCGGTCTCGACATCCACGGGGCGGAAGCGGCCGTTCTCTTCGGCCACTATCACGACGGCGCGCCTGCCGGTCTGGATGACCGCCTCGGTGGGCACCAGCAGCGCCTTGCGGACCTGCGCGTCGATGAGCTGCATCTGCACGAACATGCCCGGCACCAGGCTGCCGTGGGGGTTGGCCAGTTCGAGCCGGGCCTTCACGGTGCGCGTGCCCGGATTGACCTCGGGCAGGATGGCTTGAACCCGGCCTTCGAACGTCGTGCCCGGTGCGGCGGCGCTCCTGGCCTGCACCTTCGCGCCCGGGCGCAGCAGCGCCGACTGGCTCTCGGGCACTTCGGCATGGGCCCACACCGTGGACAGCCCGTTGATGCGAAACAGCGTGGCGCCGGGCGCCACCGTCATGCCTTCGCGGACCATCAGTTCGGTGACCACGCCGCCGATCGGCGTCCGCAGCGTGAAGCGGGCCTGCAGGCGGCCGCTGCTGTCGACCCGTGCGATCTGCGCCTCGTCCATGCCGACCTGGCGCATGCGCTGGCGCGCGCCATCGACGAGGGAAGCGAGATCGCTGCCCTGCATGCGCCGCACCGACAGGAACTCTTCCTGCGCGGCGATCCAGTCCGGCACATACAGCTCCGCCAGGGCCTGGCCCGGGGCCACCCGGTCGAGCGTGGCACGCACATGCAGCCGCTCGACATAGCCTGCCGCGCGGGCCTGCACGATGACCTGGTCGCGTTCGTTGAAGGCGATGCTGCCGACGGCGGCCAGCGGCGGCGCCAGCATGCCTTCGACCACCGGCGCGGTGCGCAGGCCGAGGTTCTGCTGGACACGGGGGCTGATGCTCACCTGGCTGCTGTCGCCGCCGCCATCCGCGTAGACCGGCACCAGCATCATGTCCATGAACGGCGACTTGCCGGGCTTGTCGAAGCGGGTGCCCGGCACCATGGGGTCGTGGTAGTACAAGACCTTCTTGCCCGTTGACGGGTCGACATCGCCAGCTTGCATGCCGGCGCCTGCGGCCGATGGCGTACTCATGCCCATGCCGCGCTGCAGGCCGAGGCGGTAGAGGCCGTAGGCGCCGGCGGCCAGGAGTGTGGCCAGGAGTGCGGCCGCGATCACGATGCGCGCGAGGGTCTGGGTGTTCATGGTCATTGCTCCGTGGGCTGGGCGGGGCGCTGTGGCGCTGCCGTGTCGTGCCCCGGTGGAACCAGGGTTTCGAGCCGGGCCCACAGCGCGGCTGCGTCCATCTCCAGGCGCAGGCGGTCCAGGCGTGTGTCGATCTCGATGCGTCGGGCTTCGAGCACGGCAGCGAGCGGGCCGCCGCCGCCGCGGTAGGCCGCCAGCGCGGCGCGTGTGCGCTCGGCGGCGAGCGGGATCAGGCTGCCGTCGTAGTGGGCCAGGCGGTTCCTGTCGCTGCGCCATGCCTGCAGCCAGCCGCGGATCTCTGCGCCATGCGCGCGCGTCGCTTCTTCGCGCTGGGCGCGGGCCTGCTCGACCCGTGCGAGCCGGGCGGCGAGCTCGCGGTCCTGCCGGTTCTTCGGATCCACGGGCAAAGGGAGCGAGACATTCACCGAGACCATGTTCGAGTAGGCCGGGCCCCGCTGGCTGAGCATCAGCTCGACGCTCCAGTCCGGGCGCTTGTTGCGCTGCGCGATGTCGGCCTCGGCGCGGGCGATCTCCTCCTGCTTGAGCAGCATCACGATCTCGGGCTGCTGCGCCAACTGCGATTCGACGCGGCCCTCGTCCAGGCGAATCGCGGCCAGCGAGGGCGCCGCGCCCAGCGCCTGCCGGGCCTCGTCGCCAACCCAGCGCGCGAGCCGGGTCTTGGCCACAGCCAGCTGCCCTTCGGTCTGCCGGAGGCGGTCGTCGATCAGCGCGACGGCCGAGCGCGCGGCAAAGACATCGGCCTGCCCGCCACGCCCACCGCGGTAGGCCGCCTCGGCGGCCTCGATCTGCAGGCCGGCCTCCGCCCGCAGCGCCCGCAGCAGGTCGAGCATCTGCTCCTGGAAGTGGCGGTCCAGCCAGGCCATCGCGGTCTCGCGCCGCAGAGTGGCCAGCGCCTGCGCCCGAGCCGCCTCGGCGGCCTCGGCCTCGCGCTCGAAGCGTGCCGATCGCGCGCTGAGCTTGTCGCGGCCGGTGAGCTCCTGCATCGCTGCCACCGAGCGCATGGTCATGAAGTCGCGGGTGACGCTGAACCGGTCCGGGCCATCGACGGGCAGGTTGTTGAGGCCGACCCGCAGCGTGGGATCGGGGCGCTGGCCGGCGGCCACCGCCATCTCGCGCGCGGCCGCGGCGGCAGCGTGCAGGGCAGCGAGTTGATGCGATCGATCCTGCGCGGCGCGCAGCGCCTGATCGAGTGTCAGCGCTGCTTGTCCGTGGCTGGCGGCACTGAACAGCATGCAGCCGGCCAGCACCAGGCAGGCCAGGGGCGGCATTGAGACTGGGACCATGATGACGACTCCAGGCGACGGAACGGGGGCCGTGTGCCGGCCCGGTCCGCTGCCATGGGCCTCTGCCCCGCGGCGCGGTCGGGCACGGGCGATGCGCCGAATCGACCCGCAGGGCCGTCAGCGCAGCGTCGTCTGGACGATCAGGTTCGGAAGCAGCAGTGCAGGATGGCCAGCGGCGGCGAGGCCGCGGCCAGTGCACTCGGTGTGGCAGCCGCAGGGCGCGGCGCAACGAGGGGCTCGGGGGCTGGTGCGGTGATGTAGAGCGCGGTCAGCAGCGCTGCCGGCACCGTCAGCGTCGCGGCCTGATCGCTTTGCTGGCCCTGGCGGCAATGCTCGGCGCAGAGGTTGGCGAAGTCCGGGTCCATCGGCATGGCCATGTCGGCACAGGCAATGGCTTGTGGACCGTTCATCGCCGCGTCGGTGTTGGCCGAGTTGCCGTCGGCCGCCGTGGCCATGGCCTTCTGCAGGCCCGGCGCAGATGACACGCCGGGGCAGGCGTAGGCCGAAACCGCCAGCTGCGCGAACAGCAGCACGCCGATGAGCGTTCGGCAGATCGTGCGCAGGAGCTGGCGGGTCATCGTCAAGCGCTGTTGAGGCGAAGTGTTCGGGTGTAGGGGCGTGGTTCGGCGTCAACAGCGCTGCGGCGGCTCTGTCGGATGCTGCGGCTCGGGGTCGTCCGGATCGTGCGGCTCGCGCGGGCGGTCCGGGCGCGAGCCGGGATCCGGCGGCTCGATCGGCTGCGGGCCCGGATCAGGATCCGGACCCGGGCGGTGGAACAGGGGAGGGGCCATGGTCTTCACCGGAAGTGAATGCCACGATGTTAGGACGGGCCGCACGCGGTGCGCCAGACTCAGGCAGGGTGAATTTCGGGTGCCGGTGCATCGGCCGTCGGGGCAGCCGCGGCTGGCGGCTCCGGTGCGGCCGGTGCGGCCGGCGGGGATGGCGAGGGTGATGGCGGCGGCGCATTGGCAGCCCGCCCCAGCCAGGACATCAGCAGCCCGCCCAGCACCGACTGCACGGCCGGCTGTGCGAACTGGGCCATCAGCCAGCGCCCCACACGGCGCGGCAGCGGGCTGAACTGGCGCGCCACCACCGGCCAGCGCCACGGGCGCCAGGCCATCAGGGCGGCACCGGCCACGCCGGCGAGCAGCACGGCGGCCACGGGGTGGCGCCGCACCACCGGGCCGATCGCGCCCCGCAGTTCGGCAGCGGCGGCTTCAGCGGGTTCGCGCCAGGGCTGCTGCCACCACCAGGCCTGTGCTGAGCCCATCAAGGTCGCCGCCACCGGCGATTGGCGCAGCCGCTGCCGCCAGCAGCGCAGAAGGGCACGCAGGCGCCTTGGCAAGGGGGACGCGCCGGCATTCCCGGCGGCTTCGCTTCGGGCCGCCGGCACCAGCGCGTGGCGCAACTGCAGGCGTGAGGCCTGCAGTCGGGCCAGGGCCTGCTCGACGTCCGATGGGGGTGTCCCGTGCAGCGGCGAAGACAAGGCCGCCGGCCCTGGCGCTGCGGGGTCGGCCATCTCAGCGCTGGCCGGCTTCGCGCAGCAGGGCGGCGTCCGCCGCCATCTGCTCGCGCAACTGCGCAAACGAACGGGCCAGAGGCCGCTGCTGCAAGGCGGCCCAGCAGCCCACCGCCAAGGCCAGCGGCGTCAAAGGCACCACCGCCAGCAGCCAGGGCGCCGGCATGACGGAAATCGGCAAGGCCGCCAGCAGCAGCAGGGCCACACCACCCAGGCCCAGGCCCAGCAGGATGAACAGCACCATCGCCATCATGAAGACGGCCCGCGCGCGCACTGCCAGCGCGGCTTCGCTCACCTCGGCCGATGCCAGCTGGGCATAAGCGCCCAAGTGCTCGGCCAAGACCTCGGGCTGGGTGGCCAGCAGCCTGAACAGCGGATGGATCATGATGCGGCGCTGCGGGCGGGGCAACTCAATCGCGCGTGCGTGAACGGGCCAGCCAGCCGATCAGCGCAGCCATCGCGGCGCCCGCGGCGGCGGCAATCAGCACGGACTTGATGGGCTCGTCCTTGATGTAGCTGACCGTGCGTTCGCCGGTCTCGCTGACTTTCTCGCGCACCTGGGTCGACGTCGCACGGGCCCGCTCGATGCCGCGCCGCGTCAGATCTTCGACTTGCGCAGCGGCATGGCTGAAGGCACTGGGCACCGCCTGGCGCAGATCGTCCACGCTGGTTTGCAGGCTGTCCAGCGCCACATTGGCGACCCGTTTGGTCGACTGGATCACACCGGTGGCCTTGCTCGCGGCACTATCGGCAGCCTGGTCGATACTTTCGTCGGTGGGGGTCAGGGCTGTCTTGCTCATGGTGCTCATGGGTGTTTCCTTTGCAGTGGGGTGGTAGGAAGGGCTCAGGTGGCAGCCGGCCGCGGGTTCGGCGGTAGCACCTCATGTTCGCCAACGCCGATGGGCTGGCCGCTGACGATGGACGCGGCGATCGCCAGGCCGCGAATGAAACGGCTGTTCGGTGCGTCCCAGTACTCGGCGCCGTCGGGCGTGACCTTCAGCAAGGCCAGCCGCGGCGAATCCGGGCCGTCGGGGAACCAGGGCTTGGCCAGCGGCGTCCACAGTGCGTGGATGCGTTCGCGCTCATGCACCAGTTCGCCGTGACCGGGTACCGAAATGAAAGTGGAAACGCTCTCGTCGCTGAAGGCCAGGTTCACGCGGTGGTAGCGCTGCGCGGCAGCGCCGTCCTGTGCATCGTGCTCGACGTAGAACCAGAAGCAGCCTTCATCGTCGAAGGCGAGCACCGTCATCGGCTTGCTCTGCAGCCGCCCGTCGGGCGAGAAAGTGGTGAGCATCACGATGCGCTTGCCGTCGACCAGCTTGGCCAGTTGCCGCGTTTCAGGCGGATTGTGTTGCAAGGTGGCTGTCATGGGGGATTCCTCTTGTGGGGGGCAGGGTCATCCGATGCGGCCAGTCTAAAAAGCCACCCCTGCAGCGCCCATCAGACAAGCTGCCGTCCGCTTGTAGGGCAGCAGGAAGGAGACGCCACGGGTAGGTCAATGCCTACCCCCAAGCGGGATGGCCACCGATGGCCGTGGCCGCTTGCCGTGCCTAAGGTGAGTCCATGGTGCCGCCCCTGGATCTGAGGCACTTGAACCGGAGATTCCCCATGAACAACCGCATGATGTTGACGCTGCGCTGCTGCGCCGCCGCCGCAACGGCCCTGACCTTGTTGTCCCCTGTGCAAGCGGCCAAGTCGCCCTTGCCCGGCTCGCCCGAGGCGGTGTACCGCGAGGACCGTGCCAACTGTCTGGCCGGCCGCACGCACCAGGACCGCGCCACCTGCCTGCGCGAGGCCGGCGCTGCCTTGGTCGAAGCGCGCCGCGGTGGGCTCGACAGCGGGGATGCCCGCACGCTGGAGCGTAATGCGCTGTTGCGCTGCCAGCGCCAGTCGGTCGAGGACCGGCCGGATTGCGAACGTCTGGCGCGTGGTGAAGGGCAGACCAGTGGCTCGGTGGAGGGCGGTGGCGTGATCAAGGAGATCGTCACGCGCACCGTCGGCCCGGTGCCGCAAGCTGCGCCCGCTCCTGTGACACGCTAGGCCACACACGGCCTCGCGGTCGGCCTCGCGGGCGGCATCAGCCGGTAGATTGCGCCGCCAGCAGCAGCACGATGCGCTCGAGCATCAGCGCCACCTCTTCGTGGCCTTCGATGTAGAAGCGGGCCAGCGTCGGCGTCGTGCTGCGGCCCACGCGCACCGTGATCCAACTGGGCGGCGCAATCACGAAGACCGGCTCGTCGTTGACATCGTCGCCGGCGAACAAGGCGCAGCCGGCGCCACTGCGGTCCACCAGCTTGCGCATCGCATCGCCCTTGTGGGGAGCATGCAGCGCGGTGACGTTGACCACCATCTTGCCGGGAAAGACGTGCAGCGTGCTGCCGTACGGCGCCAGCACTGCCTCGATCAGCGCGCGGGCCTGCTTGCGGATGTGCGACAGGCGGTAGTGCAGCGCGATGGACTGCCGCTTGTCCTCGATCACGATGCCGCAGGCGGTGAGCGCCGTGCTGCGCGCCTGCAGTTGCAGGCGCACGCCGTTCAGCGCCTCCATGCGCGCCACGCTGCCACGTGGGTCGGCATCGTCCTCGCCGCCGTGGTTGCCCACCACGTAGTGCGGCTCGAAGCCCAGGCGCAGGCGCACGTCGTCGATCGCGCGGCCGGTGATGATGGCCACCGGTAGCACCTTGGCCACCGCGCGCAGCCGCTCGGCGACCAACGCTGGAATCTGCGCGTCGTCGGGGCGCGCGACGATGGGGGCCAGCGTGCCGTCGAAGTCGAAGGCCATCAGCGGGTTGCTGCGCAGGGCGGTGGCCAGTTGCGCATGGCCTTCGTCGCTGAACAGGTGCCGCATCGTTCTGGCTTTCAGCCGGCGTGGCGCCGCACGCGGGCCTCGATGCGGGCGCGCAGGCGCCAGCGGCCGGCATCGGCCAGCATGCGGCCGGCCCAGCGGAAGACGTTGAACTCCCGCACGGTGCTGCGCAGGCTGGCCATGCGTTCACGCTGCTCACCGGCCGGCATGGTGGCCGCGCGGTTCAGCGCATCGGCGGTTTCTTCCACGTGGTACGGGTTCACGATCAAGGCTTCAGACAGTTCACGCGCGGCGCCGGCAAAGCGGCTCAGCACCAGCACGCCCTGCAAGTCGTCCCGCGCGGCGACGAACTCCTTGCACACCAGGTTCATGCCATCGTGCAGGCTGGTCACCACGCAGACATTGGCGGCGCGCAGCAACTCCATCACCGCATCATGCTCATGGTGCTGCGCCAGCAGGTGCACCGGCTGGTATCCGGCCCGGCCGAAACGCTGGTTGATGCGCTCCGTCACCCGTTGCACGCGCTCCTGGAAGCTGCGGTACTCGTCGAGCGAACTGCGGGTGGGGGCGGCCACCTGCACGAAGACGAAGCGGCCGATCCAGTCCGGCCACTTTTCCAGCAGCCGTTCCACCGCATTCAGGCGCTCGAGAATGCCCTTGGTGTAGTCGAAGCGGTCCACCCCCACGGCCAGGCAGACGTCCGGCGGCAGGCCCAGGCGTTCAATCACCCGGCGGCGGCATTCGGCCACCGGCGCCCAGGCGCTGGTTTCGGCCGCGGGCGGCCATTCGATCGAGATCGGGTAGCTCTCGACCAGCGTTTCCTTTTCGTGGAAGGCGATCGTCGAATGTTCGTGTTCGATGCGCGCCTCGAGGTAGCGGTCCACCGTCTCGATGAAGTTCTTGCAGTGGAAACGGGTGTGGAAGCCCAGGATGGTGCTGCCCAGCATGCCGGTCAGGATCTCGCGGCGCCAGGGGCAGATGCCGAAGGATTCGGGATTCGGCCAGGGGATGTGCCAGAAGGTCAGGATGGTGGCTTGCGGCAGCTTTTCGCGGATCATCGCCGGCAGCAGCGCAAAGTGGTAGTCCTGCACCAGCACCACCGGGTCTTCGCTGCGCGCCTCGGCGATCACTGCGTCGGCGAAACGCTGGTTGACTTTGCGGTAGGCCTCCCAGTCGGACTCGCGGAACACCGGCCGCACATGGGCCACGTGGCACAGTGGCCACATGCCTTCGTTGGCGAAGCCATAGTAATAACCCTGTTCTTCCTCGGCCGTGAGCCAGATGCGGCGCAGCCAGTAGTCGTCGTGACCGGGCGGCACCAGCACGCGGTCGGAGGCATCGACGGCCTCCCGGTCGGCGCCGCCGCTGCCATGCGCCACCCAGGTGCCGGAGCAGGCACGCATCACCGGCTCCACCGCCGTCACCAGGCCGCTGGCGGGTTGCTTGACGATCAGCTGGCCGGCCTTGTCGCGCTCGTGGATGTAGGGCTCGCGGTTGGAGACCACGATCACCTGGTCGCCGCTGAGCTGGCTGTTCAGCAGGGAGCGCAGGCGGTCGGCGGTCCATTCGGCCTCGGGGCCCTGGGCGCGGCGGTACTCGTCTTCCAGGTCGCGCAGGCGGGCGCGCAGGTCGTCGGCAAACGGTGCCAGCTCCGGCGGCGGCAGCAGCGGGCTGAGCAGGCCTTCGCCCCGCATGATGGCCTGCACACCCTTGACCCAGCCGCGCCAGCTGAGCTGGGCCACGGCCATCGTGATCACCGCGATCACCAGGCCCAGCGCGGTGATCAGGCCGATCAGGTAGCGCCGCGTGTCCTGGCTGCGCCGGTCGATGAAGCTCATGTCGTGCAGCAGCACCAGCTGGCCTGCCAGCATCGGGCCGGTGGGCGCCGGTCGGGCCCCCGCGGGCAGCAGCGGCAGCGAGGTGCTGGCTGGCACATCGGCCAGGTCGGGCGGGCCGCTGGTCAAGGGGCCGCCTTCGGCCGCGGTGGCTGGCGCCGGGGCATGGCCCATGATCGACTGCACGCCCACATGCACCGGCCCGCCCGGCAGCGACAGGCGCGGCTCCGGCAGCCGCGCCAGATCGATCGCGGCATCGCAAGACAGGCTGGCCGGGAAGCGGTCGGTGCTTTGCAGCAACTGGCCGTCGGGGCTGCACAGGCCGATGGCGAACAAACGCTCGTCCTGGGCCGTGCGATCGAACAGTGTGCGCAGCTTGGCCGTGCGGCCACTGGCCAGCGCTTCGGCCACTGAATCGGACAGCGCATTGGTCAGCAGCATGCCCCGGCTGTTGAGGTCACGGCTGAACCAGCGCAGCGTGACCTGGTCCATCAGCGGCACAGCCAGGTAGGACGCACCGACCAGCGTGGCCAGCAGCGGCAGCAGGAACCGCAGCTGCAGGCGGATGGTCTTCAATGCCATGACCCGTCAATGCAAGAGCCTCGAACACAAGGCCCAGTATCGAATCGGTGCACCGCTTCTCCTTGTTAGATTTGAACAAATGCAGTGACTGTCCGTTGGTCGGACGAGTCTGGAAGTAAAAGGTTCACGATGCCGATGTCGCAGCCCTCCGCCTCCCCACGGTCACGGCGTCGTGGCAGGGCAAACGGCGTTCCCGGGTGCACTGGCCGGCCACGGTGCGGTGGGGCGCTCTGTTCAGCCGGCGCGGTGTGGCAGTGAGTCCCGGGCGAGCGGCACACCGCCCGCCAGCCCGTCCGGCGCCAGGGCCTTGACCAGCACGGCCAGGTCCTTGTCCAGTCGGACGAGCATCTTCTGGTCCAGCCGCGCCAGGGCGTCGGGCAGCGCGCCATGAAACGGTCCCGGCACTTTGCGCAGCACGCGCGTGCCGGCAGGCAGCATGCGCAGCTGCACCGTGCGCCGGTCAGCGCCTTCCTTGCGGGCCGAGATCAGGTGCAACGCCACCAGCGCCTTCACCAGGTTGCTGGCGGTGGACTGGTGCACGCCCATCGCCCGGGCCAGGTCGTTGACGCCCAGGCCCGGCTGCTCGCGGATCACGCTCAGCGCCCAGACCTGGGCGCCGCCTATGCCGGCGCGTTTCTCGACCTGCTGGAAATGCGTCTTGACGGCATTGAGGACAACCCGAAACCGCCGCAACACCCGCGCGACGGGTTCGCTGATGTCCTGGCGCCGCGGTGTTGTCGGCAAGGCCTACCGACTGGGATAGGCCAGGTCGGCGCGGCGGTTCTGCGCCCAGGCCGATTCATCGTGGCCGGCGGCCCGGGGGCGCTCTTCGCCCCAGCTGACGGCTTCCATGCGCGTTTCCGGCACGCCGTAGATCTTCAAGGCCCGCAGCACCGATTGCGCGCGGCGCTGGCCCAGCGCCAGGTTGTATTCGGTGCTACCGCGCTCGTCGGTGTTGCCTTCGATCTTGATGGCCAGCGCCTGGTTCGTCGACAGGTACTTGGCATGCCGCTCGATCAGCGACATGTCGCTCTGCTTGATGGCGTCGTCGTCGAACTCGAAGAACACGCTGCGGTTGCTGGCAATGCTGTTGTTCGGATCCAGGTGCGCCGCCAACACCACCGGGCGCACCGGCGAGGTGGCCACCGGCTGGGGCTGGGCCGTGGAGGGCGTGGCCACCGGCGGCGTGGTCGTGGGTGTCGGCGTTGCGGTGGCCACCGGCGCCTGGGTGGCCTCCGGCGTGCTGCTACAGGCACCGAGCAAGGCAACAGCGGCCACAACCAGCAACCGGGACGGGATGATCTTCATGGGGTACTCCTTGCGTGTGTGCAGACGGCAGATGGTAGAGCGTGAGAAAGGCGAAGTCTATTTGGGCCAATGCATCCGTTAAGCTGCCCGCGTGCTGCCGGACCACTGCCTTCGCCGCCTGCCTGCCCCGGGGTCTGCCCTGGTGCTTGCGCTGTGCCTGCTGGCCGCCTGTTTGCTGGCGGCCGTGGGGCCGGCCCGCGCCGAGGGGCCGCTGCGCATCGGCTCGAAGCGCTTTACCGAGTCTTACATCCTGGCCCAGGTGCTGGCGCAAACCGCGCAGCTGCATGCACCGGTGGAGGTGAGGCAAGGCCTGGGCAACACGGCCATCGTCTACGAAGCGCTGCGCAGCGGCAGCATCGACGTATATGCCGAGTACACCGGCACCATCGCGCTGGAAATTCTGAAGAACAGCCAGCCTGCGACACTGGCGACGCTGCAGGCGCAGTTGCGGCCGCTGGGCCTGGGTGTCGACGTGCCGCTGGGCTTCAACGACGGCTATGCACTGGCGATGCGGGCCGACGTGGCGCAGCGCCTGGGCATTCAGAAACTGTCCGACCTGGCGCGCCAGCCGGCACTGCGGCTGGGCCTGAGCAATGAATTCATCGGCCGCGCCGACGGCTGGAAAGGCCTGGCGCAACGCTACGGCCTCCCGCAGCAACCGACCGGGCTGGACCATGGGCTGGCCTACGACGCGATTGCCGGCGGCCAGGTGGACGTGATCGACATCTACACCACCGACGCCAAGATCGACCACCTGGGCCTGCGCGTGCTGCAGGACGATGTTGCGTACTTTCCGAGATATGACGCGGTGCTGCTGTACCGGCTGGACCTGCCGCAGCGCTTTCCGGCGGCCTGGGCCGCACTGCAGCGGCTGCGCGGCAGCATCGACGAGCCACGCATGATCGCGATGAACGCCCGTGCCGAACTACAGGGTGTGGCCTTCGACGTGATCGCCCGCGAGCACCTGGCCGGCAGCGGCGCGCAGGCCGATGCGGCACGTGGCTTCTGGGCCAAGCTGTGGGGGCCGGATCTGCTGCGGCTGACCGGCCAGCACCTGGGCCTGGTCTTCGCCGCGGTGCTGCTGGCGGTGGTGTTGGGCGTGCCGCTGGCCACCGCGGTGGCCGCGCATGCCCGCGCGCGTGCGCTGGTACTGGGCCTCACCGGCGTGCTGCAGACCGTGCCGTCGCTGGCGATGCTGGCGGTGCTGATCTCGCTGCTCGGGCGCATCGGTACCGGCCCGGCCCTGGTGGCGCTGACGCTGTATGCGCTGCTGCCGATCATGCGCAACACCTGCACTGGCCTGGCAGAGGTGCCGGCGGGGCTGAAGCTCGCGGCGCAGGCGCTCGGGCTGACGCCGCGCCAACGCCTGCGCACGGTGGAACTGCCGCTGGCGCTGCCGGTGATCGTGGCCGGCATCCGCACTGCCGCGACGATCTCGGTCGGCACCGCGACGATCGCCGCCTTCATCGGCGCCGGCGGTTATGGCGAGCGCATCGTCACCGGGCTGGCCTTGAACGACAAGGCGCTGCTGCTGGCCGGCGCCGTGCCGGCGGCCTTGCTGGCCTTGCTGCTGGAAGGGCTGTTCGAGTTGATGGAGCGGCGTCTCGCTCGCCGCGATGGCGCAGGGCGCTAGTCAGGCGGCGCGCCATTCCTTGGCATCGATCTGCGGGAAACACACCTTGCACGTGCCGCCGACCTTCAGGCCGCCGATGTAGGCCAGGCCCTGCGCGTCCAGCCGGCCCTCGCGAATCTCGCCGCCGGGCAATTCGATCTTGTAGGCCTGGTCGGGCACCGGCAGATCCTGGTCGTCGACCAGCGTGATCTGGATCCAGTGGTCTTCCTCCTCCTGCTTGCCGGCCAACTGGGACGGCGTGGCGGCCTCGGCGCCGCCTGCACTGCGCAGGTTCAGCGTCGCCTCGACGATGTGGATGAGCAGCATGCCGCCGGTGGCCTGCGCCGGCCGCCAGACCTCGGGCAGCAGCGGCACCGCTTCCGCGATGGCCTGGGCTTCGTCGGCCGACAGCGCGGGCGAGGCCGCCAGGCGGATCATCAGCTGCCGGGCCTGCGCTTGTGGCACGACCTGGAAACGTTCGTCATCGCTGCCACGCAACACCGCCCAATCACGCGCGCTGACGATGCGCAGGCGCTCGCCCTCGAAGTGAAAGGTGTGGGACGTGACGCGCAGGCGGCGGACGAGC
>NZ_DATILJ010000085.1:0-8317 GCF_035476535.1 Aquabacterium sp.
CCGGAAGTCCCCGGCCAATCCGCAGAAACAGCGGGTAACACGGGCCCGTCAAGCGGCTCAAGTGCCCGGAAGGCCGACCGATAACCTGGGTACAACCAACGTCATCCTCACACCCAGACCACCATGTCCATTGCGCCGAACACCGCTCACGCTCAACGCGCCAGGCATTTCGTCGGCGCCTACCACCAGGTGGGCGTGCAAACCACCGTGAGCGAGGCCTCCTCTCACCGTCTCATCGCCCTGCTGTTCGAGGGTTTCTTCGCCGCCGTGGCTCGCACCCGCGGCGCCATGCGTGCCGGCGATGTGCAGGCCAAGGGTGTGGCCATCGGCCAGGCCGTGCGCATCGTCGACGAAGGCCTGAAGGCCGGTCTCAACCTCACCGCCGGCGGCAAGCTGGCGGTGGACCTGGCCGACCTGTACGCCTATGTCTGCCTGCGCCTGACGCAGGCCAACTTGCGCAACGACGAAAAAGGCCTTGATGAATGCATCGGCCTGATGACGCCGCTGCGCGACGCCTGGACCGCCATCGGCAACAGCGCCGATGCCCAGGCCCACTTCTGATTCCTCTGGCGAGCACAGATCATCATGAACAGCAGCCTACTGAACTACTACGAGGCCATTGAAAAGGCCAGCGCCGACATGCTCGACGCCGCCCGCGCGGGCAACTGGGATCACGTCATCAAGCTCGAAGGGGCTTGTGTGCTGCTGATCAGCCAGCTGAAGAACGCCGCGCGCGGCAACAACCTGAGCTCTGAAGAGAGCCAGCTGAAGTCGCGCATCATGAAGCGCATCCTGGTCAACGATGCCGAGATCCGGCACCTGGCCGAGCCCTGGCTGGACGACCTGGACCACCTGATGGCCGGCAAGCCCAAGACCCTGCACTGACCGCCTACCCGAGGGCAGAACGCCATGGCTTTCCTGGACACCCAACCCGCGCCGATGGACGACGCCAGCGGGCTGGACCCGTTTGCGGCGTTCCGCCTCGAGTCGCCGCGCGAGATCGCGGCGCTGATGCGTCAGCTGATGGACGGCAGCACGCCGGTGAACCTGAGCTCGCCCGAGGGCACCAGCCTGAGCACCGCGCTGTGGACGGTGGACTCGGCCAGCCAGCGACTGGCCTTCCAGGCGGATGGCGATAGCCCGCAACTGCAGCGGCTGATCGAATCCAACGAAGTCACCGCGGTGAGCTACCTCGAAGCGGTGAAGCTGCAATTCGACCTGCACCACCTGATGCTGGTGCGCGGCGCCAAGACCTGCGCGCTGCAGGCCGCGATGCCACGCCGCGTCTACCGCTTCCAGCGCCGCCAGGCCTACCGCGTGCGCACGCTGGAACGCAGCGCACCGGTGGCGCTGCTGCGCCACCCGGCGCTGCCGGATATCCAGCTTTCGCTGCGTGTGCTGGACGTCAGCATCGGCGGCTGTGCCCTGCTGATGCCCGATGACATGCCGCCGCTGCAGCCGGGCCTGACATTGCATGCCGTGCGCATGGAGCTGGACCCGGACACCCGCCTGAGCACCACGCTGCACGTGCACCACATCAGCTCGATCCACCCGAACGCCCGCGGCGTGCGCCTGGGCTGCGAACTGGTGAAGCTGGATGCAGCCGCCGAGCGCGCGCTGCAGCGCTACATCGACCAGACGCAGAAGCGCCGGCGCCTGCTGTCCTTGGGCTGAAGCCAGCATGGGAACACAACACAAGACCTTGTCTCGGACCCGCGGATTCGGCCTCGTCGAGTGCGCTGTCGCGCTGGCGGTCTCGGGCGTGCTCGTTGCCGTCGCCCTGCCCAGCTTCCGCGCGCAGCAGCTGCGCAGCCACCGCATCGAAGCGCCGCAGAGCCTGCAGCGCATCCAGCTGGCGCAGGAACAGTACCGCGGCGAACACGGCCGCTATGCCGAGCAATTGAGCCAGCTGCCCGGTGCCGCCGACACCAGCCCGCGCGGCCACTACCGGATCGTGCTGCACAGCCACGGGCCGCAAGCCTATGAGCTGGTGGCCCAGGCCGTGGGCGAGCAGCTGCGCGACAAGGATTGCACCACCCTCACGCTGCGCATCGAAGGCGCGCTGAGCCACCAGGAACCCAGCGCCCGCTGCTGGAACGCATGAACAAGAAACACCTCCGCACCCGTGGCCTGACGCTGCTGGAGCTGATGATCGGCCTGGCCATCGTGGCCATCCTGAGCTCGCTGGCCGCGCCCTCGTTCGGCGCCTGGCTGGCGCGCAACCGCGTCAAGGCCGCCGCCAACCACCTGGTGGCCGACCTCGGCGAGGCGCGCCACGAAGCCACCCGCCGCGGCGCGGCCTTGCGCGTCAATTTCGAGCCGGGCAAGCAGTGGTGCTACGGCATCACGCTGGATCCAGCGGCGAGCTGCTCCACGACCGGCAACGCCGCCGTGCTCAAGCGCGTCTCGGCCAGCGAACACCCGGGCGTGGTCATCAGCACCGCCGAAGCGATGGATTTCGACGGCAGCAGCGGCACCGGCCTGAAGCCGCTGGCCCGCGTGCGCCTGGTCTCCAGCCAAGGCGATGTGCTGCAGGTGAAGATGACCCGCCTCGGCCGCGCCAGCGTCTGCGCGCCCGAGGGCGGCTTCCCCGACCTGCCGCCCTGCTGAGCATCGCCAACCAGCACGGGGTGGGTCAATTCTTGAAGGGGTTGGCCGTCGAGAACCAAAGCCCGATGCCGGTGGCGATGATGAAGGCACCGTCGGTGATGCCGGCGAGCAGGAAGACTTTGCCCTGCAGTTTGTCCATCAACTCGGGCTGACGCGCCGAGCCTTCGAGGAATTTGGCGCCCAGCACACCGATGCCGATGCACGAGCCGATGGCGCCCAGGCCGATCATGTGGCCCACGGCCAGGGGGACGAGGTCGATGCCGTTCATCTTTCACTCCTTGTTGCGTTGCAGCCATGTTCGGGCCGCCACGACAGGGTGTCGATGACCTGGCAGGTCAATGCGCGACGATGAGCCTCCGGCGCGCCGCGGCCTCAGCCGCCAACGCGGGCCGGCGCCGGCTACACCTGCATGTTCATGATCTCGGAGTAGGCCTGCACCAGCCGGTTGCGCACCGAGATGGCGGCGGTGAAGCCCAGGCGGGCCTTTTCGGCCGACACCATGGTCTCTTCCAGGCTCACCGATGAGTTGCCGAGCTGGAACTCCTGCTGCAGCGCGGAGGCTTCGTTCTGCGCATCGCTGACCTGGCGCAAGGCCTGGGTCATTGCGCTCTGGAAGCTGGCCTCTGGCGTGGCACTGGTCTTGGATGCCGCACCTGCCGCGCCCGAGCCGCCGACGCTGCCGATAGGCATGCCATCCGGCCGCAAGCCGGCGCGAGCGACGGCTTGTGCAAAGTCGAAGGGCTTGAGTTTCAGGTCCATGGTGGTGCAGACGGCAATGCGAACGGCTTGTCCACGGGCTTTACTTTAGGGGCCCCGATCGGCCGCGATGGCGGGAACTGAAGCCCGAAATGCGGGTTGTTTGCGCCTTGGTCGGGGCCGCCGCTAACGAACAATCTGCTGCATTCGAAGCCCCCTTTGCCGCTTCGCCCGGAAGCCCTGCCCCCCATGGACGCCAACGTCACACCGATCACCCCGAACAACGCCGCTGCCGAGCGCGTGGCGGCTGAAGGCACCGGCGGCGCGATGTCCCGCTTCGCCGCGATGCCGGCGCGCGCCAAGATGATGCTGGCGCTGGGCCTGGCCGGCCTGGTCGCCGTGCTGGTCTCGCTGTTCCTGTGGAACGGCAACGGCAACCTGGCGCCGCTGTACCCGAACCTGTCGGAAAAGGATGCCGGCGCGGTGATCAGCCAGCTCGCCACCTTGAAGGTGCCGTACAAGGCCGCCGGCGACGGCACCACGCTGATGGTACCGGCCGAGATGATCCCCGAGCTGCGCCTGAAGCTGGCGCAGGCCGGCCTGCCCAAGGGCACCACCGCCGGCTTCGAGCTGATGGACAACGCACGCTTCGGCCAGAGCCAGCTGCAGGAGCGCACCAATCTGCAACGGGCGCTGGAAGGCGAACTGGTGCGCTCGATCACCTCGATCTCGGCGGTGCAAACCGCGCGCGTGCACCTGGCGCTGCCGTCGCAGAACGGCTTCTTCCGCGAACAGCAGAAGCCCAGCGCCTCGGTGATGCTGACGCTGCACCCGGGCCGCACGCTGGACCGTGCGCAGGTTGCCGGCATCGTGCACCTGGTGTCGTCCTCGGTGCCGGACCTGTCGGTCAAGGCGGTCAGCATCGTCGACCAGAACTCCTCGCTGCTGTCGGCCCCGCCCGAGGCTGGCCACCAGGGCCTGGACACGCAGCAGCTGCAGTACTTGCAGCAGGTGGAAGCCAGCTACCTGAAGCGCGTGATCGAGATCCTCGAGCCGGCACTCGGCCGCGACAACCTGCGCGCCACCGTCACCGCCGAGATGGATTTCAACCAGCTCGAATCGACCACCGAAGAGTTCAAGCCGAACCAGGCTGGCGAAGCGACGATCCGCAGCTCGCGCAGCGCCGAAGCCTCCAACGCCGCCACCGCCACGCCCAGCGGCGTGCCCGGTGCCGCCAGCAACCAGCCGCCGACGGCGGCAGCCGCGCCGCTGCAAGGCGCCGCGTCGCCGCTGCAGGCCGCGCAGACGGGTTCGGCCGGCGGCAATGGGCGCAAGGAAAACACCGTCAACTACGAAGTCGACAAGACCGTCAGCATGAAGCGCCAGGCGGTCGGCGCGATCAAGCGCATCAACGCCGCGGTGCTGGTGAACCACCGCGGCAGCACCGATGCCAAGGGCAAGACCACCAGCACGGCACTAACGCCCGAAGAACTCGACAAGCTCACGTCCCTGGTGCGGGAAAGCATCGGCTTCAACAAGGACCGCGGCGACTCGGTGAAGGTGGTGAACATCCCCTTCCGCGTCGAAGCCGCGCCCAAGATCGATGAAGTGCCGATGTGGAAGCAGCCCTGGCTCGTCGACCTGGTGCGCGCCAGTGCGGTGCCGGCAGGCCTGACGGCCGTGGCGCTGATGCTGGTGTTCGCGGTGGTGCGGCCGGCGCTGCGCCAGATCGTGCCGCCGCCCGCGCCCAAGGTGCTGGAAGCCTTGGTCGACGACACGATGAAGCTGCCCGAGCCGGTGATCGAAGAGCCGCTGATCCTGGAACAACCCAAGACCAACCGCCAGCTCGAAGGCGCCCGCCTGCTGGCCCGCGACAACCCCGCTGCGGTGGCCAACATTGTCCGAAACTGGGTCAGCGGCGAGGTTGCATGAACCGCACCGTGACCCCCAGAATCCAGCACGTTCCCCGCGGGAGATCCCATCGTGGATGACAAAGGGCTGGAAAACGCCGCCATCCTGCTGATGTCGCTCGGCGAAGAAGAGGCCTCCGAGGTCTTCAAGCACCTGGCGCCCAAGGAAGTGCAGCGCCTGGGCGAGACCATCGCCAAGCTGAAGGTCGTCTCGCGCGAGAAGATGCAGGACGTGATGGACAAGTTCACCCACGTGGCTTCAGAGCAGCACACGCTGGTGGCCGACACCGACGAATACGTCAAGGCCGTGCTGCGCAAGGCGCTGGGCGACGACAAGGCCAACCTGCTGATCGACCGCATCCTGCAAGGCAGCGACGTCACCGGCATCGAAAGCCTGAAGTGGATGGACGCCGGCTCGGTGGCCGAGCTGCTGCGCAACGAACACCCGCAGATCGTCGCCGCGATCCTGGTGCACCTGGACTTCGACCAGAGCAGCTCGGTGATCAAGGCCTTCGGCGAACGCCAGCGCAACGAGGTGCTGGTGCGCATCGCCACGCTGGACGGCATCCAGCCCTCGGCGCTGAAGGACCTGAACGAGGTGATGAGCAAGGTGCTGGCCGGCGGCGAGAAGCTGCGCAAGGCCTCGCTGGGCGGCGTCAAGACCGCGGCCGAAATCATCAACCTGCTGGGCACCTCGATCGAGACCTCGGTGCTGGATTTCATCCGCGAGGCCGACAACGACCTGGCCCAGAAGATCATGGACAACATGTTCACCTTCGACGACCTGAACAAGCTCGACGACAAGGGTGTGCAGGCGCTGCTGAAGGAAGTGCAGAGCGAATCGCTGGTCATCGCGCTGAAGGGCGCGACGCCGGAAATGCGCGAGAAGATCTTCCGCAACATGTCCACCCGCGCCGCCGAAACGCTGCGCGAAGACCTGGAATCGCGCGGTCCGGTGCGGGTTTCGGAAGTCGAAGCGGAGCAGAAGGAAATGCTGAAGACCGTGCGTCGCCTGGTCGACGAAGGCCAGATCCAGTTGGCCAGCGGAGGCGCCGATGAGTTCCTCTAAACCCAACGGTCCGCGGCAGGTGCCGCCGCCGCCGAATTCGCGCGCCGGTACGGTCTACACGCGCTTCATTCCGCGCGAGGAATTGCAGGGTTTTGCCAGCTGGGCGCCCAACTCCTTCGGCGACAACGGGTCCAACGCGCCGCCAGTGCGTGCGGCGGTGGAGCCCGAGCCAGTGAACAATGAAGCGGTGGCCGAGCAGTGGCAAGCCCAGATCCATGCCGCGCGGCAAGAGGGCTACCGCGACGGCTACCGCGACGGCCTGGTCGCCCTGGAAAGCTTCAAGCAGAGTTTTGCGCAGCAGCTGGCCGGCCAGTTCGGCCGCGTGATGCAGAACTTCGATCATGAACTCGGCACGCTGGAACAGCAGATCGCCGCCAGCGTGGCCCGCATCGCCACGCAGCTGGCGCGCCAGGTGGTGCGCAGCGAACTCGGCGTGCGGCCCGAGCTGGTGGTGCAGGTGGCGCAGGATGCCGTGAACGCGGTGCTGATGAGCGCACGCACGATCACCGTGCACGTGAACCCGGAAGACCACGCACTGATCAACCTCGGCGCGGCCGATGCGCTGGATGCACGCGGCGCGCGGCTGGTCAGCGCGCCCACCGTCGAACGCGGCGGCTGCCTGATCGAAAGCGACGCCGGCACCATCGATGCGCGCATCCACGCGCGCTGGGTGCAGGCGGTGCAAGCGCTGGGGACCGGGGTGGATTGGGCGCTGGACGGGGATTGAGCCCTACACCGGCACCGGCAAGCGCCGACGCATTCCGGTGACAAGCTCCTACACGCGGTTTCAAGCCCGCGGGCTATCGTCATGCGTGAACCCGCCGGAGCCGCTGACCATGAGACCCGAACACCACCCGACCTCCGCCATGCTGGCGTCGATTGCCGTTGCCGGGCTCACCGCCGGTCTGGTGGCCTGTGGGGGTGGCGGTGATGCCGCGGTCACGCCAATGCCGGGCATCGGCACCGCCGGCACGATGCGCCTGTCGCTCACCGACGCGCCATCCTGCGGCTACGACAAGGCCTTCGTCACGATCGAGAAAGTGCGCGTGCACCAGAGCGCCTCAGCCGCCGATGCCGACAGCGGTTGGGCCGAGGTGGTGCTGCCCTCGCCACAGCGCGTGGACCTGCTCAGCCTGAACAACGGCACGCTGCTGCCCTTGGGCCAGACCGAACTGGCCGCCGGCACCTACACCCAGATGCGGCTGGTGCTGGCCGCCAACACCGCCGCCAGCCCGCTGGCCAATGCCGTCACGCCGACCGGTGGTGTCGAAACCGCGCTGACCACGCCGAGCGGCCAGCAAAGCGGCTTGAAGATGAACGTCAACCTGACGGTGCCCGCCGGCCAGGTGGCGGATTTCGCGATCGACTTCGATGCCTGCAAGTCCTTCGTCAAGGCCGGCAACTCCGGCAAGATCCTGCTGAAGCCGGTGCTGTCGGTGATCGCCATCCTGTCGTCGGCCGGCCAGCGCCTGGTGGGTTTCGTCGATCCCGCGCTGGCCAACGCCGGCACCACCGTGTCGGCGCAACTCGCCGGCATGCCGGTGCGCGCCACCGCACCGGACAGCAGCGGCCGCTTCACGCTCTACCCGGTGCCGGCCGGCAGCTATGACCTGGTGATCACCGCCAGCGGCCGCGTCAATGCGGTGATGACCGGCGTGCCGATCAGCGCGACGGCCTCCACCGCCATCGGCAGCGAGACCGCACGCATCAACACGCCCTTGTCGGCGGCCAGCTTCATCGCCTCGGGCGTCGTCACCGTCAGCGGCAGCACTGTCGACACCAGTGCCGCGGTGCGCGCCGCGCAGAGCTTCGGCGGCGGGCCCACCATCGAGGTCGGCTACGCCGCGGCAGACGCCAACACCGGCGCCTACGCCATCGGCCTGCCGGCCGGCGCCCCTGCCAGCCTGGCTTACGCCGCCGGTGCCACCAGTTTCGTGTTCGCGAGCCAGGGCGCTGCGGCGGGGCTGTACCGGCTCGAGGCCAGTGCGCCAGCCTTGCCGGTCAAGACAGCCGACATCGTGCTGCTCGGCAA
>NZ_DATILJ010000086.1:0-10283 GCF_035476535.1 Aquabacterium sp.
CGCGGCGAACAGCACCGAGGTCTCGCGCAGCGCCGCCACGCTGGCCACCGGCGCCCGCGTCATCGCCCACAGGGCAATGGCGTAGGAGCCGATCGACGCACCGCCGCCCAGCGCCGCCAGCAGCCAGCGCTGCCGTGCATAGGCGATGACGGCGCGGCGCTGTTCGGCAGTGCGGCGTGACCACACCAGCGCCGGGTACGGCACGCCGTCCAGCACGAACAGCAGCATGACGTACGCGGCGGCGCCGTGGCCATCGGCCACCGTGGCGCGCACGCCCTTGCCATCGACGAAGGTGTAGATCGCGATGATCAAGGCGTTGGCGAAGGCATAGCTCAGGGCCTTGCGGTGGTGCAAGGTCTCACCCGGATGCGCCAGGCCGACCAGCGCCACGCCGCCGGTGATGCCCAGGATGCCGGCCCAGGCCAGCAGCGACGGCACCTCGCCCAGCACCGCGCCGCTGCCGATGGCCACCAGCAGCGGCGCGGTGCCGCGCATGATCGGGTAGGTCAGGCCCAGCTCGCCATGCTGGTAGGCCCCGGCCAGCGCGATGTAGTAGCCGACGTGGATGACCAGCGACGCGGCGATGTAGGGCATCGCACTCGGCGGCGGCAAGCCGAACACCAGCAGCAACGGCAGCGCCACCAGCGCGCCGAGGAAGTGCACCAGCGCGGTGTCGAGCTCCTTGTCGCCGCTGGACTTGACCAGCGCGTTCCACGAGGCATGCAGCACCGCGCCGAACAGCACGGCCGCCACGATGGGCCACGTGAGGGTCATCGTGCCGAAGGCTCTTCGGCGTCCAGCGGTGCCAGCATCGAATGGCGGATGCGTGTCTGTGTCAGCGCGCCGGCCGATTCGAGGATCGGGTAGGCGATCGAGCAGATGTGCGAGTTGATGCGCTTCAGGTCGCTGATCAGGTCCAGGTGCAGCGAACTGGTCTCGATGCTCTGCGCGGTGTTGTCCCGCAAGCGCGCAATGTGGCTGGCCGCGTACTCATGCTCCAGGTCGCGGAAGCGCGCCTTTTCTTCGAGCAGGCGGCTGGCATCGCGCACATGGCCGTCGAGGAACACGCTCATGCCCAGGCGCAGGTTGGCGATCAGGCGCTCATGCAAGTGGCAGATCTCGGCCATGCCGGCATCGGAGAAGCGGCGGTTCTTGCGGATCTTCTTGTCCTCGACATCCTGCAGCACGCGCTCGATGATGTCGCCGATCTGCTCCATGTTGATGGTGAACGAGACCACGTCGGTCCAGCGCCGGCTTTCCCGTTCGGACAAGGCCTCGCGCGAGATCTGCGTCAGGTACAGCTTGATCGCGGTGTAGAGCTCGTCGACCACGTCGTCCATGCGGCGCAGTTTTTCGGCCAGCTCCAGGTCGTTGTTGCGCATCACCGGCAGGATGCCGCGCAACATGGTCTCGACCACATCGGCCTGGTGCAAGGCCTCGCGCGCGGCGCAGCTGATGGCCAGCGAGGGCGTGGCCAGCGCGGACAGGTCCAGGTGCCGCGGCCGCTGCGTATCGGTCACCGTCGGCGCGGTCAGCCAGCGCTCCAGCAAGCGCGCCAGCGGCGTCGTCAGGCCGATGAAGATCAGCGCCAGCATCACGTTGAAGCCGAGGTGGAACACCACCACCTGCTGGTGCACCGTGCCCACCCATTGCTGCAGCTGGACATGGGCCTGCGGCAGCAAGGGAATCGCCACCAGGCAGCCGATGGCCTTGAACACCAGGTTGCCCATCGGCAGCCGGCGCTCGGCCACCGGGGCCTGCGCGGTGGTCAACACGGCGAGCAGGCCACTGCCCAGATTGGCGCCCAGCACCAGGCCCAGCGCCACCGTGGCCGGCACGATGCCCGACGATGCCAGCGTGGCCGTGAGCAGCACGATGGCCAGGCTGGAGTAGGACAGCACCGTCAGCAGCGCGCCGACGAAGATGTCCAGCAGAATTTCATTCGGCAGTGCCACCAGCAGCGCGCGCACCGGCGGCGATTCGGTCAGCGGCCGCGTCGATTCGCCGATCATCTGCAGCGACATCAGGATCAGGCCCAGGCCGATGGCGACGCGGCCGAGCCGGCCGGCGGTGGTCTTTTCGCGCGTCACGAACATCACGACGCCGATGAAGATCAGGAACGGCGACAACCACGACAGGTCGAACGAAAACACCACCGCCATCAGGCTGGTGCCCATGTCCGCGCCCAGCATCACCACCAGCGCCGACGACAGCGGCACCAGGTTGCGGCCGAGGAAGGACGAGATGATCAGGCAGGTGGCCGTGCTGGACTGGATCAGGCTGGTCACGCCCAGGCCGGCCACCACGGCGCGCAGCCGCGAGCTCATGCTCAGCGTCAGCACATGGCGCAGGTTCTCGCCGAACACCCGCAGGATGCCGGTGCGCACGATCTGCGTGCCCCAGACGAGCAGCGAAATCGCAGCGAGCAGATTGAGCAGATGGATCATCGATCGTTGTTGTTGTTCACCAGGGCAGCGAATAGGTTTTGAGGTTGGTGAAGCTCTTCATCGCTTCCTGCACGCCCTCTTTGTACCCCAGGCCGGAATCCTTGATGCCGCCGAAGGGCGTGAGTTCCAGCCGGTATCCCGGCACTTCTCGCACGTTCACCGTGCCGACCTGCAGTTCGTTGACGAAGCGCGTGATCACGTCCAGGCGGTTGGTGCAGACCGATGAGGACAGGCCGTAGGCCGTGCCGTTGACGATGCTGATCGCCTCATCGACGCTGGCGAAGCTGATGATCGGCGACACCGGGCCGAAAGTTTCTTCATGCACCAGCGTCATCTTCGGGTCGACACGGTCCAGCACGGTCGGCGCGTAGAGCGCACCTTCGCGCTGGTTGCCGCACAGCAGACGCGCGCCTTGGGCCACGGCTTCGTCGACACGCGATTCGAACAGCCGCGCGGCGGTCTCGTCGATCACCGTGCCCATCTCGGTCTTGGCATCGGCTGGGTCGCCGTGTTGCCATGTCCGGGTTTTTTCGAGCACCAAGTCGGTGAAGCGGGAAGCCACCGTTTCGTGCACCAGCAAGCGTTTGACTGCTGTGCAGCGCTGGCCCGAGTTCTTGTACGAACCTTGCACCGCCAGCGACGAGGCTTCGTCCAGATCGGCATCGTCCATCACGATGATCGGGTCGTTGCCGCCCAGCTCCAGCACGACGCGGCGGTAACCGGCCTTGGCCGCGATGGATTTGCCGATGGCCACACCACCGGTGAAGGTGATCAGGTCGACATTCGCGTTCGTCAGCAGTTCGTCGGCGATCTCGCGCGGGTCACCGGTGATCACGCTCAGCATCTCGGGCGGCAGGCCGGCTTCATACAGGATGTCGGCGAACAGCAGGGCCGACAGCGGCACTTTCTCGCTGGGCTTGAGCACCATGCGGTTGTTCGTCGCAATCGATGGCACGACCTTGTGCGCCACCTGGTTCATCGGGTGGTTGAACGGCGTGATCGCGGTGATCACGCCCAGCAGCGGTTCACGCTGCGTGTGCACCCGCCGCTTGCGGCCGTGCGGCGTGATGTCGCAGCTGAAGGTCTGGCCGTCGTCCTTCAGGCATTCGTTGGCGCCGAACATCAGCACGTCGGCGACGCGGCCGGCTTCATATGTGCTGTCCTTCAGGCACAGCCCGCTTTCGGCAGTGATCAGCGCGGCGACCTCGGCGCTGCGGGCGCGCACGGCAGCGGCGGCACGGTTCAGGATGTTCGCACGCTCGAAGCGTGACAGCGTGGCGCGGTAGGCCTTGGCGATGCTGAAGGCCTGCTGCACCTCGGCCAGTGTGGCCTTGGGCACCGTGCCGACGACCTCCCGCGTGAACGGGTTGCGCACGGTGATGAGCCGGTCGCCGCCACGATCGACACCGATCTTCACACCGGCGATGCGCAGGCTCTCGATCTTCATTCAGACGCTCGCTTCCAGTGGGGGCCGCGGAACCGGCTCTGCCGGGCCGCTGGCGCCGCCCCCTTGAGGGGGAAGCGGCGTGAGCCGCTACGGGGGTGGGACATCACTGCGCGCGATTCAGCGCCAGCTCGAAGGCGTCGAAGTTGCGCCAGCGCCGGAACTCGTCCATGTCATTGATAGCCCGGTTCAGGATCAGCGGCACCCGCTGCTCGGAGACACCGCCGTGTGAACGCAAAGGCACTTCCAGCGCCGTCAGGTCATGCCGGGCCGCCGAAGTGCCCAGCACCGTGGAGCGCTCGGAGACCACCACCAGGTCGCCGATGCGCTCGGCCGGCAGTTCGTAGGCGCGGGCCGCCTCTTCACGCGACAGCACTCGCTCGATGCCGTGCAGCGAAGCGATGCAGGCCATGGCCTGCGACAGGTCTTCTTCGGCCAGGTACACCGTCGCAAACGAGCCGAGCGCGCCGTGGTGCACGACATAGGGATCGGTGATCGGCAGGATCGTGCGCGCCTTGCCGGCACCCAGCCAGCCGTCGAGCCGGTCCTGCAGGTAGATGACGTCCGGGCTGCCATCCATTTTCGTCTTCGCATTCATGCCGTGGTCGGCCGTCAGCGCGATGACGCAGCCCATCTCGTCCAGCGCGCCGAGGTAGTTGTCCATCATCGTGTAGAAGGCATTGGCGCCCGGCGTGCCGGGCGCGTGCTTGTGCTGGATGTAGTCGGTGGTCGACAGGTACATCACATCCGCCTGCCCACGCCGCATCAAGGCCACGCCAGCAGCGAACACGAACTCCGACAACTCCGCGCTGTAGACATCGGGCAGCGGCCGCTTGACCAAGCCCATCACGTCGGCGATGCCGTTCTCGGCCAGGTTCACCGCATCGGCCTTCTCAGACGAGAAGCAGATGCCGCGCATGCCTTTGCCCAGCAGCTTGCGCAGCTTGTCCTTCGCGGTGATCACGGCGCAGCGCTTGCCGGCCTCGGCCAGCGCGGCCAGGATCGTCGGCGCGCGCAGCCACTTCGGGTCGTTCATCATGACCTCAGTGCCGGTCTCGGCGTCGTAGAGGTAGTTGCCGCAGATGCCGTGCACCGAGGGCGGCGCACCGGTCACGATGCTCAGGTTGTTGGGGTTCGTGAAGCTGGGCACCACGCATTCGGCGATCAGCGCCGTGCCCTTGGCCAGCGTGCGCTTCATCCACGGCATGTGGCCGCCGGCCACGGCCTGGGCCAGGTAATCCGGCTCGCAACCGTCGACGCACACCACCACGGTGGGCTGCTTCGGCAAGGCATAGCGGCGGCCATTGACGTCAAGCATTGGAGTAGGCCTTTCGGTTGGACGCCGATTTCGCTGCGGCCGGCTTGGCAGCCGACGCATGCTGCGGCGCGTTGTTCTTCAGCGTGCGGTCCTTGCTGACCAGCACATGCTCGCGCATGGCCTTGCCGGCGGCGGCGGGGTCGCCCGAGGCAATGGCCTTGACGATGGCGCGGTGCTCGCCGGCCGAGATCGGCAGCAGCTTGCCGTCGGCCAGGTTGAGCCTGCGGAACAGCGAGAGTTCGTTGATCAAGCGGCGGTAGATGGCGGTGAGCTTGCGGTTACCGGTGAATTCCACCAGCTTGTCGTGGAAGTCCAGGTTCAGCAGGTGGTAGCCATCGGCGTCCCCCGCTTTCACCGCCTTCTCCATTGCATCGACCATGCCACGCACGGCTTTCAGCTGCTCGGGCGTGATGCAGGCCGCGAGTTGGCGGCCCACCGCTTCGTCCATCATCGCGCGCAGGTCGTAGATCTCTACCGCTTCGTCCAGCGGGATGTTGCGCACGAACACGCCGCGGTTCTTCTCCTGGCGCACCAGGCCGGCTTCTTCGAGCATGCGGAAGGCTTCGCGCACCGGGCCGCGGGACACCCCCAATCCGGAGGCCAGCTCGGCCTCGATCAGCTTGGCGCCGGGGGCCAGCTCGCCTTGCAGGATGCGGCGCTCGATCTCCTGCTGCACCACGGTGGTGAGCGAACTCGACTGCAGCAGCGCGATCGTGGGGTGGGCCTCGCGTTTCATGCACCGCATTGGAAGCCGCGAATCGTAGATTGTCAACAATCAGCAAAATACCGTTGACACAGTATGAAACACAGAGATAGATTGAATGCCTCTTGCTCTGGCGTGCCGTGTCATCACGCGGTCATGGCTGGCGACACAAGCTCTCGCCCTTTCGTTTCGCTCATTGCCTCTTGCCACGGGAGTTCTTCATGCGAATTTCGGGTTCCTTCCAGATGCTTGCGGCCGCCGCCCTGCTTGCGCTGGCCGCCTGGCCCGCCGCGGCCCAGAAAACCCAGCTGCTGGTCTACACCGCACTGGAAACCGACCAGCTGAAGGCCTATGAAGCCGGCTTCAACAAGGTCCAGCCCACCATCGAGATCAAATGGGTGCGGGATTCCACCGGCGTCGTCATCGCCAAGCTGCTCGCCGAGAAGGCCAACCCGCAGGCCGACGTGATCTGGGGCGTCGCTGCCTCGGGGCTGGCGCTGTTCGACCAGCAGGGCATGCTGGAGCCGTACGCGCCGATCAACCTCGACGCGATCATGAGCCAGTACCGCGACAAGAAAAAGCCGCCGGCCTGGTGGGGCATGGACGTCTACGGCGCGGTGGTGTGCTTCAACACCGTCGAGGCCAAGAAGCGCAACATCCCGAAGCCCGAGGGCTGGAAAGACCTGCTCAAGCCCGTCTACAAGGGCCAGGTGGTGATGCCCAACCCGGCGTCGTCGGGCACCGGCTATTTCGACGTCGTGGCCTGGCTGCAGATGTGGGGCGACGACGCCGGCAAGGGCGGTGGCTGGAAGTACATGGACGGATTGCACGAGAACATCGCGCAGTACACGCACTCGGGCTCCAAGCCCTGCAACATGGCGGCGGCGGGCGAGTACGTGGTCGGCGTGTCCTTCGAATACCGCGGCCACAGCAACAAGAGCAAGGGCGCGCCGATCGACCTGGTGTTCCCGAAGGAAGGCCTGGGCTGGGACCTCGAGGCCTTCGCGATCCACAAGGGCACCAAGAAGCTGGACGCAGCGAAGAAGCTGGCCGACTGGGCATCGAGCAAGGACGCGATGATCCTGTACGGCAAGAACTTCGCGATCACCGCGCAACCCGGCGTCGCGCCGAAGCTGGAGAACATCCCGGACGACTATGAGAAGCGGCTGATCAAGATGGACTTCAGCTATTCCGCCAGCAACCGCGAGCGCATCCTGACCGAATGGAACAAGCGCTACAACGCCAAGAGCGAACCGAAGAAGTGACGGCTGCGCCCTACCTGGGGCTGTCCGGCATCCGCAAGGAGTTCGGCAGCTTCGCCGCGCTGAAGGGCATCGACCTCCAGATCGCGCAGGGTGAGTTCGTCTGCTTCCTCGGCCCCTCGGGCTGCGGCAAAACAACCTTGCTGCGCATCATCGCCGGGCTGGAAGTGCAGACACGCGGCACGATCACGCTGGCCGGGCGAGACATCTCGCGGCTGCCGCCGGCCGAGCGCGACTACGGCATCGTGTTCCAGTCCTACGCGCTGTTCCCCAACCTCAGCATCGCCGACAACGTGGCCTACGGCCTGGTCAACCGCAAGGTGCCCAGGGCCCAGGCGCGGGCGCGTGTCACCGAGCTGCTGGCCTTGGTCGGCCTGCCGGGCAGCGAGGGCAAGTACCCGGCGCAGCTCTCGGGCGGCCAGCAGCAGCGCATTGCGCTGGCGCGCGCGCTGGCCACCTCGCCGGGCCTGCTGCTGCTGGACGAGCCGCTGTCGGCGCTGGACGCCATCGTGCGCGTGAAGCTGCGGCAGGAGATCCGCAGCCTGCAGCGCACGCTGGGCGTCACCACCATCATGGTCACGCACGACCAGGAAGAGGCCTTCGCGGTGGCCGACCGCATCGTCGTGATGAACGAAGGCGCGATCGAGCAGGTGGGCTCGGCGCTCGATGTCTACCGCGACCCGGCGACCCTGTTCGTCGCCGATTTCGTCGGCCGCATCAATGCGCTGCCGGCGGTACAGGAGGCCGGCGGCCTGCGCGTCGGCGCGCAGCTGTTCCAGTGCAATGCGGCCACGCTGAATGGTCACGTCCCCGGCCGCGAGCTGCGCATCTACCTGCGGCCCGAAGACGTGCTGGCGCGGCCGATCCCGGAAGGCGACCCGAACGTCTTCGAAGCGCAGATCGACAAGATCGAGTTCATGGGCCCCTACTGCCTGGTGCGCGTGACCAGCGCGCAGCTCGGCAGCCACAAGCTCACGGTCTACCTGTCGCTGAACTACCTGGCCGAGGCGCAGCTGGAAGTCGGCAGCCGGCTGCCGCTGCGGCTGATGCCCGAGCGCATGCGGGTGTTCGGATGAGCAGCAGCGCGGCGGTGCTGGCGCTGGCGCCAGTCCGGCAGAACGTGCATTGGACCGAACGCATCGCGCACCTGGCGATGGCCAGCGTCGCGCTGTTGCTGCTGGCCTTCCTGGCCGCGCCGCTGCTGGCCATCCTGCTGAAAGCGGTGGAGGACAAGGACGGCCGCTTCGTCGCGCTGGCCAACTTCATCGACTACGCGCAGACGCCCACGTTGCTGCAATCGCTGTGGAACAGCGTCTGGGTCTCGCTGCTGGTGACCGCGATCGTGCTGCCGCTGGCCTTCGGCTTTGCCTATGCGCTGGCGCGCAGCCGCATGCGCTTCAAGGGGCTGGTGCGCACGATCACGCTGGTGCCGCTGCTGGCGCCTTCGCTGCTGGCCGCCATCTCGCTGATCTACTGGTTCGGCAACCAGGGCGTGCTGAAAAGCTGGCTCGACGCTTTCGGCATCGAGCAGATCTACGGCGCCACCGGCATCGTGATCGCCGAGGCCTTCTCGGTCTTCCCGCATGCGCTGATGATCCTGATCACCGCACTGAGCGCGGCCGACGCACGGCTGTACGAAGCCGCCGATGCGCTGGGCACCACGGCGCGCCGCAAGTTCTTCACGATCACGCTGCCGGGCGCCAAGTACGGGTTGATCTCGGCCGCGCTGGTCAGCTTCACCTTGGTCGTCACCGACTTCGGCATCCCGAAAGTCATCGGCGGCAGCTTCAATGTGCTGGCCACCGATGTCTTCAAGCTGGTGATCGGCCAGCAGGACTTTCCAAAGGGCGCGGTGGTCGCGATCCTGCTGCTGGCGCCGGCGGTGCTGACGTTCGCGGTCGACCATTGGGTCAGCCGCAAGCAGACCGCGATGCTGACCGCGCGTGCCGTGCCCTACCGGCCGAAGAAGGCGCCGCTGTTCGATGCGCTGATGGCGCTGTACTGCACACTGATCTGCGCGCTGATCCTGGCGATGCTGGGCATGGCGCTGTTTGCGTCGTTCGCGAGCTTCTGGCCCTACAACCTGACGCCCAGCCTGCGCCACTACACGATGGGGCTGGTCGACGCCGAGGTCGACGTGGCCTTCTTCAACAGCCTGAAGATGGGCGCCGGCACCGCGCTGTTCGGCACGCTGCTGGTGTTCTGCGGCGCCTACCTGCTGGAAAAGACCCAGCGCGCGCGCCCGCTGCGCAGCCTGGTGCGCCTGCTGGCGATGCTGCCGATGGCGGTGCCCGGGCTGGTGCTGGGCCTGGGCTACATCTTCTTCTTCAATGCGCCGGGCAACCCCTTGAGCGGCATGTACCACACGCTCACGCTGCTGACGGTGTGCACCGTGGTGCACTTCTACACCACCGGGCACCTGACCGCCGTCACCGCACTGAAGAGCCTGGACCCGGAGTTCGAGGCGGTGTCGGCCTCGCTGAAGGTGCCGTTCTACAAGACCTTCTGGCGCGTGACCTTGCCGATCTGCACGCCAGCGCTCGTGGACATCGCGCGTTATTTCTTCATCAACGCGACGACGACGATCTCGGCCGTGGTCTTCCTGTATTCGCCGGAAACCAAGGTCGCGTCGATCGCGATCCTGAACCTGGACGAGGCCGGCGAGATCGGTGCCGCGGCGGCGATGGCGGTGCTGATTGCCGCGGCCAACACCGTCGCCACCTTGCTGTTCATGGCCCTGGGCTGGTGGGTGGACAAAAGCACACAGGCCTGGAAGCAAGCCTGAGACGGGAGACTTGAGCATGGACCGAGACCACCTCCTGCTGACCCCCGGCCCGCTGACGACCAGCCTGCGCACCAAACTGGCGATGCTGAAGGACTGGGGCTCGTGGGATGCCGACTTCAACGCCATCACCGCGCAGCTGCGTTCGCGCCTGCTGGACATCGTGCACGGCCAGGACACGCACACCGTCGTGCCGCTGCAGGGCAGTGGCACTTTCAGTGTCGAGGCCGCCGTCGCCACCCTCGTGCCGCGGGAAGGTCATGTGCTGGTGCTGGACAACGGCGCCTACTGCAAGCGGGCCGCGAAGCTGACGCAGCTGATGGGCCG
>NZ_DATILJ010000087.1:0-24672 GCF_035476535.1 Aquabacterium sp.
GCGAACCGCCCGATCGAGAAGGCCTCGATCGGCGTGGCCGTGCGCCCGGTGGCGATCAATTCGGCCATCACCTCGCCGACGCCCGGGCTGATGGCAAACCCTTCGCCATTGAAGCCGAATGCGTAGTGCAAGCCTGGCGTCTTCGCGCTGGGCCCCATCACCGGCTGCCAGTCGCTGGTGTAGCCTTCGACGCCGCTCCAGACGCGGATCAGCTGCACGTTGGCAAACGCGGGCACGAAGCGGCGCAGCTCGCGCAACTGGCGCAGCGTGTTGTCGGGCTTGACGCTGGCGCGCACCGTTTCGGCCGAGGCCGGGCCCTTGAGGCCGCCGCCGAAGACGATGTTGCCGCGGCGGATCTGGCGGAAGTACAGGCCTTCGTGTTCGATCGGCGTGGACACACCGATCGACGGGCCGATGGCATAGGGCAGCGGCTCGGTGACGCCCATCTGCGGGCCGCGCGCGTCCAGCGGCACGGCCTCGCCGAACTGCGTCGCGAGGCGGTTCGACCAGGCGCCGCAGGCCACCAGCAACTGCGGTGCGCGCCAGCGCCGGCCGTCGGCGGTGTGCGCGACGAAATCGGCGCCATCGGATTCGACCTGCAGCACTTCGGCGTGCTCGACGACTTCGGCGCCGGCGCGTTGCGCGGCGCGTGCGAAGGCCGGGCCGGCCAGTCGCGGATTGGCATGGCCATCGTGGGGCGACAAGGAGCCGGCGACCACGCCGGGCGCGAAGATGCCCCAGCGCTTGTGCAACTGTTCTGCGCTGAAGAGTTCCAGGTCCAGCCCCAGCGGGCGCACATCATGTGCATGCTGTTCCAGCTTGGCCGCCTGGGCCTCGGTGTAGCAGGCGCGCAAGTGGCCGTAGGGCACGAACTCCAGGTCTTCTCCTAACAATTCGTTGACGCGGCCCCAGACGGCGCGTGCGCGGTTGGCCAGCGGCATCTGCACCAGCTCACGGCCCTGGCGGCGCACGTTGCCGAAATTGGTGCCGCTGGCCTGGCGGCCGACCAGTTCACGCTCCAGCAGTGTGACCGACAGGCCGTGCTCGCGGCGCAGGAAGAACGCGGTGCAGCTGCCCATCAGCCCGCCGCCGAGCACGAGCACGTCGCTGCGCTGGATGTCGTTCATGGCGCAGCCTCGCCGGTGTTCATCAACAAGGGCTTGACCGGCGCCTGTGTGCGCAAGCGGCCGATGACTTCAATCGGCACGCCGGCGCAGGCCGCGACGATCTCGGCGCCGGCGAGGCCACAGAAGCGGCCCTGGCAGCGGCCCATGCCGACGCGGCTGAAAGCCTTGGCGCGGTTCAGCTCACGGCTGCCGAGCTCGTTGACGCAGCGGCGCAGTTCACCGGCGCTGACGTTTTCGCAGCGGCAGACCACCGCTTCGTCGGGCAGCGCCGCGGCCTGGGCATGCGGCCACGGAAAGGCCAAGGCCAGGCCGACGCGGAAACGGTCCAGCGTCGCCAGGCGCTGCCGCAGCGCCGTGCCTTCCACCGCCAGCCGCTCGGCGCCTTCGGCATGGCCGACATCGGCCATCGCCGCCAGCGCGGCCAGCCGGCCCGCGGCTTCGGCCCCATCGGCGCCGAGGATGCGTACGCCGTCACCGGCGAGATAAACCCGCGGCACGCTGCTGCGGCCGTGCTCGTCGATGCGTGGCAGCCATTGGCGGCTGATCGGCTCGAAGTCAAAGGCGCAGCCGGCCAGGTCGGCCAGCTGCGACTCGGCGCGCAGGTGCCAGCCCAGGCCGACGGCGTCGCCTTCGAAGCGCTGTTCGACGCCGCGTGCGTCGCGCACCCGCACGGCCTGGACGCCGGACTCGTCGCTGCCGTCGATGCCCAGCGGCGTCACACCCTGCAGCAGCGGGATGCCGGCGCGGCGCAGGCTGCGCTGCATCGTCAGGCCACGCCAGGCCAGCATCGGTCGCGCCAGCAGGCCCCGCAGCGCGGGCCAGGGCTTGGTGGCCGGCGCGGTGTCCAGCACCGCTTCGACCCGCGCGCCGGCCTGAAGGTATTGCGAAGCCACCAGGTACAGCAGCGGCCCGCTGCCGAGAAAGATCACGCGCCGGCCGATCGCGCAGGCCTGGGCCTTCAGCGCGATCTGCGCCGCGCCCAGGCTGTAGCAGCCGGCGCGCTGCCAGCCGGGCACCGGCATCAGCCGATCAGTGGCGCCGGCGCAGACGATCAGTGCGTCGAAGGGCAGCGTCTGCGCGTTGCTGTCTTGCACGGTATGCAGCTCGCCGGCCGTCACATTCCAGGCCAGCGTATTCGGCCGGTAGTCGATCTGCGGGCGCAGCGCATCGAAGTCGTGGTGCAGCGCCTCGGCCTTGGCCGCTTCGCTGCCGTAGAGCTTGGCGGCGGGGCGGGTGAAGCCGACGGGCTGGCGGCGGTAGATCTGGCCGCCGTCGCGTGCACCTTCATCGACCACCACGGGCCGCAGCCCCGCTTGCACGACGGCCTGCGCCGCGCGCACGCCGGCCGGCCCGGCGCCGACGATCACGATGCGGGTTATCACCGCTTGGCCTCGAGGCTGTCGCGCAAGTCCGGGGTCGTCGGCCAGTGGCTTGCCGGTGGCCGCGTCAGCACCGCCATGCCGGCCGTCACCGGTGTCGAGCAGGCACGCAGGCGCTGGCCGTCTTCGCGCCAGACCCAGCAGTCCTGGCAGGCACCCATCAGGCAGAAGCCGGCGCGCGGGCCGTCGCCGAACTCGCTGTCGCGCACACGCCGGCCGTGCAGCATCAGCGCGACGAGCAGCGTGTCGCCTTCGAGCGCGGTGGCGGGTTCTCCATCGATGCGCAGCGTGAGGTGCGGTCGTTGGTCTTCGGCCAGGCGCACGAAGCGTGATGCGGCGGAAGGCTCCGGCATGGGTCTCAACGTTGTTCCGGAAACAGCCGCTCGATCGGGCAATGGGTCTTGATGAACGGCGACTTGATGACGATGTAGCTGAAGTATTTTTCGATGCCGATGTTGCGCTCCAGCAGGGCTTCGATGACCTGCTGGTAGTGGTTGACGCCGCGCGTCAGGAAGCGCAGCAGGTAGTCGTAGCCGCCGCTGACGAGGTGGCATTCGAGAATCTCGTCGACCTCGCGGATGGCGGTCTCGAAGCGGATGAAGTCTTCGCGGTGGTGGTCCGACAGCGTGACCTCGGTGAACACGGTCAGCGTGTCGCCCAGCTTCTCCAGCCGCAGGTGCGCACCGTAGCCGGAGATGTAGCCGGCCTGCTCCAGGCGCTTGACGCGGATCAGGCAGGGGCTGGGCGACAGGCCCACCGCGTCGGCCAGGTCCACATTGGTCATGCGGCCGTTCTTCTGCAATTGCGCCAGGATGCGCAGGTCGAGGCGGTCGAACTTGAAGGCTTCGGGCATGACGGTGGGAGGCAGTGGCGGGAAGCCTCGATTTTGCGGCGTGAGTGCGGCGTCGGGTGGGCGACCTCAGGCCGCGAGCGCGGCCCGCACATCGGGCGCGGCCAGCACCTCGTCCAGCGTCTTGGCCAGGCGCTCGAACAGCGTATCGAGTTCGGCCTCGGTGATGGTCAGCGCCGGTGCAAAGCCGAGGATGTGATCGCCGAAGCTGCGGAAGATCAGGCCGTTGCGGTAGCCGGCGGCAAAGATGCGGTCGGCCAGGCCCAGCGAGGCATCGAAGCCGCGGCGCGAGGCTTTGTGGCTGACCAACTCCAGCGCGCCCAGCAGGCCGCGGTGGCGTGCTTCCCCCACCAGCGGGTGCTCGCACAGTGCGTCCAGCCCGGCGGCAAAGCGCGCCGCGACGCGTTGGCCGTTGGCCAGCACGCCACCTTCTTCGTACAGGCGCAGCACTTCCAGCGCCACCGCCGCGCCCACCGGGTGCGCCGAGTAGGTGGCCCCATGGCCGATGGCCGCGCCGGCCGGTGCGCCGTCGGCAATGCCGGCATAGACCTTCTCGGACAGCATCGTCGCGCCCATCGGCACATAACCCGACGTCAAGCCCTTGGCCAGGGTCATCAGGTCGGGTTCAACGCCTTCGGCATCGCAGGCGAACATCGGCCCGGTGCGGCCGAAGCCGGTGATGACCTCGTCGGCGACGAACAGGATGTCGAGTTCACGCGCCGCATCGGCCATCGCCTTCAGCCAGCCCTGGGGCGGCACGACCACGCCGCCCGAGCCCTGGATCGGCTCGCAGAAAAAGGCGGCCACGTTGTTGGCGCCGAACTCGGCGACCTTGGCGCGCAGCGCGGCCACCGACGCGGCGATCAGCGCCTGCGCATCACCGCCTTGCGCATGGCGGTAGGGGTAGGGCGACTCGATGTAGTGCTGCGTGGCCAGCGGCAGGTCGAAGCCGCGGTGGAAGACCGGCAGCGCCGTCAGCCCGGCCCCCGTGGACGAGGAGCCGTGGTAGCCGCGCTGCAGCGAGATGAAGTGCTTCTTCGAAGGCCGGCCGGTGTTGTTGTAGTACTGCACGATGAAGCGCACCGCGGCGTCCACCGCTTCGGAGCCGCCCAGCGTCAGGTAGGCGCGGGTCAGCGAGGCCGGCGTGATCTGCACCAGCTTGTCGGCCAGCCGGATCGCCGGCGCGCTGGCGAAATGGAAGTAGCCGGTGGCGTAGGGCAGCTCGCGCATCTGCGCCGCGGCGGCCTGCACCACGCTCTCCTGGCCATAACCGACGTTCACGCACCACAGGCCGGCGAAGGCATCGAGCAGCTCGTTCCCCAGGTCGTCCTTCAGCCAGACGCCCTGGCCCGAGCTCAGCACCGTGGGGCCGCGCTGCTCGTGCAGGCGCCAGGGCGCCACCGGATGCACGAGGTGGGCACGGTCCATCGCCACCAGGGCGTCGTGGTCGGGAAGGGCGGTGGTCATGGCGTGGTCGTGGCTGATGTTCGGTGGCTCATAGCTTAGGCCGGCGGCCCCCGCGCGTGGTGCTGCATTGGGGGGCGCGCACGGCGTCATGCTGCGCAGTGCGGTCCCGGTTCGGCAGATCGTGCCGTGCTTCCCAGGTCAGTAGCCGCGCATGCGGTCGACCAGCCCGATCAAGGGTTCACCGGCCTCGAAGCGGCGCAGGTTGTCCAGCACCACCTCGGCCGCGCTGTGCGGCTGCGTCATGCTGGCGATGTGCGGCGTGATCTGCACACGCGGGTGCAACCACAGTGCATGCCCGGGCGGCAGCGGCTCGGGGTCGGTGACATCGAGCATCGCTTCGCTCAGTTGGCCGCTGTCCAAGGCTGTTAGCAGGTCAGCGATCACCAGTTGCGCGCCGCGGCCCACCTGCACCAGCGCGGCGCCGCGCGGCAGGTGCTGGAACAGCGTGGCATCGAGCAGGCCGCGGGTGGCCTCGGTCAGCGGCAGCAGGCAGACCAGGATCTCGCTGCGGGCCAGGAATGCGCTCAGTTCGTCGGCGCCGGCAAAGCAGCTCACGCCCGGGACGGTGTGGCGCGATCGGCTCCAGCCGGCGCAGTCGAAACCCAGGCCGTGCAGCGCCTGCAGCACCGCTTGCCCCAGCGAGCCCAGGCCGAGCACGCCGACGCGCCGTTCACCCGCCGTGCGCACCGGCAAGGGCCGCCACAGCCCTTCAGCCTGCTGGCGCCGGTAGGCCGGCCGGTCGCGGTGCAGCTCGAGCACGGCATGCGTGACGTACTCGACCATGCCGCGGATGATGCCGGGCTCGACCATGCGCACGATCGGCAACTCGGGCGGCAGCGCCGCGAAGTTGAACTGGTCGACGCCAGCGCCCGACGAGAACAGCAGCTTCAGGTTCGGGAAGCGTGTGGCGATGTCCGGCGGCGGCTCCCAGGCCGCGAGGTAATGCACGTCGGCGGGGTCGCCGATGTCGGGCCATATCCGAAAGTCCAGCGCCGCTGCCTGGCGCTGGAAGACCTCGGCCCACTGCCGGCCACGCACCGGATCGGATTTGTAGAGGAAGCTTGGCATCGCTGCGCTCAGCCCAAGGCTTGTGTCGTCACCGCGAACAGCCGTGGCGCGCCGGGCACCGGGGCCGGCGCATCGCCGCGTTGCATCGTCACCGGCGCATCGACGCGTGCCAGGCCCAGCGATGTGACCCAGTCGCCGAGGCCGCTGCCAGCATCGATGTCGATGCGCGTGAAGCGCCCGGCATTCAACCCCGACAGATGCGCGATGAGCGCCTGCGCGCCGGTGGCATCGGGCGCGATCACCGGACCGATGACATGGCCGCGGCCGAAGCGCCGCAGCAGGCCGAAGCCGCGCGCCGTGCCGCCCTGGTCCAGCACCACGCTGGCCTCGGCGCCGTCGACCAGCTCGGCGATCAGCGCGTCGCGGGGCATGCCGCGCGCCACGCGGTCCAGCGCCTGCAGCGCCGGCAGGTCACCCTGGGCGGCAGGGCGCAGCCGCCAGCCGGCGTCCAGCGCCACCAGCGGCGAGGGCAGCGCCTGGCCCTGGTGCTGTTGCAGGTCGCCGATGCGCTGGAAGCCCAGGCGTTCATACAGCCCGCGGCCTTCGGGCGTGGCATGCAGCAGCAGGCAGTGGCTGTCCAGGCCGTCGAGCACCGCGCTCATCAGCCGGTGACCGATGCGCTGTCCCTGGTGCGCGGGGTCGACGATGACCAGGCCGATCGTCGCGTGGGCGGGCCCCCAGTGCCAGCGCAGCGCCGTGCCGATGACGCTGCCCTCCTGTTCGGCGACAAAGCCTTCGGCATGGCGCAAGGCCTGTTCCCAATCGGCGAAGCGGTGGGGCCAGTGCAGCTGGCTGCTCAGCGCATGCGCTGAGGGCAGGTCGGCGGTGGTCATCGGCCGCAGCATCACGCCATCGGCGGCCGGGGAATCGGCATTCGGTGCACCCATCGGCGGGTCTCCACAGGCAAACAAGCCCTCATCTTGGGTGGACTCGGCGCGCCGCGCCAGCACGAATGCGCTGTTCGGGCCAATTCGGCAGCATCGGCTGCGCGGCCCGGCTGCTTTGGCATTCGCTGCGGTTTAGGGCATACCCGGACACAGGCTGGTGCACCATGCACACCTCCCGGGCAGACCGCATGGCATGCCGAACGGGCCCCCTCAAACAACAGCTTCGGTGCCGCGAAGCGGGCAATACCCCACAACGTCATGGCCCCCCCGTGCTGCAATGACAGCGTGTTGACGACAGGCCCCACCATGAGCATCCGACCCAAGTACATCAGCTTCGATTGCTACGGCACGCTGACCCGTTTTCGCATGGGCGACATGGCCCGCGAGATGTTCGCCGACCGCATCCCGGCCGAGCGCATGGAACAGTTCATCGCCGACTTCTCGGCCTACCGTTTCGACGAGGTGCTGGGCGACTGGCAGCCCTACGAAGTGGTGCTGAAGAACGCCGTGCGGCGCCTGTGCAAGCGCTGGAAGATCCAGTACCTGGACTTCGAGGCGCAGCAGTACTACGACGCGGTGCCCAGCTGGGGGCCGCATGCCGATGTGCCGGCCGGCCTGGCCAAGGTGGCCAAGGAGATCCCGCTGGTGATCCTGTCCAATGCCTCGGACAACCAGATCCAGAAGAACGTGGCGCAACTCGGCGCGCCCTTCCACCGCGTCTACACCGCGCAGCAGGCGCAGGCCTACAAGCCGCGGCTGCAGGCCTTCGAGTACATGATCGACTCGCTGGGCTGCAACCCGGAAGACCTGTTGCATGTCTCGTCCAGCCTGCGCTACGACCTGATGTCGGCGGATGACCTGGGCATCGTCAACAAGGTCTTCGTCAACCGCGGCCACGGCCCCGGCAATGCCGCCTACCGCTATGTCGAGATCGCCGACATCGGCGGCCTGCCCGGCGTGGTCGGACTCTGAGCAGCGCATGAAGCTCGACGCCTACTGGACCGACTCGGCGCCTGCCTGGCGGCCGGTGGCGCGCGAGCTGCCGGCGCAGGTGGACGTGGCGATCGTCGGCGGCGGCTTCACCGGGCTGTCGGCCGCGCTGGCGATGGCCCGGCGCGGTGCTTCGGTGGTGGTGCTGGAGGCCGGCGAACGTGTGGCCGCCGAGGCCTCGGGGCGCAACGGCGGCCATGTCAACAACGGCCTGGCGGTCGACTATGCCGAGGTCGCCGCGAAGGTCGGCCGTGAACGCGCCGCGGCCTGGTACCGCGCCTACGACGACGCAGTAGATACCGTGGCCGGCCTGGTGCGCGACGAGGCGATCGATTGCGATTTCCTGCGCACCGGCAAGCTGAAGCTGGCGACGCGGCCAGCCGGGCTGGATGCACTGCGGCGCAGCGCCGAGCGCCTGCAGGCCGATGGTGTCGACACCGACACCGAGATCCTCGACGCCGCCCAGGTGCGCGCCGAAGTGCAGAGCGAGCGTTTCCACGGCGGCCTACTGTACAAACGCAGCGGCCAGATGCACATGGGCAAATTCGCCGTGGGCCTGGCCGCGGCGGCCGAACGCAGCGGCGCGTTGATCCACACCGGCACCTGCGTACAGCGCCTCGAACGCCTGGCCGGCGCACAGGCGCACCGCGTGCACACCACGCGGGGCCCTGTCACGGCTCAGCAGGTGCTGCTGGCCACCGGCGCCACGCGCCACGGCGGCTACGGCAGCTTCGGCTGGCTGCGGCGGCGCATCGTGCCGATCGGCAGTTTCATCGTCGTCACCGAACCCTTGGGTGCGCAGCGAGCCCAGGCGCTGCTGGCCGGCCGGCGCACCTATGTCACGGTGGCCAACATCCACCATTACTTCCGCCTCACGGTCGATCATCGCCTGGTCTTCGGCGGCCGCGCGCGCTTCGCGATCTCCAGCCCGCAGTCCGACGCCGCCAGCGGCGAGATCCTGCGCACCGGCCTGGCGGAGATCTTTCCGCAGCTGGGCCCCGTGCGCCTGGACTACTGCTGGGGCGGCCTGGTCGACATGACGCAAGACCGCCTGCCGCATGCCGGCGAGCGCGATGGCCTGTTCTACGCCATGGGCTACAGCGGCCATGGCACGCAGATGTCGGTGCACATGGGGCAGCGCATGGCCGCGGTGCTGGCCGGCGATGCCGATGCCAACCCCTGGCGCGGCCGTGAGTGGCCCGCCATCCCTGGCCACTTCGGCCCGCCCTGGTTCCTGCCCGCGGTAGGGCTTTATTACCGTTTCAAAGACCGACTCGCCGCCTGATCCTTTCCCGCGCCGCCGTAGCGCATCGTCAACCCGCCACAAGAGCACCCTTGGAGCCCGCACCATGAACGACCGCCAGCCACTCGAGAACCTTGTCGGACCGCAGGAGAGCCAGCGCCTGCTGCGCGAACTGCAACGCGGCGCCACGCGGCGCGACATCCTGTCGCTGCTGATGGCCGGGGGCATGCAGGCCACGCTGGCCGGCGGCCTGGCGACCGCTGCGCTGTCGGCCCATGCGCAGACGCCGCGCAAGGGCGGCAAGATCCGCGTCGCCGGCGCCACCGCGGCGGCCACCGATACGCTGGACCCGTCCAAACAATCGAACCAGACCGACTACTCGCGCGGCCTGATGGTCTACAACGGCCTGACCTCGCTCGACGGCAGCCTGACACCGCAGCCCGCGCTGGCCGAGCGCTTCGAGACCAAGGACGCCAAGACCTGGGTCTTCACGCTGCGCAAGGGTGTCACGTTCCACGACGGCAAGCCGCTGACCCCCGCCGACGTGGTGTTCTCGGTGATGCGCCACAAGGACCCCGCCACGGCCTCCAAGGCCAAGGTGCTGGCCGACCAGATCGAATCGGTCAAGGCCAGCGGCCCGAACGAGGTGACGATGGTGCTGTCCTCGCCCAACGCCGACCTGCCGGTGATCCTGGGCACCTTCCACTTCCACATCGTCAAGGAAGGCACGACGGATTTCAGCGCCGGCATCGGCACGGGCCCCTACAAGATGAAGGAATTCAAGCCCGGCGTGCGCTCGATTGCCGTGCGCAATGAGGGTTATTGGAAGACCGGTCGGCCCTACCTGGACGAGATCGAATTCGTCGGCATCGGCGACGAAAGCGCGCGCGTCAATGCGCTGCTGTCCGGCGGCATGGAGCTGGTCGGCTCGATCAACCCGCGTTCGGTGGCGCGCGTCAAGGGCACGCCGGGCTACAGCATCTTCGAGACGCAATCCGGCCAGTACTCCGACCTGGTGATGCGCAAGGACCAGGGCCCCGGCATGAACGACGACTTCGTGCTGGCGATGAAGTACATGTTCGACCGCGAGCAGTTGAAGAAGACCGTGGCGCTGGACCATGCGGTGGTGGCCAACGACCAGCCGATCGACCCGACCAACCGCTTCTACTTCGCCGGCCTGCCGCAGCGGACCTTCGACCTGGACAAGGCCAAGTTCCACCTGCAGAAGTCCGGCATCACCGGCAAGGTGCCGGTGGTGGCCTCGCCGGCCGCGCTGTACTCGGTGGAGATCGCGCTGGTGCTGCAGCAGACGGCGCAGAAGATCGGCCTGGACCTGGACATCAAGCGCATGCCGGCCGATGGCTACTGGTCCAACCACTGGCTCAACAGCCCGGTCGGTTTCGGCAACGTCAACCCGCGGCCGAGTGCCGACACGATCCTGACGCAGTTCTTCAAGTCCGACGCGGCCTGGAACGAATCACGCTGGAAGAACCCGAAGTTCGACCCGCTGCTGATCGCCGCACGCGCCGAGACCGACCTCGCCAAGCGCAAGCAGATGTATGCCGACATGCAGACGATGATCCACACCGAAGCCGGCATCGGCATCCCGTTGTTCCTGGCCAGCATCGACGGGCACTCCAGCAAGCTCAAGGGCTTGTCGCCGATTCCGCTGGGCGGCCTGATGGGCTACGCCTTCGCGGAACATGTCTGGCTGGACGCCTGACACTGCGCCATGAATGCCTTGATCCTCAAGCTGCTGGCCCAGCGCATCGCGCTGGCGCTGCTGTCGCTGCTGGCGGTGTCGGTGGTCGTGTTCGCGATCACGGCCGTGCTGCCCGGCGATGCAGCGCAGGAGCAGCTGGGTCAGGACGCCACGCCCGAGGCCCTGGCCGCGCTGCGCAAGCAAATGGGGCTGGACGTACCGGCGCCGCAGCGTTATGCAAGCTGGTTGGGCGGCCTGCTGCGCGGTGACATGGGCCAGTCGTCCACCACGCAGATGCCGGTGAGCCAGCTGGTCGCCAGCCGGCTGCCGAACTCGCTGCTGCTGGCCGCGATCACCGCGCTGTTCTCGGTGCCGATCGCGCTGTCCGCCGGCATCGCGGCGGCGGTCTGGCGCGGCTCCTGGTTCGACCGCGCGGCCTCCACCGCCGCGGTGGCGGTGGTCTCGGTGCCGGAGTTCCTGGTCGCCACGCTGGCGGTGCTGGTGTTCGCGGTGCAGCTGCGCTGGCTGCCGGCGCTGTCCTATGTCAGCGACATCGATTCGATCGGCCAGTTGCTGCGTGCCTTCGCGATGCCGGTGCTGACGCTGTGCTGCGTGATCGTCGCGCAGATGATGCGCATGACCCGCGCCGCGGTGATCGACCAGCTGGAAGCGCCTTACATCGAAATGGTGCGGCTGAAGGGCGCCTCGCCGGTGCGCATGGTGCTGCTGCATGCCTTGCCGAATGCGGTGGGCCCGATCGCCAACGCGGTGGCGCTGAGCCTGTCCTACCTGCTGGGCGGCGTGATCATCGTCGAGACGATCTTCAACTACCCCGGCATCGCCAAGCTGATGGTCGACGGCGTCTCGCAACGCGACATGCCGCTGGTGCAGGGCTGCGCGATGCTGTTCTGCGCGGCCTACCTGATGCTGGTGACGACGGCCGACGTCTGCGGCATCGTCGCCAATCCGCGGCTGCGGCACCGCTGAAGGAGAGTTGCGATGAAAGCGCTGTTGTCACGTCTGGCGCAGTTCGGTCCCTCGGGGCTGATCGGGCTGGCCGTCGTGCTGTTCTGGGTCGTGGCTGCGCTGGCCGGGCCGCTGCTGCTGTCGCGCACCGGCGCTGACGGCGGCGGCGCGGTGTTCGGGCCGGCGAGCGCCGCGCATTGGCTGGGCACCGATTACCTCGGCCGCGACATGCTGGCGCGGGTGATCGAAGGCACGCGCTACACCGTGGGCGTGGCCTTCATGGCGACGCTGCTGGCCAGCGGCACCGGCACCACGCTGGCGCTGCTGGCAGCGGCCAGCGGGCGCTGGACCGATGGCGCGCTCAGTCGCGGGCTGGATACGCTGACCGCCATTCCCAGCAAGATGTTCGCGCTGCTGATGGTGGCCGGCTTCGGCTCGTCGGTGCCGATGCTGATCGGTACTGCGGCCATCATCTACGTGCCGGGCGCCTACCGCATCGCCCGGTCGCTGGCTGTCAACATCAACGCACTGGACTATGTGACGGTGGCCCGCACGCGCGGCGAGGGCACGCTGTATGTGATGCTGCGCGAGATCCTGCCGAACATTGCCGGGCCGATGCTGGCCGACCTGGGCCTGCGCTTCGTCTACGTCGTGCTGCTGCTGGCCTCCCTGAGTTTCCTGGGCCTGGGCGTGCAGCCGCCGTCCGCCGACTGGGGCTCGCTGGTGCGCGAGAACATCGGGGCACTGGCCGAAGGCGGCGCCTCGGTGATCGCGCCAGCACTGGCGATTGCCAGCCTGACGATTGCCGTGAACCTGGTCATCGACAACTTGCCCGGAAAGTCGGCGCGCGAACGGGGAGTGCACTGATGGGCAGCGCGGTCATCGTCGAAGGCCTGAGCGTCAGCGCGGGCGACACGGTGCTGGTCGACCAGCTCAACTTCAGCATCAAGCCCGGCGAAGTGCTGGCGCTGATCGGTGAATCGGGCTCGGGCAAGACCACCACCGCGCTGGCGCTGATGGGTTACGCGCGCCACGGCTGCCGCATCAGCGGCGGCAGCGTGCGCATCGGTGAACTCGATGTGCTGGCGCTCGATGCGCGCCAGTTGCGCGCGCTGCGCGGCCGCACGGTCGCCTACATCGCGCAGAGCGCCGCGGCCTCGTTCAACCCCTCGCGCACGCTGCTCGACCAGGTGGTGGAGCCCGCCGTGCTGCACGGCACGCTGCAACGTGCCGAGGCCGAGCTGAAGGCGATTGCGCTGTTCCGCGAGCTGGCGCTGCCGGAGCCGGAAACGATCGGCAGCCGCTACCCGCATCAAGTGTCGGGCGGACAACTGCAGCGCCTGATGGCCGCGATGGCGCTGATCACCGAACCCGAGGTGGTGATCCTCGATGAGCCGACCACGGCGCTGGACGTGACCACGCAGATCGAGGTGTTGCGCGCCTTCAAGCGTGTGGTGCGCGAGCGGCAGGTCACGGCCGTCTATGTCAGCCACGACCTGGCGGTCGTCGCGCAGATGGCCGACCACATCCTGGTGCTGCGCGGCGGCTGCATGCAGGAGATGGCCAGTACCGACCGCATCCTGGCCAAGCCCGGGCATGCTTACACCCGCAGCCTGCTGGCCGCCGCGCAGCCGGCCGAACGCACCTCCGGCGTGCCGGCACAGGGGGCAGAGCTATTGCTCGATGTGCGCGGCCTCAGCGCCGGCTACGGGCCGGGCAAAAACATCCTCGAAGACATCACGCTGCAGCTGCGGCGCGGCGAGGCCATCGGCGTGATCGGCGAATCGGGTTCGGGCAAGACCACGCTGGCCCGTGTGATCGCCGGCCTGCTGCCGCCGAACCAGGGCACGATGCTGTTCAACGGCCGCGAGCTCCAGCCCGGCCTGGCGCAGCGCACGAAGGACGAGCTGCGCCGCATCCAGATCGTGTTCCAGATGGCCGACACGGCGCTGAACCCGTCGCATTCGATCGCGCGCATCCTCGCCCGGCCGCTGCAGTTCTACAAGGGCCTGCGCGGCGAAGCGCTGCAGCGGCGCATCCACGAGTTGCTGGATCTGGTGCAACTGCCGCGCACGCTGGCCGATCGCCTGCCGGGCGGGCTGTCGGGCGGCCAGAAGCAGCGCGTGAACCTGGCGCGGGCCCTGGCCGCCGAGCCCGACCTGATCCTCTGCGACGAGGTGACCTCGGCATTGGACACGGTGGTCGGTGCCGCGGTGCTGGACCTGATTGCCCAGCTGCGCCGCGAACTCGGCGTGTCCTACCTGTTCATCAGCCACGACCTGCACACCGTGCGCGCGGTGTGCGACCAGATCGTCGTGATGCAGCATGGCCGCAAGCTGACCCAGGTGGCGCGTGCCGACTATGCGCGCCGGCCGCAGCACCCCTACTACGAGTTGCTGGCAGCCTCGGTGCCCGAGTTGCGCCGCGGCTGGCTGGACGAAAGAGACACCGTTCTCATGGCGCCGTAGTGTGAGAAGAGCGGTGAGAGGGGCGCCGTTCTCACGGCGCCGCAGTGGTTTGCACGCCGCCCCGGTGGCCTGAACACGACACGGTCGCAACGCCCAGCGGCCTGACCAGGAGATCCCCGACATGACCCCCACCTTCCGCATTGCCGCCATCCCCGGTGATGGCATCGGCCAGGAAGTCCTGCCCGAGGGCCTGCGCGTGGTGCAGGCCGCCGCGCTGCGTTTCGGCTTCGAACTCGAGGTCCGGCCCATCGAATGGGCCAGTTGCGACTACTACGCGGCCCACGGCCAGATGATGCCGGACGACTGGAAGGCCCAGCTCAGCGGTGTCGACGCCCTGTACTTCGGCGCGGTCGGCTGGCCGGCGACCGTGCCCGACCATGTCTCGCTGTGGGGCTCGCTGCTGAAGTTCCGGCGTGAATTCGACCAGTACGTGAACCTGCGCCCGGTGCGCTTGTTCGAAGGCGTGCCGTGTCCCTTGGCTGGACGAAAACCCGGCGACATCGACTACCTGGTGGTGCGCGAAAACACCGAAGGCGAATACACCGCGCTCGGCGGCGTGATGTACGAAGGCACCGATCGAGAGGTGGTGCTGCAGGCCTCGATGTTCTCGCGCCTTGGTACCGACCGCGTGCTGCGCTATGCCTTCGACGCCGCGCAGGCGCGGGCCCGCAAGCACCTGACGGTGGCCACCAAGAGCAACGGCATCGCGATCAGCATGCCCTGGTGGGACAGCCGCGCCGATGCACTGGCCGGCGAGTATCCCGACGTGACGATGGACAAGCAGCACATCGACATCCTCAGCGCGCGCTTCGTGCTGCAGCCCAACCGCTTCGATGTCGTCGTTGCCAGCAACCTGTTCGGCGACATTCTGTCGGACCTGGGGCCGGCCACCACCGGCACGATCGGCCTGGCGCCATCGGCCAACCTGAACCCGGAGCGCCAGTTCCCGTCGCTGTTCGAACCGGTGCACGGTTCGGCGCCGGACATCTTCGGCCAGAACATCGCCAACCCGATCGCGATGATCTGGTCCGGTGCGCTGATGCTGGACTTCCTGACGCAAGGCCAGGGCGCCGGCCGCGCCGCGCACGACGCCATCGTGTTGGCCATCGAGACCGTGCTGCGCGAAGGTCCGCGCACGCGTGACCTCGGCGGCCAGGCTTCGACCACCGAGGTCGGCCAGGCCATCGCGGCGCTGGTCGCCGCGGCTTGACTATCACCGGCGCTGGTCGCCGCCGCTTGAGGACACTGCCATGCCTTTGACCCTGCAACGTGACGATTTGATGCCCGGCCGCAACTACATCGGCCGCTGGTGCGAGGCCCTCGAGGGCCGCCGCCTGGATGTCAGCGACCCCGCCAGCGACACTGTCTTCGCCAGCGTGCCCGACAGTGGCGCGGCCGATGCGCGCGCCGCCGTCGATGCCGCCCATGCGGCGTTCCCGGCCTGGCGCGCGGTACCGGCCAAGCAGCGCGCGCAGATCCTCAAGCGCTGGAACGACCTGATGCTCACGCACCAGGAAGACCTGGGCCGGCTGATCTCGCGCGAGCAGGGCAAGCCGCTGGCCGAAGGGCGTGGCGAGGTCGCGTACGCGGCGAGTTATGTCGAGTGGTTCGCCGAAGAAGCCACGCGCGCCAATGGCGACCTGATCCCGGCGCCGGTGCCGGGGCGGCGCATGTGGGCGCAGAAGGAGCCGGTGGGTGTGGTCGCGGCGATCACGCCGTGGAATTTTCCGGCGGCGATGATCGCGCGCAAGATCGCGCCGGCACTGGCCGCCGGCTGCACGGTGGTCTGCAAGCCGGCCGAGGACACGCCCTTGACCTCGCTGGCGCTGGTGCGGCTGGCCGAGCAGGCCGGCGTGCCACCGGGCGTGCTGAACATCGTCACCGCCTCGCGCGAGCGCACGCCCGAGGTGGTGGACGTCTGGCTGGACGATGCGCGTGTGCGCAAGATCAGCTTCACCGGCTCGACGCCGGTGGGCCAGCACCTGGCGCGGCGCTCGGCCGACACGCTGAAGAAACTTTCGCTCGAACTCGGCGGCAACGCGCCCTTCATCGTCTTCGACGACGCTGACCTCGACGCCGCGGTCGACGGGCTGATGGCGGCCAAGTTCCGCAATGGCGGCCAGACTTGCGTCTGCCCGAACCGGGTGTTCGTGCAGGCGGCGGTGCACGATCGCTTCATCGAGAAACTGGCCGCGCGCGTGGCCGCGCTGAAGGTCGGTCCCGCGAGCGACGCAGCGTCACAGATCGGGCCGATGATCAATGCCCGTGCGGTCGAGAAGATCGCTCGTCATGTGGAAGATGCGGTGGCTCGCGGTGCGCGCATCGTCACCGGTGGCCAGCGTCTTGAAGAGTTAGGAGCGAATTACTTCGCGCCTACCGTGTTGACCGGGGCCGATGCCACGATGGCCTGTTCCTGCGAGGAGACCTTCGGCCCGGTGGTGCCGGTCACGCGCTTCGACACCGAGGCCGAGGTGCTGGCGGCGGCCAACGACACGCCCTATGGCCTGGCGGCGTACTTCTACACGAGCGACCTGCGGCGTGTGCACCGTGTCACCGATGCGCTGGAATGCGGCATCGTCGGTGTCAACGAAGGTGCGCTGGCGGCGGAGGCGGCGCCTTTTGGCGGGGTCAAGGCCTCGGGCTATGGCCGGGAAGGTTCTGTGCATGGGTTGGACGACTACATGCATCTGAAGTATGTGTGCCAGGGGCAGTTGGGGTAGCGGGTCTTGTGGCGGGTCTCAAGCACCCACCCGCATGACCCGCATCGCGTAGTGCCGCGAGCCGTCGGAATAGGGCGGGAAACGATCATGATCGGCCCGCATGCGCGCGCGCACCTGTGAGGCCAGCGCCGCCAGCAATTGCTGCGGCGAATCGAAGGCAATGCGGTTGCGCTGCATGTAGGCCACGCGCCGCCAAGGCATCGCATCGCACCAGTCGACGCGAGTGAACACGTCGACGCCGCGCACGTCCGGATAACTGGTCATGATCGGCGGATGGTGGCCGAGGTAGTGGCGCAGCCAGGCATTGAAGTCCTCGGCCTGCCCAGGGTAGTGCACCAGGTAGTCGCAGCCACTGCCCGTGCCGAAGCCGAGGTCCAGGAAGCATCGGCGCAGCATCGCCTGCTGAGTCACATCGTCCAGCGGCAGGCCGGCCCACAGCGCCGATACCGCCAGGCGCTGCAGCGCGCCGCCCTCGGCCAGCGCGTGCTCTAGCGCCGGCAGTGTCGCGAAGTCCAGTCGCAGCGCCAGAGCCGGCAGCGGTACGTCGCCGTGGTAGGTCTGCACCTCGGCCGGAACGCCGATCTCGGCGCAGGCAAGTTCGGGTGTGTGCGCAATGCACTCGGCCAGCGCCTGGTGCTGGCCGGTGCTCAGGCGCGCGCCGGGGTCGCGGCGGTTGTGGCCGGTGATGAAGTAGCTGAAGGTCACGCGTTGTCTCGGGAGAAGTCCTGCGTTGCAGTGGTGGCCGCATTCGCGCCGCCGCTGCGGTCGAGTTCGACGATGAGCTCGGTCTCGGTCATCAACGCCGCGCCGCGGGCGACATCGTGCACGCGCTCGAACAGCGGCGCTACCTGCCCGCTGTCGGGCGAGCGCACGGTGTACAGCACCGCCGCCCTGTGCTGCACCACGTTCGGCGTACTGCCGCCGGTGTCGGTAATCGCATGCTGGATGCGTGCACCGGCCGGCAGGTGCTCACGCAGGAAGTTGACGCCGACGATCATCAGCTCGACCGCGTCCAGCGCGCTGCGGCCCAGCTGCGGCGAGGCGGCCGCATGGGCGGCGCGGCCGGTGAAGCGGAAGCAGGCCTCGATGACGCCGGGCGACGCCTGGTCAGCACACGACGGCAGGTCAGCGCACGGCGCAGGCTGTTGGCCAGGTCCTTTGGCCGTCATCGTTCGCTCCTTTGCGCGGCGGCTTCCGCCGTCGCGCGGCGCGGCTTCAGCGGCGGCGCGATGTCCTGCGGGATCGGGCAGACATAGGCCTCCTGCGCCGCGCCGGCCTCGAGTTCGGCCCGCGCCCGGCGCAGCAGCGCCGGATCGTCGAACAGCGCACCGGCACCGAGGGCCAGGATCCGGGCGGCATGCACCATGCCCTTGTGCGCGAAGGTGGACTTGCCCTGCGCCACCATGCTCCAGGAATGGAAGGGCGTGCCGACGACGAAGCAGGGCGCCATGAAGCGCGCCGTCGGCGTGACCCAGCTGACATCGCCGACGTCGGTGGAAGCCGGCAGCAGCGCCGGCATGCGTTCGCGCGGCAGCAGCGCCGAATGCAGATTGTCGGCAATGCCCTCGGCGCCGAAGATCGCCAGGCTGGGGCCGATGTCTTCCGGCCGCAGGCTGCCGCGCGTGACCGCGGCCAGCGCCCGGTCGACGGCATCGAAGGGCACCGGCCCCAGCGCAGCCATCCTGGCGTAGAGCAAGTCGGACAGCACGCCGTTCGGGCGCATGTTGGACATCGCCTTGTCGACGCGGGCCAGCACGTGCGTGCCGCTCATCAGCGCGGCGCCCTCGGCGATCTTGTGCAGGCGCTGGTACAGCGCGCGCACCTCGCCGAGGCGGGCGGCGCGGATCTGGTAGACCACTTCGCTGCTGGCCTGCACGACATCCGGCGCGTTGCCGCCGGCGTCGATGACGGCGTAGTGCAGCCGCGCGTCGCTGGCGATGTGCTCGCGCAGGTAGTTGGCGCCGACGTTCATCAGCATCACCGCGTCTCGCGCGCTGCCGCCGGGCTGCGGCGTGGCGGTGGTGTCTTCGGCGGAGCCCGCGGCGCGGACTGTGAAGCGAAAGCGCGCGTGCAGCGTGGCCAGGCTGCTCATCGCATCCAGCGCCAGGATGCTGGCCGGGTGCCAGGTCAGCGCGGCGTCGAGTTCATCGAAGGCGCCGGCGCGCACCAGGAAGGTCTTGCCGGCGCCGCCTTCTTCGGCCGGGCAGCCGTGGTAGCGCACGCGACCGGCGCGGCCGGTCTCGGCCAGCCAGCGCTGCAGCGCCAGCGCCGCCAGCACCGTGGCGCCACCGAGCAGGTGGTGGCCGCAGCCGTGGCCGGCAGCGCCGACACAGGCGGCGCGGGCCTGCCAGACGCCGGCTTGCTGGCTCAGCTGGGGCAAGGCATCGTATTCGCCGAGCAGGCCGATCACCGGCCCACCGCTGCCGGCCTCGGCGACGAAGGCCGTCGGCAGGCCGCCGATGTCACGTGTTATCACAAAGCCGTGCTGCCGCAGCAGATCGATCTGCCGCTCGACCGATGCGTATTCGTCGTAGGCGGTTTCGGCCAGGTCGAACAGGCGGTCGCTCAGGCGCAGGCACTCGTCCTCCAGCGCCTGCGTGTGCGCGATCAGGCGGTGGTCGCGCTCATTGAGACTCATGCACGAACCGCCTCGGCTTGCGCTTGCGCCGCAGCGGCGTCACGCGCCGGCGGCGGCAGCACATCCGCCGGGATCGGGCAACGGTAAGGCGCACCGCCGCGCTTGCCGGCCAGTTCGCGCGCTGCCTCCTGCAGCACATCGGGCCGGCGGACCAGGGCCACGCCGGTGGCGGCCAGGCACTTGGCGGCGAGCAGCATGCCCTTGTGGGCCAGCGAGGCCTTGCCCTGCGACACCATCTGCCAGGAGTGGAAGCCGGTGCCCCAGGCGAAGCAGGCGGTCAGGCACTGCGTGGTCGGTGCGGCCCAGCTGACGTCGCCCATGTCGGTGGAGCCGGTCACCGGCCGCGATGCGGTGGCGCTGTAGGGCAGCACACCGGTGACGATGGGCTGAGGGTCGCGCAGCGCGGCGGCGAAGTGCTTGCTGCTGTTGGACAGATCGTCTGGTGCCAGCGTGGCCTGGATCTGCGCCGCAAACGCACGCTCCTCGTCGCTGACATCCAGCGCGCCGATGGCCTCCATCTGCTCGGCCATCACGCGGTCCAGCGCATCGTTGTGCAGCACGTTGGAGACGGCCTTGTCGAACACCATCTCGACGCTGGTGCCGGTCATCATGGCAGCGCCGCGGGCCACCTGCTCGACCCGCTCGAACAGCGCCAGCGCCTCGTCGATGCGATTCGCGCGCACCGTGTACAGCAGCTCGGCGTAGGCCGGGATCACGTTGGTCGACGGGCCGCCCGAATCGATGTAGGCGAAGTGCACACGCGCCTGCTCGGGCATGTGCTCGCGCAGGTAGTTGACGCCGATGTTCATCAACTCGGCCGCATCCAGCGCGCTGCGGCCCAGGTGCGGCGCCAGCGCCGCGTGGGCCGACTTGCCGCGGAAGCGGAAGTAGGCCTGCACGTTGGCCAGCGTGGCGTTCATGAACACCGAGTTGGCCACCGAAGGGTGCCAGGACAGCGCAGCGTCCAGGTCGTCGAACAGGCCGGCGCGGGCCATGAAGGTCTTGCCGGCGGCGGCCTCCTCGGCGGGGCAGCCGTAGAAGCGCACGGTGCCCGGCAGGCGGTGCTTCTGCAGGTAGTCCCGTGCCACCACGGCGGCCAGGTGCGCCGCGGTGCCCAGCAGGTGGTGGCCGCAGCCATGGCCCTGGTTCAGCGTGCGCTCGGGGTCGGGCCGGCATTCCAGCGCGCCGCTGGCCTGGTTCAGGCCGGCCAGCGCGTCGTATTCGCCGAGGAAGCCGATCACCGGGCCGCCGCTGCCGGCCTCGGCGACAAAGGCGGTGGGCATGCCGGCCACACCGCGGGTGAGCTTGAAGCCTTCGGCTTCCAGTGCCGTGGCATGCAGTTCGGCCGACTGGAATTCGCGGTAGCGCATCTCGGCATAACTCCAGATGCGATCGGCCATGGCGATGTAGGGCCGGCGCCGTTCTTCGACGACGGCGGCGATCTCGGCGCTGATGTCGCTTGTCATTTCTGCGTGTCCAGCTGCGTGGTTTCGATGAACTTCTTGTAGCGCAGGTGCTCGTCGCGCATCAGCTTGGGCAGGTCCTCGTTGTCGGCGGCCGGCAGGCCGCCGAGATCGGTGAGGCTCTGGCGCAGCCGGCCGTCCTGCAAGGCCTCCTTCAAGGCCGCCCTGAGCCTGGCGATGATCGGCTCGGGCACTGTCTTGGGCGCCATCAGCGCGAACCAGCCGCTGAGGTTGTAGCCCTTGAGTTCGGGAAACTCGGCCAGTGCCGGCACGTTCGGGTACAGCGGTGAGCGCGTCGCGCTGGTCACGGCGATCGGCACGACCACGCCCGACTCGATGAACGACTTCGCCGGCGCCGTGCCCATGAAGCCGAACTCGACCGTGCCGCCCGCCAGGTCGTTGCCCAGGCCGGAAGCCCCGCGGTAGGCTACATGGGTCAGCTGCGTGCCGGTGCGCTCGCGCAGGATCTCGCCGGCGACATGGAACATCGAGCCGACGCCCGAGGTGGCGTAGTTGTATTTGCCCGGGTGTTTGCGCAGCAGCTGGATGAACTGCTCGGTGGTCTTCACGCCGACCTGGCGTGAGGCCAGCAGCACGCCGCCCTGGTGGCTGACCAGGCCGATCGGCACCAGGTCTCTCTGGCCGTCATAGGGTTGCTTGGGATTCGCCAAGCCGGTGGCGATCAGCTCGCCGTTGGCGCCCAGCAGCAAGGTGTAGCCATCGGGGCGCGCGATGACGACCTTCTGGGCGCCCAGCGCGCCGCCGGCGCCGGCGACGTTGTCGACGACCACCTTGGTCTTCAGCACGCGGCCCAGCACCTCGGCGAAGGGGCGCGCAACGCTGTCGGTGGTGCCGCCGGCGGTGTAGCCGACGATCAAGGTGATGGGCCGGGCCGGGTACTCCTCGGCGGCGGCCGCCAGGGTGGCGCCGAGGCCGGCGATCAGGGCCAGCAGACGTCGCGGGCCACGCAGTCGGAAAGATTCCATGGTCGAACTCTCAGGGTTGAAGACGGTTCAGAAGCGGTGGTACATGCCCAGCGCCAGCAGCGGCAGCTTGTCGCCAGGCTGAGCCAGCGAGGTCGGGCCCAGCGTCGCGATGGCGTTGCGGCGGTTGTCCACGTAGCCGGCCCGTGTGTAGAGCGCCGTGCGCTTGGACAGGTGGTGGTCGTAGCCCAGCCCGAGCGCGAAGCTGTTGAGGTCGGAGCGGCCCTCGACGGCCCGGTAGACCGGCGAGATGCGGAAGGTCCCGGTGCCGTAGGGAATGGTGAAGCCGAGCGCATGGGTCTGCGACTTCAGGTAATTGGCCCGCTTGGGCACCAGGGCGTTGACGATGTACGAGGCCGTCAGGCCATTGAACTTGTATTGCGCCCCCACACCCCACCATTCGTTCCTGAACGAACTCACTGTTGACGTGGGGTCGGTGTTGTTGGCCATGTACTGGGCCTGCAGCTGCAGCGGCCCGCTGGCGTAGTGCACTTCGGCGCCATAGGCGCTGGCTTGCCGATACCCCGGGTTGCTGTTGTTGCGGAAAGCGTAGAGCACCGAAGCGCCCAGCGCAAAGCGGTCCGGCGTGAGGTAGGAGACCGCGCGGCTGATGCGCGAATCGCCGACCGAGGTGCCTGCGCCCTGGTCCTTGCCGATCGACGACAGCGACGCATAGGGCGAGAAACCGCTGACGCCGGAGAAGGTGTCGAAGGCCGGGCTGATCTGCGCCGGGTATTGGCGCCCCAGCCTGACTTCGCCGATGTCGCGCGAGCGCAGCCAGACGTTCGACTGCCGGCTGAAGTAGACCGGTTCGCCTTGCGCCGAGGTGCTGCCGACGACCCCGGTGTCGCTCTTGAAGATGGCCTCCAGGTGGAAGCCGGTGGACAGGCCGCCGCCGAGGTCTTCGCTGCCGATGAAGCCCCAGCGCGAGGTGGCGCCCATGCCCGATTCCAGCGTGTGCACGGTACGGCCGCCCTTGCGGGTGGCCAGCGCGGCGGCGTCGACCACGCCATAGACCGTGACATGGGACTGCGCCAGCGCGCCGTCCACCAGGGTCAGGGTCAGGAGGGCGCAGGTGCCAACGCGGGCGAGTTGAGGTGTCATGGGCGGCAGGGGTGACGAAGCGGGTGGCGTGGGGCGGTTGTGGCGGCGGTTGTCGATGAGCCGGGATCCATGCTAGGTTTCGTTACCCGTGCACGGCAGTCCCCGCAACGGTGGTGCTGTTGAGCGCCGGTTGCCGGGGGTGCGGCGGTACACGCTGCCGGGCATGCAACTTGCGGCCAGCCGTTCGAATGAAGGTCCACCAACTCAAAGCACTCGTTGCCATTGGCGACCACGGCAGTATTCGCGCCGCGTCGCGCGCCGCGGGGCTGTCGCCGGCGGCGGTGACCAAGGCGGTGCGCGAGCTCGAGGACGACTTGAAGACCCTGCTCATCACGCGCGAGGCCAAGGGCGTGACCTTCACCGAAGCCGGGCGTGCGCTGCTGGTGCACGCCAGGCTGGTGGTGGGACAGCTAGCGCGTGCGCAGGAAGAGATGGACGTGCTGGTCGGCCGCCAGCAGGCGCCGCTGCGCATCGGCATCGGCGCGTGGATCGCGCTGACCTGCCTCGGCGACGTGGTGACGCTGTTTCAGCAGCGTTTGCCTGCCGTGCGGCTGGAGTTCTTCGAGGGCATCCTGACGGTGTCGATCCCGAAGCTGCGTGATGGCACGCTGGACTTCTGCATCGGCCGCTCATGCCCGGCCTCCATGCAGGACGACTTCGCCCACGTGCCGCTGTTTCGCACCAGTTCGGCCGTGATCGCGCGTGAAGGCCATCCGCTGGCCGGCAGCCGCTCGCTGGCCGAGCTCAAGCATGCGCAATGGCTGCTGAACTGGACGCCCGCCGACGACCCGGCCCAGCGCGATGACGTGTTCAGCCGCTACCTGCGCGAGTACGCGCCGACCATCCACGTCGCGCATTCGTTTGTCATCGCGATGAGCCTGATCCGCCACACCGACATGCTGGGGCTGATGGCCTGGCCCTTGGTCGAAGCGGTGGCGGCCCGCGAACGCCTGTGCGTGCTGCCGCTGGCCGAGACCTTGAACGAAGCGACCGCCAGCCTGATCACCCGCCGCGGCGACCCGCTGAGCGCGGCTGCGCAGTGCTTCATCGACTGCTTCAACACGGTGGTCTACCGCGCGCTCAGCTCAGCTGATCCGGCGCGCCGCCGGCTGTTCCATTCGATCGACGGCCTGGCGATGGATGACCGGGCCATGGAGGCCTTGGAGCGCGCGCGATGAGCCCGAACCCCGCCTCATGTCAAGCGTTAGGCCGCATTCAATGCCCTTGCGCGACCCGGGAACGCCTTCAGCAACTTCTTATCCATTGTGAATAGGGTGACGTCAAGCCTCTCAGCAAGTGCCACGAATTCGCAGTCATATGCGGAGCAATCGCTCGCGCGAACCAAGTCGAGGACGCTTCGGGACTCAACTTCGAACTCTGCACCCGCAAGCAACCCTTCAGCCTCGAACTGCATTGCAACCGCTTGCTCGAACGTCAGATTCCCACGCCTGAGGTATCCAGCCAGTATGTTCCGGAACTCGCTGCGCCACAGCAATGGCGCGGCCCAGTCAGGGTCCGATTCGAAGAGGGCCTCTGCCGCCGCAGTGTGTTCGCCCGGCAGGTACAGGTAAGCCACAACATTCGAATCAACAACGATCACTTGCGTCCCTCACGCTT
>NZ_DATILJ010000088.1:0-31256 GCF_035476535.1 Aquabacterium sp.
GGCCGTGCTCAGCTACTGCGGCGCGCCGATTCCGGTCTGGCAGCAGGGCCGCTGGACCCCGTTGCCCGGCTGGTCCAACCCGGTGGCCGTGCCGTTTGCGCGCATGAAACCGCGGCTGGGCGCGCTGTGCGACATCCCCGATCTGGAACTGCTGCCACGGCGCCACCCGGGCGTGCAGAGCGTGATGTTCCGTGCCGCGCTGGAGGTGAGTCTGGCGCAGCGCGGCTTTGCCTGGCTGGCCGCCTTGCGCCGCGCCGGCCTGGTCTCGCGGCCCGAGCGCTGGGCCCCTCTGCTGCAGCGGGCGGGCGACTGGCTGAACCCCTTCGGCAGCGATGTCGGCGGCATGGTGCTGCGCGTGCAGGGCCTCGATGCGCAGGGCCAGCCGCGGCAGCGTGCCTGGCACATCACCGCCGGCCAGGACCACGGGCCGGAGATCCCGTGCATGGCCGCCATCCTGCTGGCGCGGCGCTGGGCGCGCGGCGAAGCGGTCACGCCCGGTGCGGGCCCGTGCGCGGGGCTGCTGTCGCTGGCCGAGTTCGCGCCCGAGTTCGCACGCTGGGGCATGGTCAGCGAGGTGATCGAAGAGGCGCCGCCGGGCTGATCACTCCGCTGCCGCTTGCAGCACCGCGATCACCGACACGCCGAACGGGAACAGCCAGCGCGGCAGCACATGCCGCTCAGAGGCGAACACCGTTTCGAGCAGCCGGTTCAGCAGCGGCGGCGGCAGCGCCGCATCCGATCCGCCCGGGCGCCGCAAGGCCGCCTGCGCCAGGCGCGCCAGCGCGATCAGCGGGAACAGCAGCGTGTTGCAGTAGCCGATGCGCTGCACCCGCAGGCCGGCCTTGCCGGCGAGGGCCCTCAGCGCACCGGCGGTGTAGCGGCGGTGATGGTGGTGGGCGCTGTCGTGCGCCGACCACAGCCAGCGGTAGGCTGGCGCCGTCAGCAGCAGCCGGCCGCCCGGTTTCAGCAGGCGGCGGATGCGGCCCAGCGCCGCGCCGTCGTCGGCGATGTGCTCCAGCACATCGAGCAGGCAGATCAGGTCGAAGCGACGGTCATCGAAGGGCACCGGCTCGGGCAGGCCGCCCAGCTGCACCGTGCAGACCTGCTGGGACTGCGCGATCTCGCGCGCCAGCGGGTCGTACTCCATCGCGCTCAGCGCGCCGAAGCGCGCCAGCATCGCCAGGTTGCCGCCGGTGCCGCAGCCGATCTCCAGCAGCTGCGCGCCGGGGCCGAGATCGAGGCGCTCGATCAAGCTGGCCAGGATGCGCCGCCGCGCCGCGAACCACCAGTGCGTGGCCTGCACCGCGGCCATTTCGCGGTAGACCTCAGGCCGCATGGTCGCTGCTGTCGAACTGCTCGCGCACGATGTACACCGGCCGGCCCTTGGCCTCGCCGTACAGCCGGCCCAGGTACTCGCCGATCACGCCCAGGCCGATCAGCTGCACGCCACCGAGGAACAGCACCACGGTGATCAGCGAGGCATAACCCGGCAAGTCGCTGCCCAGCACCAGCGTGCGGCCGATGATGAACAGCGCGTAGGCAAACGCCACCAGCGCGACCAGGCTGCCCAGATAGGTCCAGATGCGCAGCGGTGCGGTCGAGAACGACGTGATGCCCTCGATCGCCAGGTTCCACAGCCGCCAGCCCGAGAACTTGGTGCGGCCGGCACTGCGTGGCGCTCGAGTGTAGGGAATCGTCGCCTGGCGGAAGCCGACCCAGGCAAACAGGCCCTTCATGAAGCGGTGGGACTCGGGCAATCGCTTCACCGCGTCGACCACCTTGCGGTCCATCAGCCGGAAATCGCCGACATTGACCGGCAGCGGTGCATCCGAAATGCGGTTGTTCAAACGGTAGAACCAGTCGGCCGTCTTGCGTTTGAGCAGGCCGTCGCTGGAGCGGTCGACGCGCTGCGGCAGCACCACCTCGAAGCCGCTGCGCCACAGCCGCAGCATCTCGGGAATCAGCTCGGGCGGGTCTTGCAGATCGGCGTCGATGGGAATCACCGCGGCGCCAAGCGCGTGGTCGAGGCCGCAGGTCAGCGCGGCTTCCTTGCCGAAGTTGCGCGCCAGATCGATCACCCGCAGGCCGGGCAGCGTGGGCTGCAGGGCCCGCAGCTGCTGCAGCGTCGCATCCCGGCTGCCGTCGTTGATGCAGACGATCTCGAAGCTCTCCCCGCTGGCCTGCAGCACCGGCAGCAAACGTGCAAAGAACGCGTCCAGCGCGGCGGCTTCGTCGTGCATCGGGCAGACGATGGACAGGGTGGGCGGGCAGGGGTTCACGAGGGGTCGCGTGTGAAACGGGGGTGTCGATGATGCCGCAGCATCGGGCTGGGTCATGCTCACTGCGGTCCGGACCCGCACCAGCCGGGCGCGCCGCTGTCGAGCCGTTCGCCGTGGCCTTGCCAGTGCAGGCGTTGCAGGCCATCGGCATCGGCTTGCGCCGGCAGAGCCAACGGGGGCGAGTAGCTGCTGCCGCCGGCATCGGCATCGAAGCGGATGCGAAAGCAGGCCGGCAGCGGCTGCTCCAGGCGCAGCGCGCCCGCCGGCGCCGGCACGTCCAGCCGTTGGCCGGGCGCCAGCAGGCTGTAGCGGCCGGGCTGCGTGGCACTGAACTGCCAGCGCAGCCCTTGCTGTGAGATCTGGCGCTCCAGGGTCAGCGTCATCGGCTCGGCGCGCAGTTGCGAGCGCCAGGCGGCCAGGCGGGCCGGCAGGTCGGCCGCGATATTGGTCATGCCGTCGCTGGCCGGGTCGTAACGCAGCACGCGCCGGGTGCCGGCCGGCAAGGCGGCCAGTTCCACGTCGTCGGCCATCAGGCGCGGTGGCGCGGCACTCAGCGCCATTGCCGGGCGCAGCGCCAGCAGGCCCTGCGCAAACCAGTCCGCCACGCCGGCCGGCAGCAGCACCACGCTGTCGGCAGGCTCGGTGCGCAGGGTGTCGGCGAAGGCGCGGTGTTCGCGGTGCACGGCGGCGGCTGACTCCAGCGCTCGGGTGCTGGCCAGCCAGGCGGGCACGGCCACCGCGGCGAACAACACCAGCGCCGCGGCGCCGCGCGGGGCGGGCCCCAGTCCGCCGATCACGCCGCCGATCTTGCCGCCCATGACGCCGCCTACCGCGCCGCCGGTGGGCTGTTCATCGACGGCGGCACAAGCCCTGCCCAGCGCGATGGCGAAGCCCAGCGACAGGGCCGCCCACAGCCCGATCAGGTAGCGCTCGTTGCCGGCCACCAGGCCGGGAAAGCGCAGCAGCGGCAGCAAGGGCAGCAGCAGCAAAACCGCCGCCGCGGCCAGCCGCGCCACGGCGGGCCAGCGCTGCCGGCTGCGCCACAGCGCCACGGCCACGACCAGCAGCCACGCGCCGCCGCCCAGCAGCGGCCAGCGCCACAGCAGCGCCGGCAGGCCAGCGAGCTGCTGCCGCAGCAAGGCCGGCTCGGTGGCCGCCAGCGCGCCGGGCGGCGTGTAGCCGCCGATCGGATCGCCCAGCATGAACCAGCGCCAGGGCACGTACAACAGCATCACCACGCCGAAGGGCACGGCGGCGCGCAGCCGCTGCCCCCAGCTGCCCAGCGGCAGCAGCAGGGCCACCGCGCCGAGCGGCAGGTAGATCTCCTTCGCGCTGGCCGCCACGGCGTAGGCCAGGCCGCAGGCCAGCAGCAGCCAGCCTGGCCCGCCGCGCAGGCGCTGCGCGAACAGCAGCAGGGCCAGCCCGTAGAACACCAGACCCTCGGTGTAGTGCCGCACCATCAGCAGCTGGCTGGCCTGCGCGATCGGCACGCCCAGCAGGAACAGCAGCGCGCCGCTGGCCGCCGCCACTGGGCCCACCCACAAGGCCGCCAGGCGCCAGATCAGCGCGGCGGCCAGGCCGATCATCAGCAGGTGATGCGCGTAGTAGGCGCCGGCCTGCATGCCGGCCAGCGCATGGTCGAGCTCGTAGCTCAGGGTGAGCCAGGGCGTCAGGCTGTACGGCACCAGCGCGCGCCAGGCGGCAGGTTCGAAGAAATACTGCCACGGCGCGAAGCGCAGCGCGTGCTGCAGGATCTGGGTGTCGTCGCAGCACCAGCTGTTGCGCAGCGTCGATCCATAGAGCGCAAAGGCAGCGGCCAGGCAGAAGGCGCCAGCCAACCAGGCGGCGCGGTGTGGCGAGCGGCGGAACATCGGCGGCATTATCGGCGGGCACCGCGCCCGGTCGTGCGGTGGGCGCGCCAGGGGTGCGCGAAGGGTGCGCCGGTATAGTTCAAGCCGGTGGCGCAAGGGTGTGCCCACGGCAGGGGCGCAGGTGGTGGCAGAAGACAGCGCATCGACGGAATACTCGGTCGAGATGGTGCGGGGCGTGGCGGCTGTGATGGTGATCGCGGCGCACTACCTGCCGGCGTTTGCCGGCGTGTCGAGCTTTGCCTACACCGGCGTGGACCTGTTCTTCGTGCTCAGCGGCTTTGTCTTCGCGCCCTATCTGTTCGGCAAGCCGCTGCGCTGGGGACCGTACCTGCTGCGCCGCTTCTTCCGGCTGTATCCGCTGTATGCGGTGGCCCTGTTGGTCTACGCCGGATTGCGCTGGCTGCAGGGCGAGCCGGTGAACTACCTGCTGCAGCACGTGTTCCTGGTGCAGACCTTGCAGAACAAGGACATTGCCTACCATCTGAACCCGGCCTTCTGGAGCCTGCCGCCGGAGGTGGAGTTCTACCTGCTGCTGCCGCTGCTGGCACGCTGGGTGCACACGCTGCGCCAGGTGCTGTGGCTGTTCGCAGCGGCGCTGGCGCTGCACCTGGCGATTGCATTCGCGCAGCCGCTGAAGCCGGCCTCAGACGGCCTGTGGCTGGTGTTGTCGGTGCACTTGCCGGGGCTGCTGGTGGAGTTCCTGCTCGGTGCGCTGGCCTGGTGCTTCGTGCGCAGCGCGCCGAGCGGCGGGGTGCGGCTGGGCTTGCTGGCCGGGGGCGCGGCGCTGTGGTGCGCCATCGCCTCGGTGGCCGCTTACTTTGTCATCCATGGCGGAGATGAGGCACTGAATGCCATCACGCTGCTGCGCGGCAACGTGAGCTTGATCGCCGCGGTGGCCTATGCCGCGATGGTCGCTGCCTGGGTCGGTTGGTTGCGCTCGCCGCCACGCTGGCTGCTGGCCACGGCGATGCTGCTGGGCAATCTGAGCTACGGCCTGTACCTGTTCCACAACGCGCCGCTGCAGCGCCTGCCGCCGCTGCTGCCTGGCGTGCCAGTGGCGCTGGTGGCGCTGTTGTGCCTGGCAACGACGGTGGCGATGGCCTATGGCCTGCATCGCCTGGTCGAAGCGCCGATGCGCGCCTACGGGCGGGGGCTCGCGCAGCGCCGTGCGGGCGCTGCATCGCATGCCCCGGCCTGAGCGCCGGGCGCCGGTAACGGGAGCACACTGCACGCATCGACATGACTTGAGGTTCGGCACCGCATGGATCAGCAAACGCCCTGGGTTCGCGTGATCGCCGGCCGCGCCGACCAGGCGCTGCCGCTGGTCTGCGATTCGCCGCACAGCGGCACCCGCTACCCTGCCGACTTCGGCCATGCCATCGCACGCAGCGAATTGCGCGCCGGCGAGGACACCGACATCGACCGCCTGTGGTCGCGTGTGCCGCAGGTCGGCGGCACGCTGGTGCTGGCGGACTTTCCCCGCACCTACATCGATGTCAACCGCGCGCTCGGTGATCTGGACGGGGCGATGCTGGCGGGACCCTGGCCCGAGCCGCTCGCGCCTTCACCGAAAACCGCGCTGGGCTTCGGCCTGATCTGGCGCCAGGTGCGCGCCGACGCGCCGATCTACGACCGGCAGCTCACGGTGGCCGAGGTGCAGCAGCGCATCGAGCGCTGCTGGCGGCCCTACCACGCTGCCGTGCGCGCGGCCTGCGACGCCGCAGTGCAGCGCTGGGGTGCCTGCTGGCACCTGAACCTGCATTCGATGCCGCACAACGCCTATGAACGGCTGGGTCTGCACTCGGCCACGCCGTTGGCCGACTTCGTGCTCGGCGACCGCCACGGCAGCAGTTGCGACGCCGGCTTCGTGCAGTGCGTGCGCGAGATCATCGAGGGCCAGGGCTACCGCGTCGCGATCAACGACCCCTATGCCGGCCAGGAACTGGTGCGGCTGATGGGCCAGCCGCAGGCCGGGCGCCACAGCCTGCAGATCGAGCTCAACCGCGCGCTGTACATGAACGAGGCCACGCGCGAGCCGCACGCCGGCTTCGAGCGCCTGCGGGCCGACCTGAATCGCATCGTCGAAGCCATCGCGCAGGAACTGCGGGCCCGCTGCGCCGGCGCCACCCCGCCGGCCGCATGACAAAATGCGGGCCCTTTTGCGAGTTCGATGGATGAGGTGCCTGCCGTGGATTTGAAATTGCCGATCGTGATTCACGACGAACTCAGTGACAGCCTCGTCAAGTCGACCGGCCTGCTGGACTTGGCCAGCGGCGAGATCCGCAGCATCGAGTACGAGAACTACGACATGCGCGCGCGCGGCCTGCCGATGGAGCAGGAGGACTACGAGTTCACCTGCGGCCTGCTGTCGTACCAGGGCAAGGAAGTGGAGTTCCGCGTCGATGTCGACGTGACCACCGGCCGCTATTCGGTGAGCCCCAGCGAGTTGCTGGAGATCAAGGTGCGCGCGGCCAAGCTGTTCGCCGGCATCGAAGGCGCTTCGCTGCTGGCCGGCTCGGGGCCGGCGGCGGGCTCACCGCCTGCCGGCCGCGGCAAGCCGCCCGGCGGCAAGCGCTGAGCGCCGTTCAGCCGCGCGACATCCAGGCCTGGGCCAGCACGATGCCCAGGCCCGTCAGCGCCAGCGAGCCCAGCAGGTGCATGCCGGCCGTGGCCAGCGCCCACAGGGGCTGCTGACGGCTGATCAGGTGAACCACCTCGGCCGAGAAGGTCGAAAACGTGGTCAGGCCGCCGAGGAAGCCGGTGACGGCCAGCAACCGCCACTCCGGCGCCAGCGTGCTGTGCTGGGTGAAGAAGGCCGAGGCCACGCCGACCAGCAGCCCGCCCAGCAGGTTGGCCGCCAGCGTGCCCAGCGGCAGCGTCGGGAACAGCGGGTTCAGCCAGAGCGCGAACAGCCAGCGCAGCACCGCGCCGATGCCGGCGCCGCTGAACACGGCGATGAAGGCGGTTGTGGTCATGGGTTTCAGTAGCTGATTTCGAAGCGCGTGCCCTTGTAGTCGAACACCGCGCTGCGCAGCCGGATGGTGCGCAGCGTCAGGCCGGGCAGCGGCTGGTCGCCTTCATGCAGCACCTGGCCGTTGACGATCAGCATGCGGTTGGTCGGCTGCGGTGAGTCCATCGCGCCGCCGATGTTCAGTGTCGGCACGCTGCGGCGAAGGGCCTCGGGCAGTTCGCTGAGCAGGGGGATGCGTGCGGCGGCGGCCGGCGCGCTGGCCGCTGCGACGGCTGCCGCAGGTGAGGGTGGCACTGAGGCTGCGGCGGTCGATGCGGCAGGCCCCTGCGCCTGCGTGGGCTGCAAGGCGGGCCGGGGCACTGGCGGCAGAGCCAGTGGCGCTGAGGGCACGGCAGCCGCTGGCGTGGCCGTCGGCGTCGCTGCGGGTGGGAGTGGCTCCACAGGCGCATGCGCGATGGCGGGCGCGGCCGCGGAGCCGGCGACTGGCGCTGCCGCAGGCGCCGGTCCCGAGCGCGGCAGCAGCCACCACGCGCCCAGCGCCCCCGCCAGCACCAGCGCGAGCAAGAGGCCGGTCCAGCGCCAGGCCGCCGGCGACGCTGCCATTCGCGGCGCGCCGGACAGCACCGGCTGCGCATGCAGGTCCGGCACCGCGCCGCGGTTGCGTTCGGCATCGGCACGCCGCAGGGCGTCGAGCACGTAGGACATCGGTTCAATTCTCCGGGGTCATCGTCAGGCGCGGCTCGTGGATGCCGGCGGCGCGGTTGAGCTGCATCAGCGTCATCGGGCCGGCCACGCCGTCGGCCTTCAGGCCCTGCGCCAGCTGGAATGCAGCGATGCGCTCGCGCAATGGCCGCTGATTTTGTGAGTCATCACTGTCGACGGCCTTCAGCTGGGTGCCCAGCCAATCGGCCAGTGGGCCGCCGTGGCTATCGCCCAAGGTGGACGGCAGTCCTTCCGGCGCGCGCCACAGGGTCGCGAAACCGCCGCGCCACCAGCGGGCCAGCGAGGCCAGCGTCACGGCCCGCGGGGTGTCGCCGATGCGCAGCGTGGCGCTGCGCTCGCCCAGACCCAGCAGCAGGGCATAGGCTGGTTGGCCGGCGTCGTCCTGCAGTACCAGCAGGCCGGGCCGTGCGAGCTGGCGGATCTGCGCCAGCGTCAGCACCGATCGATGGCAGCGCAGCGTGGGCTCGGCCGTGCAGGGGTCGGCCTCGGTGGCGGCCGCGCCGGGTACCGTCCACAAGCCGGCCAGCGCGCGCCAGGCCTGACGCTCGTCGCGCGGCAGGCGCTCGAGCAGCGTGGCCAGGTCGGTGGCCGCAGCGGGCAACGCCGCGCCGCTGGCGGCCGCGGCCGATGCGCTGGCAACACCGGGTGAAGGCGCCGCTGCGCTGGCGCTACCCGCCAAGGTCACGGCCGCCACGGCAGTGCCCGCCGCGGGCCGCTGCAGCAGTGCGCCGAGGCCGGCCAGCAGCGTCGCGCCGATCACCCCGCCCAACGCGGCGGCCAGCAGCAGTCGCCGGCGGGCGGCCGGCGCGGCGGCTCCCGTGTCATCGAACACCTCCCTTGCGGCCCGCTCGACGATGCGCTTGTCCACCGACGCATGGCCGCCGCCATAAGCGCCCAGCAGCGCGCGGTCGCACAGCAGGTTGATGCGGCGCGGCACGCCGCGCGCCAGCGCGTGGATGCGGCGCAGCGCCGCGGCATCGAAGGGCAGCGCACCGCTGAAGCCGGCCACGCCCAGGCGGTGGCGGATGTAGGCTTCGCTTTCGGCCTCGCTCAGGGCCTGCAGGTGGTAGCGCGCGATCACGCGCTGGGCCAACGGTGCCAGTTCGGGTCGGGCCAGCATCTCGCGCAATTCCGGCTGGCCGATCAGGATGATCTGCAGCAGCTTGCGCTCGGTGGTCTCCAGGTTGGTCAACAGGCGCAGTTGTTCCAGCAGCGTGGCCGACAGGTTCTGCGCCTCGTCGATGATCAGCACGTTGTTGCGGCCCTGGGCATGGGCCTGCAGCAGGAAGGCGTTCAGCGGATCCAGGTAGTGCTTGATCGTCGGCGGGTTGCTGCCGGCATCGGGCACGGTGATGCGGAACTCGTCGCAGATGGTCTTGAGCAGCTCCGTGTCGGTCAGCCGCGGGTTGAAGATGTAGGCCACGTTGCACTGCGCCGGCACGCGTTCCAGGAAGCAGCGGCAGACGGTGGTCTTGCCGGCGCCGATTTCGCCGGTGAGCACGACGAAGCCGCCGCCGCCTTGCAGGCCGAACAGCAGGTGCGCCAGCGCCTCGCGGTGGCGCTCGCTCATGAACAGGAAGCGGGGATCGGGCGCGATCGAAAACGGCTCGTGGGCCAGCCCGAAACGTTGCACGTACATGCGCCGAGCATACTTCCCGGGCTTGAGCGGCCGGCCGGTCAGCCTGGCCGCCGACCCGACAGGCTTGGCTCAAGTCGGCAGCGGCGAGGCCACGCGCCACACCGACAGGCAGATTCCCGCAGGCGGCGGTGCCTCATCGGAAGCCAATACTGACGGCTATCGCTTCCAGTCGTTGCCCGGCATCGTGCGACGCATGTAGTCATCAAAGAGCGGAACTGTGAATGCTGTCTCGCCATGCTGCGGGCTGTAGATCATTCCCTTGGCGATGAGCTTGGAGCGCGTGGGGCCGACGCTGGTGACTTTCACACCAAGGCGATCGGCAATGTCGCCGGACCGCTTCGCTCCTTCGCCCAAGTCTGCAAGCGCCCGCATGTACCGCTTCTCGGATGGGGTGCAGCGATCGAATCGAACCCTGAAGAAACTTTCGTCGAGTGCCGAGATAGCCTCCGAAGTCGCTCGCTCCACGTCGGCGAGCGTGATCGGGGACTTCTTCGCAATGTTCCAGACCTCGTAGCCCCACTGCTGCAGGAAGTACGGGTACCCCTTCGTCACGGTGATGATCTTTGCAATCGCGTCCTTCTCATAGAGAACGTTCATGTCCCGGGCCGGCCTGACGAGTGCCTGCTCCGCGTCTTCGTCGTTCAATGGGCCGACCGTCGGATAGTCGAACAGTCGTTCCGCGTAGGATTTCGATTCGCCCGCCAAGCCAAGTATTTGCGGTAAGCCGGCACCGACCACGATGAACGGCAGGTTCAGCTGAGCAACCTTGTGAAGGGCCATGATCAAGGCACTGAACTCCTTTCCGGTCATGTATTGCATTTCGTCGATGCACAGTGCAACGGCGGTGTTTTTCTCGGCCGCTGCCTCACCAACCGACACCAAGAGGTCTGCCAGGTCCAACTCCAGATCACCGCTGTCTGCAGTGCCCTTTGCGGGCTCGATTCCCAACTCCATGTCGTTCCAGGTGAGCTTCACGCTTCCCATGAAGCTCCGCAGCGCGCGCAATGCCTTGCGCCCCTTGTCTCCTGCGGCGGCCGAAATGCTCAGTGAAAACAGGAGTTTGCGTAGCGGAGGAACGATCAATGCAGGGAGCGTTTTCCCTTCGTGAGCTTCAATCAGCGTGGACTGATATCCAAGGCGTTCAGCCTCGCTTTGGAAGCGTACGAGCAGGACGGTCTTTCCGACTCCGCGCAATCCGACGACGATGAGGCTCTTCGACGGGCGCCGCCGCTGAATGCGTGTCAGAGCGATTTCTGCACGCTCTAAGACTTCATGTCGTCCAGCCAACTCGGGCGGCGGCGTTCCTGCCCCGGGAACGTAGGGGTTGTCTCTGGCGTCCATGGCGTCCCTTACCTGTTTATGTGGAGTTTATCTAGAATCTAGAATAAACGGGTAATACCGCTCGATCTTGACTGTTGCGCCACCCCTGGCTCGTGCGCATCAGGCAAGACCGCGGCGATGTGTGGCCGCTGCCCTGGCATGGTCTGAACGTCAGCCTGGCGTGATCGGTTGTGTACCTGCCGGTGGCGGCGGGCCGGCAGGGGCCGCTGCGCGCAGCAGCGCCTGCAGCAGCTGCGCGGCATCGATGGGCTTGGAGACGAAGTCGTTCATGCCGGCTTCCATCGCCTGGCGCTGCTCGCTGGCCAGCGCGGCGGCGGTCAGCGCAATGATCGGCAGCTGCTGTGCGTCGAAGCGCTCGCGCAGCCGCTGCGTGGCGTCGATGCCGCTGAGCCGTGGCATGTGCATGTCCATCAGCACGGCGCCGTAGTGCCGGCCTTCGGCCTCGGCCTGCTGCACCTGTTCCAGTGCCGCGGCGCCGTCCTGCGCTTCGTCGACCACGGCGCCCCAGCGGCGCAGCATCGCGGCGGCGATCATCATGTTCACCGGGTGGTCCTCGGCCACCAGCACCCGCAGGCCGGCCAGCGGTTGCGGCAGGCCCGGCTCAACCACCGGCGCATCGGCCGGCGCGCTGGCGGCGGCCAGCGGCAGCTCGGCCCAGAAGCTGCTGCCCTGGCCGGGCCGGCTGTGCAGGCCGACCCGGCCGCCCATCAGCTGCGCCAGCTCGCGGCAGATCGACAGGCCCAGCCCGGTGCCGCCGAAGCGGCGGGTGGTCGAACTGTCGGCCTGCACGAAGGGCTGGAACAGGCGCTGCTGCAACTCGGGCGCGATTCCGATGCCGGTGTCGCGCACGGTGATGCGCACGCCAGCGGCCGCACCGGTGGCGGTCGGCGCTTCGAGCAGCAGCTCGATGTGGCCGGCCTCGGTGAACTTCAGCGCGTTGCCGAGGAAGTTGACGATCAGCTGGCGCACGCGGGCCGGGTCGCCGCGCACCGTGCGCGGCACGCCGGGCGCGATGCTCAGGCTCAGCCGCAGCCCGCGCGCGCTGGCCTGCGGCGCGTGCAGCGCCTGCTGGCTCTCGGCCAGCGCGTGCAGGTCGAAGACCACGCTCTCCAGCTGCAGCCGGCCAGCCTCGATGCGCGACAGGTCCAGCACGTCCGAGATGATCTCCGCCAGCGATTGGCCGCTGGCTTCGGCATGGCGCAGGTAGCTGTCGCGCTGGGCCGAGTGCGGCGGTTCGCCCAGCGCGAGCCGGATCATGCCGAGCACGCCGTTCAGCGGCGTGCGCATCTCGTGGCTCATCGCGGCCAGGAAGCTGCTTTTGGCCCGGTTGGCGGCCTCGGCCTGCTCCTTGGCTTCGGCCAGCTGGCGCTGCGCGTGCTGATGCTCGCCGATGTCCTCCAGCACCCAGATCATGCCGGCCGCATAGGGCTGGTGCGGATCCACCGCACGCCCGCGCATGCGGCCGGGAAAGCTGCTGCCGTCGTGCCGGATGACCTTGGTTTCGAGGTCGATGTCACCGTCGATCGCGCGGGAGGCGGCGCGTTCGCGAAAGCGCTCGTAGGCCCGGTCGCTGGGAAAGGCCACGCGGGTGGAATGGCCGGCCAGCGTGCCCGCAGGAAATCCCAGCAGCGTCTCGTACATCGGGTTCACGTACATGAAGACGTTGTTGCGCACCAGCGCCAGGCCCACCGCGGCATGTTGCAGCAGCTTGCCGGTGTCGGCGCGCTCACGTTCCAGCGCGCTCACGTCGCGCGACACCGTCACCAGGTGGTCCTGGCCCTTGAGCTGCAGGCGCGAGGCCGAGATCAGCGCCATCAGCTCGCGCCCGTCGCCGGCACGCAGCCGCACCGGCTGGTTGTGCACCTGGCCTTCGCGCAACACGCGTTCGCGCAGCGCGGCCCGCTCGGCTGGGTCGGCCCAGAGGCCCAGGCTCACCGCATCCCGGCCGATGGCCGCCTCGGCGGCAACGCCGAAGCTGCGGCTGAACTGCTCGTTGATCATGACCAGGCGGCCATCGTCCAGCGAACTCACGGCCACCGCGTCGGGGCTGGTCTGGAACACGCCCAGCAGCAACTGCTCCGATTCATGGCGGCGCTGCGACTCCTGCATCAGCCGTGATATCGCCAGCGCCGCGACCAGGCCGACGGCGATCACCGCGCCCAGCATGTAGGCCTGGTGCATCGCCACATCCATGACGCCAGCCAGCAGCGCAGCGCCGAGCGCGCCGGCCAGCAACGCGCCGCTGACGGCCCACCGGCGGCCGGCCCGGCCGCGACCGGCGTCGGGCGGCGTTGTCATGCGCCCCTGCCCGGGCCGCGCAGGCGCGTCCGGCTGCGCGTTAGAGTGCGGCGATGGAACCCCCACGCTCGCGCTGCTCGCTGCCCCCCGGCCCCGGGAGGGGCCGCGTCGCGGCCCTTGGGGCGCTCAGTTCCTTCGGAACGGCCGGGCGGCACTGAGATGGCCCTGACCCCGCAGCTTCCCCAGGACACCGACAGCCTGCTGAAACTGGCCGCGCAGTCGATGTTCGATCTGTATGCGCAGACGGTGCAGGGCATGATGGTGGTGGACCGGGAACACCGCATCGTCTGGATCAGCGAGGGGTACAAGCGCTTTTTGCCGGCGCTGGGTTTTGAGGCCGAGGCCGACTTCGTCGGCAAGCGGGTCGAGGAGGTGGTGCCCAATACATTGATGGCCCAAGTCATCGAGACCGGCAGGCCCATCATGGTCGATTTGCTGACCAACCGCGCCGGTACTTTCCTGGTCAGCCGCGTGCCGCTGCGCGACGCGCTGGGCCAGGTGATCGGCGCGCTGGGCATGGTACTGATGGACCACCCCGAAAGCACGATGCAGCCGCTGATGGCCAAGTTCGGCCGCCTGCAGCGCGAGCTGGAAGTCACGCAGCGCCAGCTCGCGGCCGAGCAGACCAAGAACCGGCGGCCGAAGTACACCATTGCCGGCTACATCGGGGCCAGCGCCGCGGCGCTGGAAGTCAAGCGCCATGCGCGGCGCGTGGCCGGCACTGAATCCACCGTGCTGCTGCTCGGCGAAACCGGTACCGGCAAGGAACTGCTGGCCCATGCCATCCATGCCGCATCGACGCGTGCGGCGCGGCCCTTCGTTGGCGTCAACATCGCCGCGGTGCCCGACACCTTGCTGGAGGCTGAGTTCTTCGGCGTCGCGCCCGGCGCCTACACCGGCGCCGAGCGCAAGGGCCGTGACGGCAAGTTCAAGCTGGCCGACGGCGGCACCTTGTTCCTCGACGAGATCGGCGACATGCCGCTGGCGCTGCAGGCCAAGCTGCTGCGTGCGCTGCAGGAGCAGGAGGTGGAGCCGCTGGGCAGCAACCAGGTGGTGAAGGTGGATGTGCGGGTGATCGCCGCGACCAGCCGCGAGCTCGGCGCGATGGTGGCCGACGGGCGCTTCCGCGCCGACCTCTACTACCGCCTGAACGTGCTGCCGATCCGCCTGCCGGCGCTGCGCGAACGCATCACCGACCTGGAAGCCCTGGCCGATGCGCTGCTGGACGACATTGCGCGCCGCGGTGGCCTGCCGCACAAGAGCCTGTCGTCCGAAGCGCTGGACCTGCTGATGCACCAGCGCTGGCCCGGCAACATCCGCGAGCTGCGCAATGTGCTGGAGCAAGCCGCGCTGATGACCGACGACATGCTGCTGACACCGCTGCACTTTGCCGCGGCGCTGCAGCTGGATCCCGATGCCCGCGCGGCGGCCGCACGGGCCGAGCCCGGCGAAGCACCGCGGCCGGCACTGGCGGCGAGCGCAGCGGTGCCTGCCGCCGCGGCTGCGCTGCCGCGAGCCGAGCCGCTGCAGCCGCGGCCGCTGCCCGAGCAGGTGGCCGAGCTGGAACGCGCCGCGATGGCCGCCGCGCTGCGCGCCACCGCCGGCAACCGGCTGGCTGCCGCGCGCATGCTGCGCATCTCGCGCGCGGCGTTCTACGACAAGCTGGCGCGCTACCCGGAGCTGGCGCAGCTGGGACGCTGAGTCTTCAACCCGGCACCGGGAACCAGGCCGGGTCCAGCGTCAGCGTCTGGCCGACGATGCCGGCGATCTCCCCGGTGTTGTAGTCCAGCGTGGCCACCAGGGCCAGGATCGAGGCCTGGGTAAAGGTTCCGTCGCCGAGCAGGCCGACATACAGCGACAGCGCGTCAAGCGGAATCGGCGTTTCGATGATCGTGCCCCACAGGTAGGCCACCAGCACCTCGTCGGGCACGCCGGGAGCGTAGTGGTTGATCATGGCTTGCGCCGTGTCGGTCAGGTTGCCCAGCTGGTCGAGTTGCGCCGTCCACAAGCTCAATTCGGCGGTGCTGGGGCCGCGGTCAAAGGCGGCATTGAACAGCGCATAGGCCTGGTAGACGTTGCCGCCGGGGCCGGTGTCCGCGGCGAAGATCGTGTCGGCGAACTGCAGGCGCTCGACGCCGAACAGCGTGTCGCTGCCGTCGCCGCCGCCGGAGACGGTGCGCAAGGCGCTGTCGCCGGCCACCGTGTAGGCCGCCCGCGCGCCGCCGAAGATCACCGTGTCGATGCCTTCCTTGCCGTCGAAGCTGTTGTTCGCCGCGGTGCCGCGGAAGCTGTTGTTGCCGCTGTTGCCCAGGCCGTTGAGTGCCGCGCCGGTGAGCACCAGGTTCTCGGTGTTGTCGGGCAGGGTCAGGCTGATGCTGCTGCGCACGGTGTCGATGCCGCCGTTCGGGCTTTCGGCAATGCGGTCGAGCACGCTGCCGATGGTGTAGATGTCATCGCCCCGGCCGTGGCTGTACAGGCTGCCGGCACCGTCGTTGTCGAGCACGGTGACAGGGGTCAAGCGTTGCGGCACCGTTGCGTTGATGGGGCTGTACAGGTCCAGCGAGAAGGCCTCGGTGGTTTCCGCCGTGGTGTCGTCGGTCAGCGGCACCTGGACCAGCTTGGTGGTCTCGCCGGGGGCGAAGACCAGCTGTTCGCTGCGGTAGATGAAGTCTGCGTTGCCGCCGTAGGTGGCGGTGCCGATGTCGGTCTGGTAGCTCACCCGCACCTCGTTTCGCGCCGGTGCACTGAGCTGCACGACGAAGCTCGCGAAGCGATCGGCCTCGCTCACCACCAGCGGCGTGGCAGTGATCTGCGGCGTGCTGATCGGCGCCACGTCGTTGCGGCCGATCAGCGCGGCCCCCGCCGCATCGAGCAGCGTGGCGCCGCTGGCATTGCCGAGCTGCAGCTGGAAGCTTTCGTTGCTCTCCTGCAGCGTATCGTCCAGCAGCGTCAGCGTGACGGTTTTGGCCACCTCGCCCGGTGCAAAGCTCAGGCGGCCGCTGGCGGCGAGGAAATCGCTGCCGGCCTGGGCGCTGCCGTTGGCGCTGGCGTAGTCCACGCTAACCGTTGAAGTGGACGGCTTGTTCAACGTGACGAAGAAGCTGACGGTCTGCGATGCTTCGTCGACCACCGCGTCGCTGATGCCGAGGACGGGCGTGCCGCTGGTGCCGTCGTTGTCGATCACCAGGGCCGGGGTGTACTTCTGCGCCACGGTCGCGTTGACCGGCGAGTACAGGTCCAGCCAGAACACCTCGGTGCCTTCGGCGACGGTGTCGGGCGTGATGGGCACGTTCACCGTCTTGGTGGTTTCGCCGGGTGCGAACACCAGTTGCTCGCTGCGGTAGATGTAGTCTGCATTGCCGCCGTAGGTGGCACTGCCGATGTCGGTCTGGTAACTCACCCGCACCTCGTTCTGAGAGGGCGCGTCGAGTTGCACGACGAAGGTGGCGAAGCCATCGCTCTCACCCACCGCCAAGGCCTTGGCCGAGATCAGCGGCGTGCTGGTCGCGGCGCTGTCGCTGCGGCCGATCAGGCCCAGGCCGCTGCCGTCGGCCAGCGTGGCACCGCCGGCATTGCTGAGCAGCAGCTTGAAGAACTCGTCGGGCTCGGCATGTTCGTCGTCCTGGAGCGTGAGCGTGACGGTCTTGACCATCTCGCCCGGCGCGAAGTTCAGCGTGCCGTTGGCGGCCAGGTAGTCGCTGCCGGCCAGCGTGGTGTCGTCGGCCGTGGCATAGGCCACCGTCACCGCGGTGGTGGACGGCCGGTTCAGCGCGACGAAGAAGCTGGCGGTCTGCGCGGCTTCATCGACCACCGCGTCGCTGATGCTGATCGCCGGCAGGCCGGTGACGCCGTCGTTGTCGACGATGACAGCCGGCGTGTACTTCTGCGCCACCGTGGCATTCACCGGCGAGAACAGGTCGAGCCAGAAGACTTCGGCTGCCTCGGCGGTGGTGTCGTTGCTGATGGCCACGTGCACGGTCTTGTTCGTTTCGCCGGGCGCAAAGATCAGCTGTTCGCTGAGGTAGATGTAGTCCGTGCTGCCGCCGTAGGTGGCGCTGCCGATGTCGGTCTGGTAGCTCACCCGCACCTCGTTCTGCGAAGGCGCGCTGAGCTGCACCACGAAGCTGGCAAAGCCATCGCTTTCACCCACCGCCAAGGCCTTGGCCGAGATCAGCGGCGTGCTGGCCGCGGCGCTGTCGTTGCGGCCGATCAGGCCCAGCCCGCTGCTTTCGGCCAGCGTGGCGCCCAAGGGGTCGCTGAGCAGCAGCTTGAAGAACTCGTCGGGCTCGGCGAGCGTGTCGTCCAGCAGCGTGAGCGTGACGGTCTTGACCATCTCGCCCGGCGCGAAGTTCAGCGTGCCGTTGGCGGCCAGGTAGTCGCTGCCGGCCTGCGTGGTGTCGTCGGCCGTGGCATAGGCCACGCTCACGCCGGTGGTGGCGGGCCGGTTCAGCGCGACGAAGAAGCTGGCGGTCTGCGCGGTTTCGTCGACCAGCGCGTCGCTGACGCTGATCGCCGGTGTGCCGGAGATGCCGTCGTTGTCGACGATGACGGCCGGCGTGTACTTCTGTGCCACCGCGGCATTCACCGGCGAGAACAGGTCGAGCCAGAACACCTCGGCTGCCTCGGCGGTGGTGTCGTTGCTGATGGCCACGTGCACGGTCTTGCTCGTCTCGCCGGGCGCAAAGACCAGTTGTTCGCTGAGGTAGATGTAGTCCGCGTTGCCGCCGTAAGTGGCGCTGCCGATGTCGGTCTGGTAGGACACCCGCACCTCGTTCTGCGAGGGCGCGTTGAGCTGCACCACGAAGCTGGCAAAGCTCTCGCCTTCGCTCACCGCCAGAGGCCGTGCCGAGATCAGCGGTGTGCCGACGGGATCGGCATCGTTGCGGCTGATCAGGCCCAGGCCGCCGGCCTCGGCCAGCGTGGCACCAGTGGGGCTGGAGAGTTGCAGCTTGAAGAACTCGTCGGGCTCGGCCAGCGCATCGTTGCTCAGCGGCACGGTGACGGTCTTGACCATCTCGCCCGGCGCAAAGCTCAGCAGACCGGCGGTGCTGCTGAAGTCGGCGCCGGCCAGGGCGGTGTCGTTGGCCGTCGCATAGGAAACCGTGACCGCGCCGGTCGATGGCCGGCTCAGCCAGACGAAGAAGCTTGCCGTCTTGGCGGCCTCGTCCACCGCTGCATCGCTAACGCTCAAAGCGGGCGTGCCGCTGCCGGCGTCGTTGTCGAAGATCAGCGCGGGCGTGTACTTCTGCGCTACCGTCGCGTTGATCGGGCTGTACAGGTCCAGCCAGAACACCTCGGTGGCCTCGGCCGTGGTGTCGGTGCCGAGCAGCACACGCACGGTCTTGCTGGTCTCGCCGGGCGCGAAGCTCAGCGTGCCGCTCTGGTAGACGAAGTCCTGGTTGCCGCTGTAGGTGGCGCTGCCGATGTCGGTCTGGTAGGACACCTTGACCTCGGTGGCCGCTGCCGCGTCCAGCGTGATCACGAAATCGATGCCGCCGGCGCCTTCACTGGTGGCCACCGGGGTGGCTTGGATCAAGGGCATGTGATGTCTCCTCGAAGATCCGGACCAGCCGATACGCTAGCAGAGCGGGGGCAACTGTTTGTAATTAGTCTGAAAATCACACATTCAAAATTCTGACTGTCTGAATGTCGTCCATAAAGTTGCTGCGTACTGTCTTGATGCTGGGCACGTTGGCCAAATGGATTCGACAAATGGTCTCGAATGGGTCCAAAACTTCGGGTTTGCACTGATTAGGTGCGGTTGGCACGCAGCTTGCGCATGATGGGACATCACCGGCGCCATTCGCGCGCCCGTCACTCCAAGGAGACCCCTGCATGAAGCGTCGTTCGCTCTCGTATGCCCTGATCGCATCCGCCATTGCCAGCTTGCTGGCTGCACCGGCCGCGATGGCCCAGTCCGGCGAGATCCGCATCGCCCACGTCTACAGCAAGACCGGCCCGCTGGAAGCCTACGGCAAGCAGACCGCGCTGGGCTTCATGATGGGCCTGGAGTACGCCACGCAAGGCACGATGACGGTGGCCGGCAAGAAGCTGGTGGTCATCGAGAAGGACGACCAGGGCAAGCCCGACCTCGGCAAGAGCCTGCTGGCGGCGGCCTACAACGACGACAAGGCCGATCTGGCGGTAGGGCCGACGTCTTCCGGCGTGGCGCTGGCGATGCTGCCGGTGGCCGAAGAGGCCAAGAAGATCCTGCTGGTCGAGCCGGCGGTGGCCGATTCGATCACCGGCGACAAGTGGAACAAGTACATCTTTCGCACTGGCCGCAACAGCAGCCAGGACGCCATCTCCAACGCCGTGGCATTGGACAAGGCGGGCGTGACCATCGCCACGCTGGCGCAGGACTACGCCTTCGGCCGCGACGGCGTGAAGGCCTTCAAGGAATCGATCAAGACCGCGAAGATCGTGCACGAGGAGTACCTGCCGACGACGACCACCGATTTCACTGCGGGTGCCCAGCGCCTGATCGACAAGCTCAAGGACCAGCCGGGTCGCAAGGTGATCTGGATCATCTGGGCCGGCGCTGGCAACCCGTTCAAGATCGCCGACCTGGATCTGAAGCGCTACGGCATCGAGATCGCCACCGGCGGCAACATCCTGCCGGCGATGGCCGCCTACAAGCAGTTTCCGGGCATGGAAGGCGCCACCTACTACTACTTCGGCATCCCGAAAAATCCGATCAATGAATGGTTGGTGGCCAACCATTACTCCAAGTTCAAGGCTCCGCCGGACTTCTTCACTGCCGGTGGCATGAGCGCGGCGATCGCGGTGGTCGAAGCTTTGAAGAAGACCAAGGGCGACACCAACACCAACAAGCTCATCAGCACGATGGAAGGCATGAGCTTCGACACGCCCAAGGGCAAGATGAGCTTCCGCAAGGAAGACCACCAGGCCATGCAGAGCATGTACCACTTCAAGGTCAAGGCCGATCCGGCGTTCGCCTGGGGCGTGCCGGAGCTGGTGCGCGAGATCAAGGCCGAAGAGATGTTGGTGCCGATCCGCAACCGTCGTTAGGCCGGACGCCTTCGGCGCCGGCCCAACTCGGCTCGTTCGACCGGACGCCTGCGGCGCCGGTCAACTCGCCGGGCTGCGGGGGTCGCCTTCGGATTCCCCTCGCCACCAATTGCCGCTTCGTTCGGACTTCCGGATACACGGGGGGCGGAGCGCCGTTGTCCGTTGATTCAGGAGACAAGATGATGAGTCGGAGAGCATGGGTGGCGTTGGCCATTGCGATAACCGGTTATTCGAGCGTTTGCGCCGAGCCGCTGCCGGCGCTGAACATCGACACGTCGAAGATCAGTGTTTCAGGGCTGTCCTCGGGGGGCTTCATGGCCAACCAGCTGGGGTATGCCCATGCGTCCACCTTCATGGGCGTGGGCGTCTTCGCCGGCGGGCCCTACATGTGCGCGGGCCACAGCAACTACACCGCCTGCATGTACAACGCCTCCATCAGCGCCAGCATGCTGAATGCGATGCAGGCCGACATCAACAACTGGAGCGGCACCGCCAATGACGACAAGTCGCTGGTGGCCGGCCAGAAGATCTTCATGTTCGTCGGCAGCAGCGACTCGACGGTCGGCCCCAACCCGATGAGCGCGCTGCAGACCCAGTACATCAACAACGGCGTTCCGGCTGCCAACCGCATCTACACCCAGCGCGCGGGCGCCGCCCACACCTTCCCGACCGACTTCGATTCGAGCGGCAACAACAGCTGCGGCTCGACTTCTTCGCCCTACATCAGCAACTGCGGCTACGACGGCGCCAAGGCCGTGCTGCAGCACGTCTACGGCACGCTCAACGCCCGCAACAACGCGCCGGCGGCAGCCAACTACCGCCCGTTCGACCAAACCCTCTACAGCAGCGGCAACCCCGGCATGGCCGCCAGTGGCTGGGTCTACGTGCCGGCCAGCTGCGCCGCGGGCACCACCTGCAAGCTGCACGTGGCGCTGCACGGCTGCGTGCAGAGCGAAAGCCAGGTCGGCGACAAGTTCGTCAAGAACACCGGTTACACCCGCTGGGCCGACACCAACGACATCGTCGTGCTGTTTCCGCAAACCAAGGTCGACAGCAGCAACCGCGTCACCGCGGCCAGCGGCGCGCTGCCCAACCCCAATGCGTGCTGGGACTGGATCGGCTGGTACGGCAGCAACTTCGCGCAGAAGGCCGGCACACAGGCGACGGCGATCAAGGCGATGGTCGACCGCGTGGCTTCGGGCTCGGGCGGCGGCGGCGCGCTGCCGGCGCCCACCGGCGTGGCCACCTCCGGCGCCACGGCCAGCAGCATGACCATCAGCTGGAATGCCGTCAGCGGCGCCACCGGCTACAACGTCTACCGCAACGGCAGCAAGGTCAACGGCGCGGCCGTGGCTGTCACGAGTTATGCCGATACGGGCCTGGCTGCCGGCACCACCTACAGCTGGACCGTCACCGACCTGAACAGCGGCAACGTCGAGAGCGCGCATTCGACGCCTGCCACCGGCACCACCACCGGCAGTGCCGCGGTGTGCTTCACCGCCAGCAACTACGCACACACGACGGCCGGCCGCGCGCACCTGAGCATGGGCTATGCGCTGGCCAACGGATCGAACCAGAACATGGGCCTGTGGAACGTCTTCATCACGACGACGTTGAAGCAGACCGGCCCCAACCACTACGTCATCGGTACCTGTCCATGACTTGCGCACATGCTTGAAACCAAAGACCTCACGATTCGCTTCGGCGGCCATGTGGCGGTGGACCATGTGTCCTGCCGCTTCGCCGCCGGCACGCTGACAGCCATCGTCGGCCCGAATGGCGCCGGCAAGACCACCTACTTCAACCTGATCTCGGGCCAGCTGCCGGCCAGCGAGGGCCGGGTGCTGCTGGATGGCGCGGACATCACCGGCCTGCCGGCGCCGCTGCGCACGCACCGCGGCCTGGGCCGGGCGTTCCAGCTGACGCAGTTGTTCCCGAAGCTCACGGTGCGCGAAAACGTGCGCCTGGCGATCCAGGCGCGCGAAGCCGGGCGCGGGCAGGGCGGACCCTTCGGAGGTCTGGATGTCTGGCGCGTGTGGCTGGACCGCAAGGCCTGGGTCGACGAGGCGCAGAGCATCCTCGAGCAGGTGCGGCTGGGCGACAAGCAGGCGGCGCACGCCAGCGCACTGCCGCATGGCGACCAGCGCAAGCTGGAGGTGGCGCTGCTGATCGCACTCGACCCCAAGGTCTTCATGTTCGACGAACCCACCGCCGGCATGAGCGTCGACGAGGTGCCGGTGATCCTGGACCTGATCCGCGCGTTGAAGTCGCGCAAGGACTGCACCATCCTGCTGGTCGAGCACAAGATGGACGTGGTGCGCGAGCTGTCCGACCGCATCATCGTGCTGCACAACGGCGCGCTGGTGGCTGATGGTGAGCCGGCCGAAGTGATCGCGTCGCCGGTGGTGCAGCAAGCCTATCTCGGCATGGCGGCCGAGGAGCCAGCATGAGTACACCCCTGCTGGAACTGAGCGGTGTGCACACCCACATTGGCGCTTATCACATCCTGCACGGCGTCGACTTCGCCGTGCCCGAAGGCCAGGTGACGATGCTGTTGGGCCGCAATGGTGCCGGCAAGACCACAACGCTGCGCACGATCATGGGCCTGTGGCAGGCCAGCCAGGGCGATGTGCGTTTCAGGGGCGCGTCGCTCAAGGGTCTGAACACGCCGGACATCGCTGGCCAGGGCATTGCCTACGTGCCCGAGAGCATGGGCATCTTCAGCGACTTGACGGTGAAGGAAAACATGGTGCTGGCCGCGCGCAAGGCCCGCCATGCCGGCGAACTGGACACGCAGCGGCTCGACTGGATCTTCGGCCTGTTCCCGGCGCTGAAGAAGTTCTGGCTTTACCCGGCCGGCAAGCTGAGCGGCGGCCAGAAGCAGATGCTGGCGGTGGCGCGGGCGATCTGCGAGCCGCGCGCACTGATCCTGATCGACGAGCCCAGCAAGGGTCTGGCGCCGTCGATCATCAACAACCTGGTCTCGGCCTTCAACGAGCTGAAGCGCCAGCAAACGACGATTCTGCTCGTCGAGCAGAACTTCATGATGGCCAAGGCGCTGGGCGACACGGTGGCGGTGATGGACAACGGCCGCGTCGTGCATCGCGGTGCGATGCGTGAACTGGCCGAGGACGAAGGCCTGCAGCAACGCCTGCTGGGGCTATCGCTGGGAGCACATCAATGAACACCACCACCGCGGCCACGGCCACCCCACCGGCCACCCCCACGGCGGCAGTGCCGAAAGCGCAGTTCGACTGGAAGCCGCTGGCGCTGCTGGCGGCGCTGGCGCTGATCGGGCTGCCGCTGATCGGCAGCCCCAGCACCTGGCTGACGCTCACTGTCGCCGGCCTGGCGATGGGGCTGATCGTCTTCATCACCGCCTCGGGCCTGACCTTGGTGTTCGGCCTGATGGACGTGCTGAACTTCGGCCACGGCGTGTTCATCGCGCTGGGGGCCTTCGTCGCCACCAGCGTGATGGGCGCCACCGTCGGCTGGACCAGCGGCATGGGACAGCTCGGCGCGGTGTTCCTGGCCATGCTGGCCGCGATGGCGGTGGCCGGCGCCATCGGCTGGGCCTTCGAGCGCGTGATCGTGCGGCCGGTGTATGGCCTGCACCTGAAGCAGATCCTGATCACGATGGGCGGCATGATCGTCGGCGAGGAGATCATCAAGGTGATCTGGGGCCCGGCGCAGATCCCGCTGCCGCTGCCCGAGGTGCTGCGCGGCGCCTACCTCATCGGTGACGCGGCCATCGGCAAGTACCGCGTGTTGGCGATGGCTGTCGGCTTGCTGGTCTTCGCCGCGCTGATCTTCACGCTGAACCGCACCAAGATCGGCCTGCTGATCCGCGCCGGCGTGCAGGACCGCGAGATGGTGGAGTCGCTGGGCTACCGCATCAAGCGCCTGTTCGTCGGCGTGTTCGTCGCCGGCTCGGCGCTGGCCGGGCTGGGCGGCGTGATGTGGGGCCTGTTCCAGCAGAACGTGATCCCGCAGATCGGCGGCCAGGTCAACGTGCTGATCTTCATCGTCATCATCATCGGCGGGCTGGGCTCGACGCTGGGCTGCTTCGTCGGCGCCATCGCCGTCGGGCTGCTGGCCAACTACACCGGCTACCTCGCACCCAAGGTGGCGCTGTTCTCGAACATCGGGTTGATGGTGGCGATCCTGTTGTGGCGGCCGCAGGGCCTGTACCCCGTCACCAATCGATGAGCGCAGCATGCTGAACAGACTTCTCTCCCATGATCTGCCCAAGAGCCGCTGGCTGGGCATTGCGCTGCTGGTCATCGTGCTGGCGCTGGCCTTCGCGCCCTTCCTGTTCCCGGGCAGCAAGGCGCTGGGCGTGGCGGCCAAGATGCTGGTCTTCGTGCTGCTGGTCGCCAGCTACGACCTGCTGCTGGGCTACACCGGCATCGTCAGCTTCGCGCACACGATGTTCTTCGGCATCGGGGCCTATGGCGTGGCGGTGGCCAGCACGCATTGGGGGCCTGGCATCGCGGCGGTGCTCGGCGGCCTGGCCGTCGCGCTGCTGATCACGCTGCTGCTGTCTCTGGTGGTCGGCCTGTTCTCGCTGCGCGTGAAGGCGATCTTTTACGCGATGATCACGCTCGCCGTGGCCGCGGCCTTCCAGACGCTGGCCTCGCAGCTGTCGGACCTGACCGGCGGCGAAGACGGGCTGACCTTCAAGAACCCGGAACTCTTCAGCCCCTCGTTCGAGCCCTTCGAGAACCCGCTGTTCGGCGTGACGATCGACGGCAAGATCTTCAGCTACTACCTGCTGTTCATCGTCGTCGCGCTGCTGTTCCTGGCGCTGCTGCGCATCGTCAACTCGCCGTTCGGGCGGGTGCTGCAGGCGATTCGCGAGAACGATTTCCGGGCCGAGGCGATCGGTTTCCGCACTGTCGTCTATCGCACGCTGAGCAACGTGCTGTCGGCGCTGTTCGCCTGCATCGCCGGCGCCTTGCTGGCCCTGTGGCTGCGCTACACCGGCCCCGACACCACGCTGAGCTTCGAGATCATGCTCGACATCCTGCTGATCGTCGTGATCGGCGGCATGGGCACGATGTACGGCGCGGTGGTCGGCTCGGCGCTGTTCGTGCTGGCGCAGAACTACCTGCAGGACTTGCTCAAGCTCGGCGAAGCCACGCTGTCCGGCGTGCCGGTGCTCGGCAGCTTCGTCTCGCCGGACCGCTGGCTGCTGTGGCTGGGCGTGCTGTTCGTGCTGTCTGTCTACCACTTCCCGACCGGGGTGGTGGGGCGGCTGCGTGCGCTGGCCGGCGGCCGCGCCGAGTGAATGAAGCCGCAAGATGAATCCACAAGAGGAGAAGATCGTGAAGACAGCTCTTTTGCGCGTTAGCGCGTTGGCCGCCACCGGCCTGGCAGCGGCCGGCCTGACAGCGGCGCTGGGCGGCTGTTCGCTCGATGATGATCCTGTCGACGTCAACGTCAAGCCGAGCTATGTCGGCACGGTCAGGACCACGCGCTACGACGGCGTCAGCGACGATCTGCTGACGGCGGGCCTGGGCAAGACCGGCCTGGCCTCGGCCAGCGCGCCGGCGACCTCGGCCACGCCGACGGCGGCCGAACTGCGCAAGCTGTCGATCTACAACAGCTACCGCGCCATCGTCGACATGACCACCGCCGGCGGCTACGGCGTGTTCTACGGCCCGAACGTCGATGCCAACAATGTTGCCGGCAGCGGCGAGGGCCGCATTGCCGGCACCGAGTCCATCGCCTACAGCGACGACGGCAGCGGCCGCAACGTGACGCTGATGGTGCAGGTGCCCGACAGCTTCAACCCGGCCTCGCCCTGCATCGTCACCGCTACCTCGTCGGGTTCGCGCGGGGTTTATGGCGCCATCTCCACCGGCGAGTGGGGCCTGAAAAAAGGCTGCGCGGTGGCCTACACCGACAAGGGCACCGGCGGCGCGCCGCACGACCTGGCCAACGACACCGTGCCCTTGATCGACGGCACGCGCAGCACGGCCGCCGCCGGCCAGGACGCGCAGTTCAACGCCGGCCTGAGCGCCGTGGACCTGGCGACGTTCAATGCCGCCACGCCGAACCGCTTTGCCTTCAAGCACGCCCATTCGCAGCGCAACCCCGAGAAGGACTGGGGCTTGTTCACGCTGCAGGCGGTGGAGTTCGCGTTCTGGGTGCTGAACGAAAAGTACGGCATCGCCCTGGCCGATGGCGGCCACGAGCGCGCGCTGAAGCCCGACAACACGCTGGTCATCGCCTCCAGCATCTCCAATGGCGGCGGCGCGGCGATCGCGGCGGCCGAGCAGGACCGCGGCAGCTGGATCGATGGCGTGGCGGTGGCCGAGCCGGCGGTGGAAATGCCGGCCAACCCGGGCGTCAGCATCCGCCGCGGCAGCACCAGCCCGGCCACGGTCGGCAAGACGCTGGTGGACTTCACCAGCTACGCCAACCTCTACCAGAGTTGCGCGGCGCTGTCCTCGCAAGTGGCCGGCGCGCCGGGCGCGATCTATGTTTTCGCGGCCTTCGCGACCAATCGCTGTGCATCACTGAAGGCCAAGGGCCTGCTGACGGCGGAGACCCCGGCGGCCCAGGCCGATGAAGCGCTGCAGAAGCTGCGCGATTATGGCTGGGAGCCGGAAGCGGCGATCCTGCATGCCTCGCATGCCGCGTTCGAAGTGGCGCCGGCTGTCACCGTGACCTTCGCCAATGCGCTGGCCCGCGCCAGCGTCAAGGACCATCTGTGCGGCTACAGCTTCGGCGCGACCACGGGGACCGGCCTGCCCACCGCACTGGCCGCCGGCCTGCCGACGATGGCCGCCACCGGCAACGGTGTGCCGCCCTCGGCCGGCGTGCAGCTGATCAACAACCTCAGCATCGGCGCCCCGCTGCGCGACCTGCTCTCGTTCTCACCATCCACCGTCACGCAGGATTTCAACCTCGACGGCGCGCTGTGCCTGCGCAACTTGCTCACCGGCACGGACGCCCCGTCCGTGGCGCTGCAGACCGGCCTGAACGAAACCCGTCGCAACGGCAACCTGGGCGGCAAGCCGGCGCTCATCGTGCATGGCCGTGCCGATGCCTTGTTGCCGGTGAATCACACCTCGCGGCCCTACACCGCGCTGAACAAGCTGGTCGAGGGCGCGGCGAGCAAGCTGTCGTACATCGAGGTGGCGAATGCACAGCACTTCGACGGCTTCATCGGCTTGCCGGCGATCCTGCCGGGTTACGACAGCCGCTACATCCCCCTGCACGTCTACCTGAACCGCGCGCTGGACGCGATGTATGCGCATTTGAAGATCGGCGCCGCGCTGCCGCCCAGCCAGGTGGTGCGCACGGTGCCGCGCGGCGGCACGCCCGGCACGGCACCGGCCTTGACCGCGGCCAACGTGCCGCCGATCGCCGCCACGCCGGCCGCGGCGGACACCATCACCTTCAGCGGCTCGACCTTGAGCGTGCCGGACTGACAGATCCGGCAAGGGACATCACGATGAGTTTCACGTCTCACTACCTGCGCTGCGAAGGCCGCGAGCTGCACTACACCGAGTGGGGCGCCGACCATGACGAGGTGGTGATCGCCTGGCACGGCCTGGCACGCACCTGCCGCGACATGGACGACATTGCCGGGCAGCTGGCCACGCGCTACCGCGTGATCTGCCCGGACACGCTGGGCCGCGGCCTCTCGCAATGGAGCCCGCTGCCGGACGAGGAGTACCAGCTGTCCTTCTATGCGCGGCTGGCCACGGCGCTGGTCGATCAATTGGGCATCACGCAGTGCCACTGGCTGGGCACCTCGATGGGCGGCGCCATCGGGCTCAAGGTGGCCGCCGGCAGCCTGCGCGGGCGCATCCGCCGGCTGGTGCTCAACGACATCGGGCCGGAACTGGCGCCGGCAGCGGTCGCTCGCATCAGGAGTTATGCCGGCAATCCGTCGGCCTTCGACACGGTCGGCGAGCTGGAGACCTACTTCCGCACGATCTACAAGCCCTACGGCTGGTTGAGCGACGCGCAGTGGCGGCGCCTGACGGAAACCAGCGTGCGCCGCCTTCCGGACGGCCGCGTGACGCCGCACTACGACCCGGCGATGGTGCGCCAGTTCATCGTGCACCCAGCGGACTACGACCAGTGGGATGCCTGGGACAGCCTGGAGATTCCGGTGCTGGTGCTGCGCGGCGTCGATTCCGACCTGCTGCTGCCCGAGGTCGCCGATGCCATGCGCGCGCGCGGCCCGCAGGCTGTGGTGGCGACGATCGCCGAATGCGGCCATGCGCCGGCGCTGAACATGCCGGCGCAGTTTGCGCTGGTGGAGCGCTTTCTGGCGGGCAGCTGAGGCGCTGGCTTGAGTCGACCGCTTTATCGTGGCCGTCCGGTCGCCTGGCGGCGATCAGCGCCACCAGGCCCAGGCTGGCCAGCAGCAGCGGCAGCCTGGCGGGTTCGGGGATTGGCAGCTCGATGGGGCTGTTGAACGCGACAGTCGCGTCCGGCGTGCGAGCCAGGCTGGCGAGTCCCCACAACAACCCGCATGACAGGCCGAAAACCCCAAGCGCCGTGACTATGGACCGGAAGCAATGCAGAACTGCACGCATGGCGTCTCCTCGGGCACCGTCTCGGCAAGTTACTCCCCGTGAGGGGGCTTGCCACCCCCTATTTCGGGGGTCGGCGCAGGCTTCGAAGCTCTGCGCCCGCCGGGCCGGCGCTGCGCCGGACGGGGCCGCTGGCCGAACCGAGGGCTGTCAGCGCCTGAATCGTCCGTCGGCGCCCACGATGGAGAGCTCGGCGTAATCGAGCCCGGTGTGGTCCTTGGCGCTGTAGCTGATGTCCAGCCCGCCGATGTTCACCTTCTGCATGCCTTCCAGGGCCCGCTGCAGGCCGCTGCGCGTCATGTCTTTGCCGGCGCGGCGCAGGCCTTCCACCAGCACCTTGGCCGCGGCAAAGCCTTCCAGCATCGCCGGTGTCACCTCGGTGCCGCCCTTGGCCACCGCCAGGTCATGCGCTTCCTTGACGATCGGCGCGCCCAGCGAGCGTTCGTACGGGAACACCTGGCTGACGATGGTGCCGCGTGCATGCTCCTTCAGTGACTTGACGAAGCCCGAGGAGGCGTTGTTCGACAAGGTCACCAGTTGCGCGCGCGAGCCGGCGGCGCGCAGCTGGTGGATGCCGTCGACCACGGTGTCGCCGGAGCCGATGAACATCACCGCCTGGGCTTCTGCGGCCACCACCTTCGGCACGATGGTGCTGAAGTCAGGCTTCTTGCGGTCGTACTTCTCGTGCACCACCGGCTGCTTGCCCGAGGCGGTGAAGCCCTTCAGCGCGCCGATGGCGGCGTCGGCGCCAAACGTGTCGTCGACCTGCACGATGGCCACGCGCTGCATGCCGATCAGGAACAGGTGCTGCACCGCCTTTTCGGCTTCGCGCTGGTAGGTGGCGCGCACATTGAAGACCCAGGGGTTCACCGGCTGGTGCAGCGCCATCGCGCCGGTGGAGGGCCCGATCAGCGCGAGCTTGTGCTGTTCCAGCAGCGGCAGCAGGGCCTGCGAATGCGGTGTGCCGCGCGACAGGAACAGCGCGATCACGCCGTCATCGATCAGCTTCTTCGCGTTCTCGGCGGCGTTCTTCGGGTCGAACTTGTCGTCCATCGACACCAGCTCGATGGCCTGGCCGTTGATGCCGCCCTTGGCGTTCACCGCGTCGAGGTAGAGCTTGGCGCCGTCGCTGGTTTCCTTCACGCCGGCGGCCGCCGGACCGCTGAAGCCCGCCGTCTGGCCGACCTTGATCTGCGCCTGGGCCGTGGCCACGAAGGCCAGGCATGCGGAGAGAAACAGCGAGCTCCACAGACGTTTCATCAGGCACTCCCGGGGCATGGCCCCGATGCGGGAGGCCATTCTGGCGCAGGGAAATCCGGTGCAACTGCGGGCAAATACGCACTGGCGCCCAAAGGTGTGCAGCACTTCCTAGAATGCTCGGCCCTGTCATCCGGAAGCCTGTCCATGAGTCATGGCGTGATTCGCATTCGTGGTGCCCGCCAGCACAATCTGAAGAACCTGGACCTGGACATCAAGACCGGTGAGATGACGGTCGTCACCGGCCCCTCGGGCTCCGGCAAGTCCAGCCTGGTCTTCGACACGCTGTATGCCGAAGGCCAGCGCCGCTACGTCGAGACCTTCAGCGCCTACGCGCGGCAGTTCCTGGACCGCATGGACCGCCCGGCGGTGGACAAGGTCGAAGGCGTGCCGCCGGCGATTGCCATCGACCAGACCAACCCGGTGCGCACCTCGCGCTCGACGGTCGGCACGATGACCGAGCTGAACGATCACCTGAAGCTGCTGTTCGCCCGCGCGGCCGACCTGTTCGACAAACAGACGGCGCAGCGGGTGCGGCATGACACGCCGGAGACGATTCATGCCGACCTGGTGGCACAGGCGGCAGCAGCGGGGGACCCGCGGGTCGTCATCACGTTTCCAGTCGAACTGCCCGAGACTGTCTCGGCGACCGAAGTCGAACAGTGGCTGTCGGCCTCCGGCTTCACCCGCGTTCAAGCCGAACGCGTGGTCAACCACCGCAAGGTGCTCGATGTCGTGGCCGACCGGGTGCGGCTGTCGAATGCCGACAAGGTGCGGGTGGTCGAAGCCATCGAGCTGTCATTGCGGCGCGGCAGCGGGCGCGTCAATGTCTATGCGCTGAAGGACGCGGCCGAGCCGGACCTGTGGCGCTATTCCACCGGCCTGCACTGCCCCGATAGCGACCTGCGCTATGCCGACCCGCAGCCGGCGCTGTTCAGCTTCAACTCGGCTTTCGGCGCCTGCGAGGCCTGCCGCGGCTTCGGCCGGGTGATCGGTGTCGACTTCGGCCTGGTGATTCCCGATCACCGCAAGACCCTGCGCGCCGGCGCGATCAAGCCGATGCAGACACCGGCCTGGAAAGAGTGCCAGGACGACCTGATCAAGTACGCCGGCGAGGCCGGCATCCCGCGCGACACCGCGTGGAGCCAGCTCTCGCAGGCGCAGCGCGACTGGGTCATCGAAGGCAGCCCGAACTGGAACGGCAAGTGGAACCAGCAGTGGTACGGCGTGCGCCGCTTCTTTGCCTACCTGGAGAGCAAGGCCTACAAGATGCACATTCGCGTGCTC
>NZ_DATILJ010000089.1:0-29400 GCF_035476535.1 Aquabacterium sp.
GCTGGCCGCGGTGATCGGGGTGGTGGGGTCCCGGCTGCTCAAGCTGCCGGCCATGCTGGGCTACCTGGTGGTGGGCGTGGTCATCGGCCCCAATGCGCTGGCCCTGGGCGACGACCCCGATTCGCTGCGCCACCTGGGCGAATTCGGCGTGGTGTTCCTGATGTTCGTGATCGGGCTGGAATTCAACCTGCCGAAGCTGCGCAGCATGCGCACGCTGGTGTTCGGGCTCGGGGCGTCGCAGGTGGTCTTGACGATCGCCGGCGCGGTGCTCGGCAATGTCGCGCTGATCCTGCTGTTCGGCTGGCTGGGGCGGGCCTGGGAGCTGTCCTGGCAGGGCTCGGTGGTGCTGGGCTCGGCGATGGCGATGTCGTCCACCGCCATCGTCGTCAAGCTGATGGCCGAGCGGCTGGAACTCGAAACCGAACATGGCCGCCGCGTGATGGGCGTGCTGCTGTTCCAGGACCTGGCCGTGGTGCCGCTGCTGGTGCTGATCCCGGCGCTGAGCGCCGGTGCCGGCGACATGGCGCGCGCACTGCTGTTCGCGCTGCTGAAGGCCGCCGTGCTGCTGGCGCTGCTGCTGGTGGGCGGCCAGCGCGTGATGCGCTGGTGGCTGACGCTGGTGGCGCGGCGCAAGAGCGAAGAGCTGTTCGTGCTGAACCTGCTGCTGGTGACGCTGGGCCTGGCCTGGATGACCGAGCACGCCGGCCTGTCGCTGGCGCTCGGCGCCTTCATCGCCGGCATGCTGATCGCCGAGACCGAATACAAGCACCAGGTCGAAACCGACATCCGGCCCTTCCACGATGTATTGCTGGGCCTGTTCTTCATCACCATCGGCATGAAGCTGGACTGGCGGCCGGTGATCGACCAATGGTTGCTGGTGCTGCTGCTGACCAGCTTCCCGGTGGTGGCCAAAGCCGCGCTGGTGGCGATGCTGGCGCGCGGTTTTCGCGCCACGCCGGGGGTGGCCATCCGCACTGGCCTGTACCTGGCGCAGGCCGGCGAGTTCGGCTTCGTGCTGCTGACGCTGGGCGCCGACGAGGGGCTGATCGCTGCGCGCTGGATGAGCCCGGTGCTGGCCAGCATGGTGTTGTCGATGCTGGCCACGCCCTTCGTCATCCTGTACAGCAACCGGATCGTGATGAGGCTGCATGCCAGCGAATGGTTGCTGCAATCGGTTCAGCTGACCTCGATTGCCAAGAAGTCGATCAAGACCGAGGCCCACGTGATCATTGCGGGTTATGGCCGCAGCGGCCAGAACCTGGCGCGCATGCTCGACAAGGAGCTGATCCCCTACATGGCGCTGGACCTGGACCCCGACCGCGTGCGCCAGGCCGCCGCTGCCGGCCAGAGCGTCGTGTTCGGCGACGCCGCGCGCCTGCCCAGCCTGATGGCCGCCGGCCTGGCCCGCGCCAGCGCGGTGGTGGTGAGCTACCACGACACGCCCTCGGCCTTGAAGATCCTGCACCTGGTGCGCGACCACGCGCCGCGCGTGCCGGTGATCGTGCGCACGATCGACGACACGGACCTCGAAAAACTGCGCGACGCCGGCGCCACCGAGGTGGTGCCCGAAGCCATCGAAGGCTCGCTGATGCTGGCCGCGCAGGCGCTGGCGCTGGTGGGCGTGCCGATGCGCCGCGTGATCCGCCTGACGCGCGACGCGCGCGACGCCCGCTACAGCCTGCTGCGCGGCTACTTCCACGGCAGCGACGACGACACGGTGGGTGAGTTGCAGCAGGCCCGGCTGTCCAGTGTGGCGCTGCCGGTGGCGGCTGCCTGCATCGGCCAGAAATTGTCCGATCTGGCGCTGCACGCGGTGGGCGTGCAGGTGGTGTCGGTGCGCCAGGCCTCGGGCCGTGTCGTGCCTGGCCATGACGGATTGGTGTTAGCCGCCGGCGATACGCTGGTGATCTCCGGCCTGCCGGAACCGCTGGCGCTGGCCGAAGAAAAACTCATGAAAGGGTGAGGTGTTCCGATGACATGCGTTCTCCGCCTGGGCATCCTCGGCACCGCGCGGATCGCGCAGGGCTTCGCCGAAGGCGTCGCGGGCTCCGCGCTGGTGCGCATCGATGCGGTCGCCAGCCGCAGCGCCGACGCGGCCGCCGCCTTCGCCGACCGGCACGCCATAACGCGCGCCCACGGCAGCTATGAGGCCCTGCTGGCCGACGGGCAGCTCGACGCCGTCTACATCCCGCTGCCCAACAGCCTGCATGCGCCGTGGACCGAGCGCGCGTTGCGTGCCGGGCTGCACGTGCTGTGCGAAAAACCGCTGACGGTGACGCTGGCCGAAGCCCAGTCGCTGTTCACCGTGGCCAAGGCCAGCGGCCGCGTGCTGCTGGAAGCCTATCCGTACCGCTACCAGCCGCAGACACTGCGTTTGCGGCAATTGATCGACGAGGGCGCCATCGGCGACATCCGGCTGGTGCAGGCCTGCTTCGGATTTTCGCTGCCCGCCGGCGCCGACATCCGGCTCGACCCGGCGCTGGGCGGCGGTGCGCTGCTCGATGCCGGCTGTTATGCCGTCAGCCTGGCACGGCTGGTGGCCGGCCGGCGGCCGCTGGCCGTGCTGGCGCAGGCGCGCTGGAGCGACAGCGGCGTCGACATGGCACTGACCGGCACCGTGCACTACGAAGGCGGCGCGGTGGCGCAGATCGGCTGCGCGATGGACGCCGCCGTGCACCGGCAGGCCCTGGTACTGGGCAGTGCCGGGGTGATCGAGACCGACTACCTGAACCACACCCATGCGCAGCGGCCGGGCGTGCTGCGGCTGCGCCGGGGCGTGGGCTGGGACGCGCCGCTGGAATCCGTGGCCTTCGACCAGGGCAACGGCTTCCGTTTCGAGGCCGAGCACTTTGCGCGTCAGGTGTTCGAGCCCGGGCTGCGTGACGATGGCGACACCCGGCTGAGCCTGGAGAACATGGCCACGCTGGAAGCGCTGCTGCGCAGTGCGCGTGAGGGCCGATCGGTGGACGTGACGCCGGTGCTGATGCCCTGAGCCCGGGGGCGCCTGCCCAGGGTGCGGATCGACCCCCGGCCCGGGTCACTTGCCGATGCAGAAGCGGCTGAAGATCTCGCCCAGCAGATCGTCGCTGGTGAATGCGCCGGTGATCTCGGCCAGTGCGTCATGCCCCAGCCGCAGCTCTTCGGCAAACAGGTCCAGCGCAGCGTCTGCCACCGCGGCATGGTCTGCCGCCGCCACCAGGTGCTCACGCGTGCGCTGCAGCGCCAGCACATGGCGCTTGCGGGCAATGAAAACACCTTCCGGCGAGGCATGCCAGCCGGCGCGTTCCAGCAGCGCCTGGCGCAGCGCATCGAGCCCGAGGCCGGAGCGCGCTGACAAGGCCAGCTCGCCGGCCGGCACCTGAACGGCAGTCACCACATCGGCCTTGTTGTGCACCTGCAGGATGCGCTGCGGCTCGTCGATGTGCAGGCGCTCGGCGATCGCGGCCTCCGCCACTTCGTAGTCGGGTTCGCCGCGCCGCGTCAGGTCGTGCAGGAAGATCACCGCGTCGGCATCGCGGATGGCATCCCAGCTGCGCGCGATGCCGATGCGCTCGACCTCGTCCTGCGCCTGTTCACGCAGGCCGGCGGTGTCGATCACATGCAGCGGCACGCCGTTGATCTGCAGCGTCTCGCTGACCTTGTCGCGCGTGGTGCCCGGGATCGGCGTGACGATGGCCAGCTCGGCCCCGGCCAGCGCATTCAGCAGCGAACTTTTCCCCACGTTCGGCTGGCCGGCCAGCACCACCTGCAGGCCTTCACGCAGCAGGGCGCCTTGGCGCGCGCGCTCGAGCACTGACGCCAGCGTGGCCATGATCGTCGCCAGTTGGCCGCGGGCATCGGCCTTTTCGAGGAAGTCGATCTCCTCCTCGGGAAAGTCCAGCGTCGCTTCGACCAGCATGCGCAAGCGCACGATGCGTTCGCGCAGCTGGTCGATCTCGCGCGAGAACGCGCCGCTGAGCGAACGCCCGGCCGAGCGCGCCGCGGCTTCGGTGCTGGCCTCGATCAGGTCGGCGACGGCTTCGGCCTGGGCCAGATCGATCTTGTCGTTGAGAAAGGCGCGTTCGGTGAATTCGCCCGGCTCGGCCAGGCGCAGGTGGGGCAGGCAGGGCTGGCCGGTGGCTGCATCGATCTGCGCCGCGGCCTCCAGGCAGCGCGCCACCAGCAGCTGCAGCACCACCGGCCCGCCATGCGCCTGCAACTCCAGCACATGCTCGCCGGTGTAGGACTGCGGCGCGGGAAAGTGGATCGCCAGGCCCTGGTCGATGGCTTGGCCATCGGCGGCCAGGAAGGGGCCGTAGTGCGCATGGCGCGGGCTCAGGGGCCGGCCGCACAGCGCCAGGACCAGCGCGCTCAGGTCCTGGCCGGACACCCGCACGATGCCGACCGCACCCCGCCCCGGGGCGGTGGCGATGGCGACGATGGGTTCATGGTGGCGGGGCAGCGGCACACCGGGATTCTGACCCGGCGTGCGGCATATGGCGCGGGGTGGAGCGCCGGGCAGGTCGCGTGACCCACCTGATGTACGCCCCAGGGCCGGCGCGGTGTGCGCCAGTGGTTCCCCGCAGTGATCGTCACGGCCGGCGTGCCGGCCGGCTGCGCCGGGGACTCGACCGATAAACGCATATTCGGCCGATGGTTGGCGGATTCAACCCCCGGTTTGTGGAGGGTGACCGGCCCGCGTGCCGGTTTTCACGGCGGCCGCCGGCCGAATGTCACGTCTTGCTCAGGCCACGCCGAGCTGCTTGTTGATGAACCACTGCTGGGCGATGCCCAGGATGTTGTTCGTCAGCCAGTACAGCACCAGCCCGGCGGGGAAGAAGAAGAACATCACGCTGAACATCAGCGGCATGATCCACATCATCTTGGCCTGCACCGGGTCGGCCGGTGTCGGGTTCAGCCAGGTCTGGAACATCGTCGACAAGGTCATCAGCGCCGGCAGGATGTACAGCGGGTCCTTGATCGACAGGTCGGTGATCCAGCCGAGCCAGGGCGCGCCGCGCATCTCGACGGTGGACAGCAGCACCCAGTACAGCGCGATAAAGAACGGCATCTGCACGAAGATCGGCAGGCAGCCACCGATCGGGTTGACCTTCTCCTCGCGGTAGATGCGCATCATCTCCTGCTGCATCTGCTGCGGCTTGTCCTTGTAGCGCTCGCGCAGCTCCATCACCCGCGGGTTGATGGCCTTCATCTTGGCCATCGAGCGGTAGGCGCTGGCGTTGAGCCAGTAGAACGCGATCTTCAGCAGCACCACCAGCGCCACGATGGCCCAGCCCCAGTTGCCGAGCAGGCCGTGCAGCGCATCCATCAGCCAGAACAGCGGCTTGGCGATGACGGTGAAGATGCCGTAATCCTTCACCAGCTCCAGGCCGGGGGCCAGCGTTTCGAGCTTCTTCTCTTCCTGCGGGCCGGCGAACAAGGTGGCCTCGTGCACGGCCTTGCCGTCAGGCGCCACTTCGCCGAGCGGCAGCACCATCGCGATCGAGTACAAGTTGGTGCTGACCCGGTCGGTGCGGAATTCGCGCGCGCTCGTGGTCGGCACGATCCAGGCCGAGTTGAAGTAGTGCTGGACCATGCCGATCCAGCCGTTGTCGGCCTTCTCGATGGTGTTGCCGCCACCCGTCTTGGCCCGTTCGGCCACCGCCTTTTCGATGTCGGTGAACTCGAACTTGCGGAACTTGCTGGCCTCGGTGTAGAGCGCCGGGCCGGTGAAGGCGGTGGGCGCCATGAACATGCTGCCGGAGGGCACATGACCGTCGCGCACCAGCTGCAGGTAGAGCTCGGGCGCAATCGGCTTGGCGCTGCCGTTGCGCAGCTCATGCTTGACGGCGATGCTGTAGCTGCCGCGCTTGAAGGTGTAGGTCTTGATCAAGCGCACGCCGCCGACATCGGCCGATTCGAAGCTGAGCGTCACGCCGTCGTCACCGTCCTTCAGGCTGCGCTCGCCGGGCTGCACCGCCATCGGCGTCAGGTGGTTTGGCAGCTGCACACCTTGCTGCTGCGTGATCAGGCCGGTCTGCGCCACGTAGTCGCGCGCCGAGCTCTTGTCGAACAGCAGCACATGCTGCTTTGGATCGTCGGTATCGCGGTGCTTCAGCAGTTCCAGCCGCACCAGCTGGCCGCCGATGCTGTCGAAGGTGGCCTTCATCACGTCAGTGGTGATCAGCACCTTTTCACCCACCAGCGGCGCGCTGGCGCTGGCCGCCGGCGTGGCGGCCGTGCTGGCGCTGCCCGCGGTCCCGGCGGTCGGAGCCGGCACGCCGGAAGCGCCCGGGGATGCACCGGCGGCGGCCGTGCGGGCCGGTGCCGGGCTGAACATCGACGGGTGGCCGTTGTGCTTGTTCCAGGCGTCCCACAGCAGGACGAGCGAGGCGGAGAACACCACCCACAGGATGGTGCGGCGCATATCGGTCATGGGCGGGTCTTCGAAAGCAATCGGGTGAAGAGCGAAGGCGGCTGCGCCGGTACCGGATCACAACCGCCCTCACACCAGGGGTGGCAGCGCAGGATGCGCGCGGCCACCAGGTATGTGCCGGCCGCGGCACCGTGTTGCTCCAGCGCCTGCAGCGCATAGGCCGAACAGGTGGGCTCGAAGCGGCAGGCATTGCCCAGCCAGGGCTTCAGGAAAAAACGATAGCCGCGCACCGCCCCCAGCAACAGGGTTTGCGGCAGGCGCAGCAGCAGCTCGGTCAAGACCATGACCGCTCAGCGCGCCTGGGCCGCGCGCTGCAGCAGCACCGACAGCTCGGCACGCGCGCAACTGCGCAGCGGCGCCGAAGCGGGGCTGGTGAACTGGCGTACATCGAACGGCGCCTTCAGCCGCAACACCCACAGCCCGGCCGGCAAGGCGCCGGCATGGGCCGACATCGCTTCGCGCATCTGGCGCTTCAGCAGGTTGCGCGTGACGGCGCGGCGGGCGTGGCGTTTGGGCACCACGGTGCCCATCCACCAGCCGGCCATCGGCGCGTCGGCCGGCAACTCATCCACAGGCAGTGGGCAAGTAGGTGCACCAGCTGTGGATAACTCTTGCAGATCGACACGGCGCACCGGCTTTTTCGGCAGCGACGGCCTGGCCGCCACGTGGTGCACGGCGAAGTGGGCACTTCGCGAACGCGGCGCTTGCGCGAGCACGCGTTCGAAGTCGGCCGAACGCAGCATGCGCCCGACCGCCTGTGGTTCGCCGGGTGAAGGGTCGACGTGAATGCCGAGCCCCGGTGTCAACGCTGAGCTTGGATGGAGACGGCCAGCGCTGCGACCGGACCTCAGACCTGCGACAGACGCTTGCGGCCCTTGGCGCGGCGCGCGGCGATCACGGCGCGGCCGCCGCGGGTCTTCATGCGGACGAGAAAACCGTGCGTGCGGGCGCGGCGGACTTTGGACGGCTGATAGGTGCGCTTCATGATGCTTCAATCCTCGGGGTGGTGGGGCCCGCGCACGGCATGGGGCAAACGCACCACCGCAACAGTCAGGCAAAACAGGTCAGGCAAAACGGGCCAGCAAAATTCCCCCGCCTCAAATCAAAAGTCGCTTGGCTGGACAAGCCCGGCTGGGCAAGCCTGGCTCAACAAGCCTAAAAGCGACGTTAGCTCGGCTTTGCGCGGCTTCTTGTTATTTAGGGCGCTGGGGAAACCCACTATTAGAGCAAAAAGCCCCTTTCCGGTCAAACACTTGCACCACAACCCGTGGCTTGGCGCAGGGCTTGACCCGCGGCGCCAAACTGTGGATAACAGCGTTCCTGGCGGCCTAGGGGGCCTACAATGCCGCCGCTCTGAGAACAACTTGTCCACAATGAGCCTTGACCTCTGGCAGCGCGGTTGCGAACGACTCGCGACCGAACTGCCCGAACAACAATTCAACACCTGGATCCGACCCTTGCCCGCCGCGGACATCACCGATGGCGGCGACGAAGGCGCGGTGGCCTCGGTGCGCGTGCCCAACCGCTTCAAGCTGGACTGGATACGTTCGCAATACGCCAGCCGCATCGAAGGTGTGCTGAGCGAACTGGCCGGCAAGCCGGTGCGGCTGGAACTGATGCTGGCCCCGCGTGAGCAGGTGCCCACGCGGCCGGTCCCGCCATCGGGCCAGCCGATGCGCGCCGCCGCGCTGCTGAACGGCCAGGCCTTCGCGACGTCCACCAGCGTGCGGCCTGGAGGCACGCCGGGGACCCACGGCACGCCGGGAGGCGGGCACGCCGGCAGCCCGCTGGGCATGGTGCCGGTCCAGCACCTGCCGCCGGCGGCCAACAGCCACCGGCTGAACACCGCGCTGACCTTCGACACGCTGGTGGCCGGCCGCGCCAACCAGATGGCGCGCACCGCCGCGCTGCACGTCGCCGGTGCGCCCGGCATCATGTACAACCCCTTGTTCATCTATGGCGGCGTGGGCCTGGGCAAGACCCACCTGATCCACGCCGTCGGCAACGCACTGCTGCACGACAAGCCCGATGCCCGCGTGCTCTACCTGCATGCCGAGCAGTTCATCAGCGACGTGGTCAAGAATTACCAGCGCAAGACCTTCGACGAGCTGAAGGCCAAGTACCACTCGCTGGACCTGCTGCTGATCGACGATGTGCAGTTCTTCGCCGGCAAGGACCGCACGCAGGAGGAGTTCTTCAACGCCTTCGAGGCGCTGCTGGCCAAGCGGGCCCACATCATCATGACCAGCGACACCTACCCCAAGGGGCTGGTGGACATCGACGAGCGGCTGACCAGCCGCTTCGACGCCGGGCTGACTGTGGCCATCGAGCCGCCGGAGCTGGAGATGCGGGTGGCTATCCTGATCCGCAAGGCGCTCGCCGAAGGCACCGAGATGCCCGAGGACGTGGCCTTCTTCGTCGCCAAGAACGTGCGCGCCAATGTGCGCGAGCTGGAAGGTGCGCTGCGCAAGGTGCTGGCCTACAGCCGCTTCAGCCACAAGGACATCAACATCACGCTGGCCCGCGAGGCCCTGAAGGACCTGCTGTCGATCCAGAACCGCCAGATCTCGGTCGAGAACATCCAGAAGACCTGCGCCGATTTCTACAAGATCAAGGTCGCCGACATGTACTCGAAGAAGCGGCCGGCCAGCATTGCCAAGCCACGCCAGATCGCGATGTACCTGGCCAAGGAGCTGACGCAGAAGAGCCTGCCCGAGATCGGTGAGCTGTTCGGTGGCCGCGACCACACCACCGTGCTGCATGCGGTGCGCAAGATCGGCGGCGACCGCACCAAGGATGCCGAGCTCAACCAGCAGCTGCATGTGCTGGAACAAACTCTCAAGGGATGAGGAACACCAGCAAAGGCTGTCAAGGCACAACGGTGTGGACAACATTAGAACAAGTGACCACTCATCCACAGGCCCCGTTGCCGCGCCGAACTTGTTGTTTGTTTCCAGCCAAGCTCCGGGCCACCCGCCCACAGGGTTCATTCCCGGCTAAACCCTTGAAAATACAGGCGAAAATAGTGTTCTCCACAGCCACTGCGGCCCCCTACTAGAACCACTAAGTTCAAAGAGGAAGACATGATTGTTCTGAAAGCTCCACAACAAAAATTGCTCGACGCGCTGCAGTCGGTGGCGGGCATCGTGGAGCGCCGGCATACGCTGCCGATCCTGGCCAACGTGCTGCTGCGCAAGACCGGCGGCGAGCTCGAATTCACGACCAGCGACCTGGAGATCCAGGTGCGCACCCAGGCCGAGCTGGGCGGTGACGTGGGCAACTTCGCCACCACCGTCGGCGCGCGCAAGCTGATCGACATCCTGCGCACCCTGCCGGCCGACCAGGTGGTGACGCTGACCGCCGCCCAGGCCAAGCTGACGCTGACCGGCGGCAAGAGCCGCTTCACGCTGCAGACGCTGCCGGCCGACGACTTTCCGCTGGTCAACGAAGCGGTCGACTTCGGCCCGGCGTTCTCGGTGCCGCAGAAGACGCTGAAGATGCTGATCAACCAGGTGCACTTCGCCATGGCCGTGCACGATATCCGTTATTACCTGAACGGCATCCTCTTCGTCGCCGAAGGCAAGACGCTGACGCTGGTGGCCACCGACGGCCACCGCCTCGGCCTGGCCCAGGCCCACCTCGAGAACGAGATCCCGAAGCAGGAAGTCATCCTGCCGCGCAAGACCGTGCTCGAACTGCAGCGCCTGCTGCGCGACGAAGACACCGCGATCGAGATGCGTTTTGCCGGCAACCAGGCCAAGTTCGCCTTCTCGGGCATGGAGTTCGTCACCAAGCTGGTCGAAGGCAAGTTCCCCGACTACAACCGCGTGATCCCGAAGAACCACAAGAACGCCGTGGTGCTGGGCCGCGGCGCCCTGCTGTCCAGCCTGCAGCGCGCGGCGATCCTGACCAGCGAAAAGTTCAAGGGCGTGCGCGTCAACATCGAGCCCGGCCTGCTGCGCATTGCGTCGAGCAATGCCGAGCAGGAAGAGGCCAAGGAAGAGATCGAGATCGACTACGGCGGCGACGCCATCGAGATCGGCTTCAACGTCACCTACCTGATGGACGTGCTGGCCAACATCAACCACGAGATGATCAAGCTCGAACTGCAAGACAGCAATTCCAGTGCGCTGATCACCGTGCCCGACCAGACCGGCTTCAAGTACGTGGTGATGCCGATGCGCATTTGATGCGCCCGTCGCCGCGCGGCGTGCGCCAAGCACGCGGCAGCGGTGAACCGACAGCGGGCCGACGTGCCCGCTTCCGTGTTTTAAGGGCCTGCAGCAGCCCCTGTGCAGGCCCAGCGTGAAGAGACTGAAGCGATGAGCGACCCGACCCTCCCGAATGATCCTGACCGCGGTGTGACGCAGCGCGCCGTGCCCTCGGCCGAAGGCCAGGTGGCCTCGACCGGTGCCGAGGCCTCCGCGGCCTATGGCGAGGGCAGCATCCAGATCCTCGAGGGCCTGGAGGCCGTGCGCAAGCGCCCCGGCATGTACATCGGCGACACGTCGGACGGCACCGGCCTGCACCACCTGGTGTTCGAGGTCGTCGACAACTCGATCGACGAAGCGCTGGCCGGCCACTGCGACGACATCATCGTCACGATCCACACCGACAATTCCATCTCCGTCATCGACAACGGCCGCGGCATCCCCACCGGCGTGAAGATGGACGACAAGCACGAGCCCAAGCGCAGCGCGGCCGAGATCGCGCTGACCGAGCTGCACGCCGGCGGCAAGTTCAACCAGAACAGCTACAAAGTCTCGGGCGGCCTGCACGGCGTGGGGGTCAGCTGCGTCAACGGCTTGTCGAAATGGCTGCGCCTGACGGTGCGGCGCGACGGCAAGGCGCACTACCTCGAATTCGCGCAGGGCATCCCGCAGGACCCGCTGATCGAACAGCGCGACGGTGTCGACGTCAGCCCGATGAAGATCGTCGGCGACACCGAGAAGCGCGGCACCGAGGTGCACTTCCTGCCCGACGAGACGATCTTCAGCAACATCGACTTCCACTACGACGTGGTCGCCAAGCGCCTGCGCGAGCTGAGCTTCCTGAACAACGGCGTGAAGATCCGCCTGGTCGACGAGCGCAACGCCAAGGAAGACAACTTCGCTTACGCCGGCGGCGTGAAGGGCTTTGTCGAGTTCATCAACCAGGGCAAGAAGGTCCTGCACCCGAACATCTTCCACGCCATGGGCGACAAGCTCAGCGACCAGGGCACCAACGTCGGTGTCGAGGTGGCGATGCAGTGGAACGACGGCTACAACGAGAGCGTGCTGTGCTTCACCAACAACATCCCGCAGCGTGATGGCGGCACCCACCTGACCGGCCTGCGCGCGGCGATGACGCGGGTCATCAACAAGTACATCGACGACAACGAACTGGCCAAGAAGGCCAAGGTCGAGATTGCCGGCGACGACATGCGCGAAGGCCTGGCCTGCATCGTCAGCGTCAAGGTGCCCGAGCCCAAGTTTTCCAGCCAGACCAAGGACAAGTTGGTATCGTCCGAAGTACGCGGCCCGGTGGAAGAAATCGTCTCGAAGCTGTTGACGGATTACCTGCTCGAGAACCCGCTGGACGCGAAGATCATCTGCGGCAAGATCGTCGAAGCCGCACGCGCCCGTGAAGCGGCTCGCAAGGCGCGCGAGATGACACGCCGCAAGGGTGTGCTCGACGGCATGGGCATGCCGGGCAAGCTGGCCGACTGTCAGATCAAGGATCCCGCGGAGTGCGAGATCTACATCGTCGAGGGTGACTCCGCCGGCGGCTCGGCCAAACAGGGCCGCGACCGCAAGTTCCAGGCGATCCTTCCGCTGCGCGGCAAGATCCTGAACGTCGAAAAAGCGCGCTACGAAAAACTGCTGTCCAGCGATTCGATCGTCACCTTGATCACGGCGCTGGGCACCAGCATCGGTGTCGAGGATTTCAACGTCGACAAGCTGCGTTACCACCGCATCATCATCATGACCGACGCCGACGTCGACGGCGCCCACATCCGCACGCTGCTGCTGACCTTCTTCTACCGCCAGATGCCGGTGCTGGTCGAGCGTGGCCACATCTACATCGCGCAGCCGCCGCTGTACAAGGTCAAGGTCGGCAAGCACGAGCAGTACCTGAAGGACGGCATCGAGCTGGACGCCTACCTGCTGAAGGTGGCGCTGGACAGCGCCACGGTGCTACCCGACGGTGTGAGCGGCAGCCGTGAGCCACTGAACGGCAGCGTGCTCGAGGAACTGGCGCGCAAGTACGTGGTGGCCACCCATGTGATGGACCGCCTGGGCAACTGGATGGACCTGCAGGGTTTGCGCGCGATTGCCAACGGCCTGACGCTGGACCTGGACAACGCCGCGCAAGCCGAAGCCAGCGCCGTGGCGCTGCAGGCCGCGCTGGTCGATGCACAGGTGGAGGCGCAGTTCGATGCCCGCATTGACAAGCACTTGCTGCGCATCAGCCGCCGCCACCACGGCAACATCAAGAGCAGCGTGATCACGCAGGATTTCGTGCACGGCGCCGACTACGCGGCGCTGCGCGAAGCCGGCGTCACCTTCAAGGACCTGCTCGGCGAAGAAGCCGTGGTGCGCCGCGGCGAAGGCGAGCGCATGAAGGAGCACAAGGTCGGCGACTTCCGCGCCGCGATGGCCTGGCTGATGACACAAGCCGAAAGCGCCGTCGGCCGCCAGCGCTACAAGGGCCTGGGCGAGATGAACCCGTCGCAGTTGTGGGAAACGACGATGGACCCGACGGTGCGCCGCCTGCTGCGCGTGCAGATCGACGACGCGATCGAGGCCGATCGGGTGTTCACGATGCTGATGGGCGACGAGGTGGAGCCGCGCAGAGACTTCATCGAGAGCAATGCGTTGAGGGCGGCGAATATCGACGCGTGAGGCTGGCAGTCCCGCGTTGCGCACCGGCGTGACAGCGCCTGGAAGCCGCGTGGCGCCTTCGCGTGTTCTACATCCGCGACATGGAGCCGGTGAAGATGCAGCGCTGAAGGCGCACCACCCGACCGGCTCGGTTGCGCGGTCGATCGGGTGGTCCGCGGTCGGCTCGGCAGAGCGACCCCGCACCCGCGGGGTGAGCACAAGGTGCACGGGCTGGGCTCTCTTGGCGCCCCCCTAGAATTTCGGCTTCGTCCGCACACCGAGAAGTCCACCCGTGACAACCGAGCCAGCCGCCCTGCCCATGCCGACGGCTGTCGCGCTGACCAAGTTCCGGGTGCCGCGACCCCGGCGTGATTTCGTGCGCCGCGATGCCCTGCTGGCCCACCTGCGCCAACTCACGCTGGACAAGCCGGTGACTTTGATCTGCGCGCCGGCGGGCTCGGGCAAGACCACCTTGATGGTGCAGCTCGCCGCAGCGGATGCGCCGGGCGAACTGGCGGTCTGGGTGGCGCTGGACGACAGCGACAACCACCCGGCCCGGCTGCTGGCGACGCTGGTGCAGTCGCTGCTGCCGCTCGACATGGCCTGGGAGATGGACCCGCGTGCCCTGGTGGCCAACGTCACCGGCAGCGGCCCCGAGGCGCGTGCCGTGCTGGCCGGCATCGTCAACGCGCTGTGCACCGTGCCGGCCCAGCGCGTGGTCTGGCTGCTCGACGACCTGCACCGCATCACCGACTCGAACGCCGTCAGCCTGCTCGATTCGTTGATCGAGCGCCTGCCCGAGCACGTGGCGCTGGTGCTGGGCTCACGCACCGAGCCGGCCTTGTCGCTGGCCCGGCTGCGTGCCCACGGTGAGCTGGGCGAGATCGACGCCAGCCCGCTGCGCTTCGACGAACCCACCGTCATCGCGCTGGCACAGCACCGCTGGGGCAGCGCACCGGCGCTCGAGATCGTGCGCGACGCGCTGGCGCGCACAGGTGGCTGGGCGGTCGGCGTCAATCTGCTGCTGGCCTCCAGCACCGGCATGGGCATCGTGCGGCCAGCGCTGCAGCACGAGGTGCCGCGGCGGGCCTTGTTCGACTTTCTGGCCCAGGAAGTGCTCGATGAACTGCCGCCGGCCTTGCGCGACTTCGCGATCGACTGTGCCGTGCTGCCCGAGCTGAATCCGGCACGCTGCCAGGCCGTGACGTTGCGCGGTGACAGCGATGACGTGCTCGACGCCCTGCTGCGCCGCCACCTGTTCCTGAGCGTGGTCGAAGACAGCCAGCCGGTGCTGCGCTTCCATGACCTGTTTCGCGACTTCCTGCTGGCGCAGCTGGCGCGCAAGCCGGCGGCCCACGCGCAACTGCTGCACGAGCGCGCTGCGGCGGCCGAAGACCTGCCCGAGCGCGCGATCAGCCACTGGCTCGACGCCGGGCGCTGGACAGCTGCTGCTGACCTGATCGTGCGCCATGGGCTGCGCTTGGCCAGCGAAGGGGCGTATGCGACGCTGGAGCGCTGGATTGAACGGCTGCCGGTCGACGTCGTGGCGGCCGATCCGCGGCTGGCCTTGCTGCGCACCGAATGCGCCTGGTCGCGCTGGGACTGGGAGCAGGTGCTGCTGCATGCGGCACCGGCCGCAGAAGGCCTCGAGCAGTCGGGCGACTTGCCCGGCCAGCTGCGGGCCCAGCTGCTGCTGTCCGCTTCGCTCGGCGCGCTGGGCCACCTGGAAGAGCGCGCGGCGCTGACCGAGCGCAGCTTGCGCCTGGACCTGCCTGCCAGCGACGCGGCGCAATTCCACCTGCAGCGGGCGTGGAGCGATTTTTCGCTCGGCCACAGCGGGCAGGTCGGCCAGCACCTGGCCACGATGAATGCGTTGGTGGCCGAGGACCCGGCGCGTTATGCGCCGCAGGTGGCACCCACCCTCAACTGCCACTTCGGCGGCCTGCCCGGCGTGACCGAGGCCTACCTGCAGTTTGCGGCGCTGTGCGACTCGGTGCCCAAGCCGGCCGCCATGCCCTGGCATTCGACGCCGGTGGTGCTCGGTGCCTGGGCGGCCCTGTGGCAAGCGCGCCGCGCCGGTGCCACGCAGGCGCTGCAGCGCGCCGAGGAGATCCAGCATCGCTTCGGCAAGGTGCGCTACGTGCTGCTCGACGCCACCCACCTGCAGGCGCTGCTGCTCGCGGCGACCGGCGAGTTCGACGCTGCACTTCAGGTCCTCGAGGCCTTGCTGACGGATCTGGCGTCCGGCGATGCCGAAGGCCTGCGCCGCGTGTGGCAGCGCCCGTATCGCAGCGTGCTGGCCCGCACGCTGTGGATGGCGCAGGATGGCCCCGGGCTTGCGGCCCAGGCGGCCTGGCTCGAAGGGCCGCTGCGCCACCGCGAATGGCCGCTGACCGCGGGCGCGGTGGAGAGCGTTCGCGGCCAGGCCGCCCTGCTGGCTGGTGCGCTGGACGCCGCGCAGGACGCGTTGGCGTCAGCGGTCGCGCAGCACGCCCGCTACCCGGCGCCGGCCTTTTATGCCGACCCCCGGGTGGCGCTCGCCGGCGTCCACCTGCGGCGCCACGACACGGCCCGCGCCTGGGCCGCGGCCGTGCCCGTGCTGCAGGAGATCGCTCGCGATGGCACGCCCGGCCGCTTGCTGCTGGAACCCGCCGCGCTGGTCGACAGCCTGCTGGCGCTGTGCCCGGCCAAGGCGCCCCAAGCCGCCCAGGTGGCGGGGCTGCAGCAGACGCTGGCCGCTTGGCGCTCGGCCGCCGCGCACGCAACTGCGCACCCAACCGCCGACACGCCCCCCCGCGCCGCGCCGGCGCCGCTGGGCCCGTCGCGGCTGCCGCTGACCGAACGCGAGCGCGAAGTGCTTGAACTGGTGGCGCAAGGCCTGTCCAACAAGCTGCTGGCGCGGCAGCTCTCGCTGAGTGCGCACACCGTCAAGCGCCATCTCGCCAACATCCTCGACAAGCTCGACTGCGATAACCGGGTCCAGGCGGCCGCGCTGTGGCGGCGCGACACAGACTAAAAGCGCGCCGCGGCAGGTCAGCCGACGGGCATGGCTCTTCCGGGCGATGACGCGGCCGGCTGCGCTGCCGACACTGGCTGTTTTCGCTCAAGGCCGACGGCTGCCGATGAAAGATCACGCTGCGACCGATGCCCTCTCGCTGGCCCTGCAGTGGCTGGAGCGGCCCGCGGACTGGCCACAGGCTGCCGCTGCGCTCTACGACGCCGCGGTGTGCTGGCGGGCGCCGGCGCGCGGACTGCTGATCGAGGGCCGTGATGCGGTGCTGGCGCAACTGCGCGACGATGCCCGGCGCTTCGCTGCGGCCGAGCCGGTGGTCCTGCGGCGCGTGGTGGCCGGCGCGCGGCTGATCGACGAATCGGCGCTGACCTTCATCTGCCCTGCCGACGGCGTTGCCGGCGTCACGCTGACGCCTGGCGACCGCATCGAACTCAAACGCACGCGGCTGCTCAGCTTCGCCGGCGGCTTGATCGTCGACGAGCTGAACCTGGAAACCTGGACGGTGCTGCAGCGCTGAGGCGGTCAGGCCTCGGGACCCTCCACGTTCAGCACCCGCATGCCCAGCGAACGCCCCGCCGGCCGGTCGAGCACCTGCACCGTCGTGCGGCGCGGCGTGAAGTCGTCGGGCAGGCGCATCGAGCCGCTGAGGATCTCGTGGCCTTCGACCGACAGGATCACCGGCTCCATCGTCAGCGTCGTTGGCTTGCCGCCGGCGGATACCCCGGCGACGACGATCTGCATCACGCCGGCCAGCGGCTTGGCGGCTTTGCGCCGCGTCAGCACGACCTCGTAGTCCAGGCTGCCGCGGCGTGCCGTGAAACGGCCGATGCGCACTTCGACGGCGTTCTGCGCCGCCCGCGGGTCGGGCGGCAAGATCGCGAGCAGCGCGACCAGGCCGGCGCGCGCGCGTTCGGCAGCGCTCTGGGCAGCGCCCAGCGCCGTGTCGCGTTGGCGTGCTTCAGCGTTCGTCTTGTCGAGTTGCTGCTGCAAGCGGTCGCGCTCGTGCAGCAGCCGCTCACGTTCGGCGTCAGCCTTCGCGAACGATTCGCGCAGTGCCTGCGAGTCGTCAGCGCTCAGCCGCGGCGGCAGCAGCTTGTGCTGCACCGTGACCACGGCGGCGATGCCGAGCGCGATGCCCAGCACCAGCAGCAGCAGCCAGGTCGGCACGCTGCGACGGCGCCGGCCGCGGTAGGGGTCGAAGACAATGGCTTTGCGCGATCCAAACATCGCGGCAGCTTAAGCGGCGTTGCGATACCCGCTGCAACACGATGTGAGCGTTCAGACGCTCCAGCGCCCCGGTGTCGCCCGGCACCTCATCGACCAGCACCCGATGAAGCGCGGGATGAATACCCTGCGCTGCGGTCATGTCGCGAACAAGCTCATCGACCCGTTGGCTTGGCGGCTGCCCGCCTTGCCCGACCTTCCGCATCACGACGAGCCCGTCGTCGACGTCGGGTGGCATCGGTCAACGCCCGCTTGTCGGGGAAATGCGCAGCAGCCGGGCGATCGGCTGCAGCCACTGCGGCCGCCAGCTCAGCGTGAAGGCGACGGCCAGGGCCGCTGCCGAGATCATCACGGCCCAGAGCAGCACGCCGAAGCCGGCGCCATGCGCGACGATGGTCAGGGTCAACGCGGCAGGCTGCGCCAGCAGCCCCGTGCCCGCGGGCCCGATTCGGCGCACGCGCTGCGCGACGGATGTTTTTGACACGGTCGACCAGTGCCGTTCCTGGCTCAAGGCCAACAAGGCGAAGCCCAGGTAGCTGCCCAGCGCGGCGATGAGCGTCAGTGCGGACTCAGACACGGTGTGCGCTCTCGGTCGCTGTTGTCGCTGAAGCTGGATGCAGGCTTGCAGCGCGCACTCGGCGCGTGGCGGAGCGGCCCACGCGGCGCGCAGTCCAGAGCGCCAAGCCGGCACCCAGCAGCAGCATCAGGTCCATGCCCGCCACCGGCCAGTAGCCCTGGGCCAGGGTCTTGAACAAGGGGTCGCCGGTCGTCAGGGCATTGAGCAGCACGGCCGCCACGGCCAGCACGGCGATGGCGGTGCACTGCTCGCGCCAGGCGCGGCGCGCCGGCTGCGTGGCCGGGTCGGCTCGCCGCCACGCGGCATGGCCGAAGCTGGCCAGCCAGGTGAGATAGAACACCCACATCTCGAGTGCCGCGCGGTCCTGGCCGGCCAAGCTGCTGCCCAGCGGCAGCAAGCGATTGATAACGAAGAAAGCAAGCGTGGCGATGACGATGCCGGTGACGCTGCCGATCGTCATCGCCTCCACCACGCGCACGCCGGCAAGGCCCTTCTTCGCGTGCCCGGCGCGCCGTGCTTCCAGCCAGAACAGGAAGCCGGTGGCGATCATCACGCAACCGGACAGCCCCGCCAGGAAGTACAGCCAGCGCAGCGTCCAGTGCCTGAACTGGATCTCGTGCAGCCCGGTGATGAAGTTCAGCGCGTTCTTGACCGGCTTCACCTCGCTGCGCGCCAGTTCGGCGCCGCTGCCGGCGTCGAAGTAGAGGGTCTGCGCGTTCTTCGTCACCCGGTCCGCGATGGAGCGCCGCACTTCCACGTAGCTGCCGGCGTCGCCTTGGTGGTGGACGCGTACCTGGGAAACCAGGCCGCCGCCCCAGGCGCCGCGCGCCTGCGCCACCATCGCATCCAGCGAGCCCAGCGTTCCGGGCTGCCCGGCCAAGGGGCGCTGGAAGGTGTCGGAGGCCTCGGCGTTGAAGGCGCGCCTGTCGCCGTCATAGGCCGCCTGCCAGCCGCCCGGGAAGTAGATCGCGAAGAAGATCATCAGCCCCGACAGGGCGATGGTGAAGTGGAAGGGCAGCGCCAGCACGCTGCTCAGGTTGTGCAGGTCGAGCGACGCGCGCTGGATCTGCTTGTGGGGCCGGAAGGTGAAGAACTCGACGAAGATCTTCTTGTGGATCACCACGCCCGACACCAGGGCCACCAGCATCGCCATCGTGGCCAAGCCCACCAGCCAGTAGCCGATGTCCAGGAAGCTGATGTGCAGCCGGTAGTGGAACGGGTAGAGAAAGCCCGAGCCGCCATGGGTGCCGGTGGCCGGGAGGGTCGCACCCGTCGCTGGATCGAAGTAGCGCGACTGGTTCTTGCCCGCGGCATCGCGCCACTGCAGGCGCAGGCTGGGCATGCGCTCGTTCGGCAGCACGAAGGTCCACTGCGTGGCCGTGGCTGCCAGGCGCTCGGCAATGGGTCGCGCGGATGCATCGATCGAGATCGCCGCCGCGGGCACCTGCAGGCGTGTCATCGGCGCCATCCAGCGGTCGATCTCGCGGTCGAACACCGACAGCGTGCCCATCCAGAAGATGGCGAACAGCAGGCCGCCGATCACGACCCCCGACCAGGTGTGCAGCCATGCCATCGACTTGCGGAACGTTGCGCCCATGATTCTTCTCCCGGTGAATGCCTCAGTGGCTCTTGACGAAGAACGTCAGCAGCAGCGCCACCGCGGCACCACCGACGAAGACGGCCCAGACCCGCCACGTCGCGCGTTCGGCAAATGCCCACAGTAGCGCGACGAGGTACAGCAGGAAGCCGAGCAAGCTCGACAGCAGCACGGCTTCACTGCGTGCCATGCCGGTGATGCGCGGCAGGGCCGTCGCGGCCAGCGCGACGCAGGCGGCACTGAAGGCGTAGCCGCCCAGCACGGCGCCGCTGACGCGCAGGCTCATGGCCAGAACCTTGTTCATCGGCTGCAGGCCTAGAAGCGGTAGCTGGCCGTGAGCGCCAGGTTGCGCGGGTTCCCCGGCGACAAGACCAGGTTGTTGCTGGAGACGTAGTAGCGCTTGTCGAACAGGTTCTCCAGCTTGAACGCGAAGCGCCAGTCCCTGGCCCGGTAGGCCAGGGTGGCGTCCCAGCGCACGTAGCTGGGCACCGTGTGGAAGTCGCGCTGGCTGTTGCTGTTGACGCGGTCGCCGACGTAGGTGCCGCCGGCGCCGGCGCTCCAGTTGCGCCACGATTCACCCTGGAAGTCGTAGTTCACCCACAAGCGGGCATTCGCCCGCGCCGTGTTCGACGGCCGCACACCAATCAGGTTAGCCCGGGTTTCTTGGGTGATGCGCACGTCGGTCAGCGAGAGGTTGGCGATCACGCCCAGCCTCGGCAGCGGCGAGCCGACGACATCGAACTCCACGCCGTCGCTGGTGATTTCCCCGGTCTGGATGTTGAAGCCGTTGTGCTCGGGATCGGCCGCGCTGATGTTGGTCTTGGTTATCCTGAACACGGCGGCGCTGAGCGACAGCTTGCCGTCGAACCAGTCGGACTTGACACCCAGCTCGAGCTGTTCGCCGATCGTCGGCTTGAACAGCTTGCCGAAGAAGTCCTGCCCGACCACCGGCGCGAAGGCCTCGCTGTAACTGCCGTACACCGCGAGCACCGGGCTCGGTTGCCAGACGATGCCGGCACGCGGCGACAGCGCCGAGGAGTCCGCCCCGGCCAAGCTGCCGTTGAGTCGGTTCGCATTGCGGTTCCGGGCCTGGTCGTAGCGCGCGCCCAGCAGCAGCTTCCACTGCGGCGCCAGGTCCACCAGATCCTGCAGGTACAGCGCCTTCGCGCGGATGGCGCTGTCGCTGAGCGTCGTCTGCCGCAAGCCTTGGCGCGAGAGCTGGCCGTAGACCGGGTTGAAGATGTCGAGTTCGTTGGCCGCCACACCGGCGCTCGCGGACCCGTTGTTGTCGGTGCTCGCTATGCGGTCCGTCTCGGCGCCGAGCAGCACCTGGTGGCGCATGGCCTGCAGGCGGATGTCGCCGGAGACCTCGAATTGGGCCGTCAGCGTCTCGCGGTCCGTCTGCTGCTCGGCGAAGTTGCGCCCGATCCTGCCAGTGACGGGGTCCACGTTCGAGATGTACTCGGTGCTGACGCTGCGGCTGTTCAGGTTGTCCTTGATCAGCTGGGTCGTCTGCGTGACGTGGCGCAGCGCATGCCGCAGCTTCCACTCGCCATCGATCTGGTGGTCCACGGTGTAGCCGAACAGGCGGTCGGAGGTGTCGCGGTAGTGCTCGGGTTCGCTGAGCAGCCGCGACAGCGGGATCGGCGCCGGCGCACCGCGGTAGAACGGCAGGCCCATGTCGTCGCCGTTGGAGCGGTGATCCTCCAGCAGTTCGAATTCGGCCGAGACCTGGGTGCGGCTGCTCGGCCGCCAGCCCACGGCCCCGGCGAGGAATTGGCGATCGGAGAACGAGTCATCGCGGTAGGTGCCGCCATGTTCCAGCGCCGCGTTCAGCCGCAGGCCCAGCGTGCCGCCTTCGGACACGGTGGACAGGTCCACGGTCGGCCGAACCAGCCCGTAGCTGTCGACGCGCAGGCTGGCCTCGTAGCGCGGCACGAAGAGCGGGCGCTTGGTGATGTAGTTGAGCGTTCCGCCCGGCTCGATGCGACCGTAGAGCACGGAAGCCGGGCCCTTGAGCACCTCGATCTGCTCGATGTTCGACGTGTCCCGCATCGAGCGGCGCCGGTCGGGCATGCCGTCGCGCAGGAACTCGCTCGTCGAGAAGCCGCGGAAGATGAGGTTGTCGCCAGAGCGGGACGAGGGCGCGCCGATGTTGACGCCGCTGGCGTTCTGCACGATGTCTTCGGTTCGGAAGGCGCCCTGGTCGTCGATCACCTTGCGCGGCACGACCTGCACCGAGACCGGGAGGTCGCGCAGCGGCGCCGAGATCTTGCTGGCGCCGCTGGCCTCTTGCTTGCGGTAGCCGCCGTTCGTATCCCGTTGGCCCATCACCTGGATGGTCTGCAAGGGCGCGTGCTCCACCGGCGCGCTGCTGCCGGCCGCACCGGGCGCGGTGGTCGATGCCCGCAGCGCATAGTCGCCGCCCGGTTGCGCGACGGCCTCGAGCCCGCTGCCCTGCAGCAGCGCCGACAGTCCTTCGCGCACGCCGTAGCTGCCCGACAGCCCCGCACTGGTCTTGCCGGCCGTCAGTGCAGCATCGATCGCCAGCAGGATGCCGGCCGACACGGCGAAGCGGTTCAGCGCCTGGTCCAGGCGGCCGGACGGGATGTCGTGGCGCGCGACCGCGTGTGCCTGATGCATCGGCGCCTGGGCCTGGGCGAAGGACGCGGTGCTGCCGAGAGCGGCCGCCCAGCCGGCACACAGAACGGCTTGCGACAGGATGGTGCGCCGGAATCGTTGGCGCACGGGCACGTGCCGCGGGCCGGCGGCGCTCAGGTCGGGATGCATGGTCTTCCTCTTCGATGGTGGACGGTGGGCTGCCGCTGGTGCGAGCGCTGCCCTTACCTCCATCCCGAACGACGCAGAAAAAGTGCTACGGCTTGCGCTGAAAAAAGTGAGCGGTTCGACTCAGCGCGCCGTCACGGTCACCCAGTAGCGGGTGCTCATGTGCACGCGCACCGGCAGCGCCTGCGCCAGCGAGTTCAGAACGCGGTCGCTGTCGTCCAGCGGGTAGACGCCCGACACCACCAGGCCGGCCACCGCCGGGTCGCAGCGCAGCACACCGCTGCGGTAGCGGCCCAGCTCGGCCAGGAAGTCGCCCAGGCGCATGCGTTCGGCCACCAGCAGGCCCTGGGACCATGCCGCGGCGAGGGTGTCAGCGGCCTGCGAGGCCTCGGCAACTGCGTGGCCGAAGCGCGCCTGTCGGCCAGCGTCCAACTGGATCGGCGCGCCGCCGCGCGGTGAGATCTCCACGGCGCCCTCGAAGACCTGCACCAGGACCTGGGCCGGGTCCTTCTCATCGAAGCGGCGCACGGTGAACCGGGTGCCCAGCGCACGGACGCTGCCCTCCTCGGTCTCGACGATGAAGGGGCGGTCCTCGCGCGACTCCTGGTGCGCCGTCTGGCGCGACGTTTGGTGGGCTGTATGGCGGGCCGTCGCAACGAAGATCTCGCCGCTGCGCAACAACACACGCCGCGCGTCGGCGCCGAAGCGCAGGTCGACGGCACTGGCCGTGTTCAGCGTCAGGCGGCTGCCGTCGGGCAGGGTCAGGTCCCGCTTCTCGCCACGGGCCGTGCGGTGCTCGGCCATTGCCAGCTGCCACGGCCGCTTCTCCGCCACCGCGCCGGCCACGATGCCGGCTGCGGCCAAGAGGCCGAGGCCCCGCAAGACGCTGCGGCGCGCAGGCGCAGGCGCTGGCCTGGGCGGCCGCAGCACCGCGCGGGCCACGCGGTCCGGCGCCACGTGCAGCTGCCGGCCCTGGCGCTGAACGCGCTGCCAGGCCTGTTGGTGCGCGGGGTGTGCGGCGCGCCAGCGCTCGAAGGCCTGCCGCTCCTCGGCCGTGACTTCACCGGACCACAGCACGACCTGCCATTCAAGGGCCTCCCGCCAGGCGTCGGCCGGCGCGGCAGGCGGCAGGGCGGCGGCATTCGGCACGCTCATGGCGCGCAGCGATCGTCGCCGAGCGCGGCGAAACAGGCCTCCGTGGCCTTGAGCATGTACTTTCGAACGGTGGCCACGGCGATGCCTTGCTGCAGGGCAATGACGCTGTAGGTCAGGCCCTCGAACTGCGACAGCACGAAGGTCTCGCGGACCTTGGGTGCCAGCTGGCCGAGCGCGGTGTCGATGCGAATCAGCACCTCCAGCACCAGGGCCCGCTCCTCGGGCGATGGCGCCGTCGCCTCGGGCTGGCAGGCCAGCGCGTCGAGGTAGGCGGCCTCGATGCGCCGACGCCGGTACTGGTCGATGACCAGGCCCTTGGCGATCTGCATCAGGTGCGCGCGGGACTGCTCCAGCGGCGGCGTGCGGCCCGAGGTGATGATGCGCAGATAGGTGTCGTGCGCGAGGTCCGCCGCGTTCTGCGAACAGCCGAGCTTGCGGCGCAACCAGGCCTGCAGCCAGCCATGGTCGCGGCGGTACAGGGCGTGAACATCAACCTGCAGTGCGACGTGAATCCCCGGCATGGTGCCGCCCCTTCCAGACTCCGATGGAGTGTGCGATCGATATCGTAAATGAGAACGCTTCTCATTCTATATTGATCTCCCGGCAGGGCGCAACAGAACGTATGGCTCGCCCCAGCGCTCGACACGCGCGTCCTGGCGTCCTGCCGAGTCGCCGTCGAAGCTCCCGCCTTGGCGCATGCCGCTGCGCGGGGCGCGAATCGCACGCCGCCCTCACAACATCGGCTAACAGGGCATCGCTGCGGCTGCGCTAGGGTGCGGCGATGAATGCTCACGATCCGCTGGCCAAGCCCGCCGATGGCGGCGTGGCCCCGGGCTACCGCCTGGACAACTTCGAACTGCAGGCCGTCGTGCTCGTGCACGCCAACGGCGTGGTCTACCGCGCGTGGGATCACAACCTCGGCATCCCGGTGGCGATCAAGGAGTACCTGCCGAAGCACTTGGCGTGGCGCAAGGCCGATGGCGACGTGGAGCCGCTGGATGCCGACGCCGTCGACGCGTTCGAACGCGGTCGCCATGCCTTCGCGAACGAGGCCCGCGTGCTCGCGCGCTGTGACCACCCGTCGCTGCTGCGCGTGCGCCAGCTGCTGCATGCGCACGGCACGAGCTACCGCGTGATGCCCTGGTACGCGGGCCGGCCCTTGCTCGACGTGCGGCACGACATCGACGCTCCGCCCGACGAACCGGCACTGCGTGCGCTGCTGGGCGACCTGCTGGATGCGCTGGAGGCCTACCACCGCGTCGGCGGCGTGCACGGCGGCGTGAACCCGACGCAGATCCTGCTGCTCGACGACGACCGCGCCTTGCTGCTCGGCCCGGGCACGGCCCGGCGCGACACCGCCATCGGCGCCGTCGGTTCGCCGGTGCGACCGCTGGAGCCCAGCTTCGCCGCGCCGGAGCAGCTTGCGCCGTCCGAGTACGCGCCGACCGGGCCGTGGACCGACTTCTTCGCACTGGCTGGCGTGGTGCGTTTCTGTATCAGCGGCATGCTGCCACCGCCGCCGGGCGGGCCCGTGCCCGAGCCGGTGGCGGCGATGGTGGAGAAGCTGTACTTCGACGCACCGGGCGTGCGCTACAGCCAGAACTTCCTCGCCACGCTGGATGCCGCAGCCTCGCTCGACATCGCCGAGCGGCCGCAGTCGGTGGCGGCGTTCCGCGATGGGCTGGATCACGGCCCGCAGCGCGCGGCGGAGTCGCCCCTGCCGGCAGCTTCGCCGGCAGCCGCGCAGGCACCGCTGGCGGATGGGCTCGAGACGCAGTCCATGCCCACCGCCGCGCCGGCGCCAGGTGCGACGGTTGCCGAGGCCCCCGCGACGACGCCGCCACCGACGGAAGAGACAGTCGACGCCGAGACGGTCGCCTTGATCCAGCGCGTGATCGAGTCGATCCCGCCGCGCAGCGAGCCGCTGCCGCTGCAAGCGCCGCTTCAAGCGCCGCCGCAACCGGCGCGGGTCGAAGCGCCCTGGCAGGCCCAGCGCCTGCTCGATCTGCCGCCGACCGCCTTGCCACGCCGCCGTCGACCGATGTATGGCCTGTGGTTGCTGCTCGTCGTGCTGCTGCTGGGGTTCATCGGCTACGCCGCCTGGGAACTGCGGCTGCTCCCAGCGCGCAGCGCCGAGCCGACGGTGGCATCGGCCATGCCGTCGACAAGTCCTGCGCCGGTGAAGGCCGCGGAAGAAGCCGCGACCGCGCCAATGGCTGCGGCCTCGGCGGCGCAGGCGGCCGCTGAGGGCGAAACGCCCCCGCCGGCCGCCTCGTCGAGCCCGCGTGCGGAGATCGGGGCTGCCCCACCCACTGACTCGCCCGCCGCCACGTCGTCTGTCACCACCGTCGTCGTGCCGCCCGTCGCCGCTGCATCGCAGGCGGCCGAAGCCGCAGCGCACCCCGCAGCTCCCGCCAGCCCGGACAGCCCGCGCGAACTGTGCGGCGACCGCACGGAGTTCTCGCTCTACCGCTGCATGCAGCAGCAGTGCGCGAAGGCCACCTGGGCACGGCATCCGCAGTGCCTGCGGATGAAGGCGACGGACCGCGTCGATTGAGCTGACGTGATCGGACCTGCTGGCCTGCCCCGCAGGTCAGCGCTCGACCGGGGCGCTCTGCGCCGACTCCCTGTCTTGTCCCCTGAGGCCCCGCGGTCAGTGCAGCATCGCGTCGTCCGCTGCTGCGATCATTGACCCGCATGCAAACCCTGCTGACCCTGATCGAACAGCATGGCCTGTGGCTGGTGCTGGCCAATGTCTTCGCGCTGCAGGTCGGCCTGCCGGTGCCGGCCTACCCGACGCTGATCGTCGTCGGCGCCATCACCGCGCGCAGCGGCATCCCCCCATGGCAGGTCATCGCCGTCGCGGTGTTGGCCAGCCTGGTCGCCGACCTGCTGTGGTACGCCGCCGGCACGCGGCTCGGCCGTCGCGTGCTGCGCCTGATGTGCGCGCTGTCGCTGTCGCCCGACAGCTGCGTTCGGCAGAGCGAGAAGATCTACGAGCGCTGGGGGCCGGCCTCGCTGATGGTGGCCAAGTTCGTGCCCGGCTTCGCCGCGGTGGCCACCAGCATGGCCGGCGTGGTGCGCACGCCGCTGGCCCGCTTCGTGGTGTTCGACAGCATCGGCGCGCTGCTGTGGAGCGGCGTGGCCGTGGCCATCGGCTGGCTGTTCCGCGACGCGGTGAACGAGGTGCTCGATGTCTTCGCGCAGGCCGGCCGCTGGGGCGTCGGGCTGCTGGTGACGGCGCTGGCGCTGTACATCGCCGTCAAGGCCGTGCAGCGCTACCGGCTGATCCGCATGCTGCGCATGGCGCGCATCGGCGTCGATGAACTGAACGCGATGCTCAGGCGCAACGAGCGGCCCTTGATCATCGACGTGCGCTCGCTGGCCACCCAGCGCGAGGGCTGCATCCCCGGCGCGGTGTGGATCGACAGCCGCGCGATCGATACCAGCATTGCCGAGCAGGGGCTGGCCGACAGCCTGCCCGACGAGGTCATCGTCTATTGCGACTGCCCCAACGAGGCCAGCGCGGCGCTGGTGGCCCGGCGGCTGATGCGCGCCGGCTTCAAGCGCGTGCGCCCGCTGGCCGGCGGCATCGAGGCCTGGGTCGAACACGGCTACGACGTGGAGATGAATCAATAACCCGCGGCGGCGGCCAGCGCCAGGTAGTCGGCCAGCGCGCCGACATCCAGCAGGTTCCAGTCCCGCCCGTTGTGCAGGTAGATCCGGCCGCCGGCGGTGCCCAGGTAGTTGCCGCTGCTGGCGTAGTAGCGGTAGGTGTAGGGCGCCCACACGCCCGGCGTGCCGGGCCCGGCGAAGTACTGCGGGTAGGTGAGCTCGGCCCAGTTGAACACCCGGTCGACATCGCTCAGGCCGGCCGCCGCGCGCACCGCCGCGCCGGCGTCCAGCAGGCCGGCGCCGCAGGTGCTGGCGGTGCAGAAGCACTCGATCTGCTCCACGCCGTTGGGGGCGTGGCACAGCGGCACGCTGGGGTCGCTGCTGGTCGTCGGGAAGGGCCGGGTGGTGGCCATCAGCAGGCTCTTCAGCTGGGCCGGCGTCAGCGCCGGGTTGACCGACAGCATCAGCGCGGCCGTGCCGGCCACCAGCGGCGTGGCGAAACTCGTCCCGAACGAGGCGTTGAAGCCGTCGCTGTAGCTGCTGTTGCCGGGGCCGGCGCTGCCCGTGTTGGTGGTGGTCAGGATCGGGTACAGGCACTCGCCGACTTCGTTGACGCAGTTGCCGGCCGGTGCCGCCAGCGTGACCTCGGGGCCGACGTTCGAATAGCCGACCTTGGTGCCGGCATGGCGCACGCCGGCCACCGCGACCACGCCGGCGCAGTTGGCCGGCACGCCCACCGCCAGGCCTGTTCTGTTGCCTGCGGCGGCCACCACGACGACGTTGGCGGCGCTGAGTCGGCGCACTGCATCGGCGTAAGCCGGGGTGCAGGAACCGTCGCCGCCCAGGCTCATGTTGAGCACGCGCGCCGGGTGCGGGTTGAAGCTCGGATTGCCCGACACACCGCCGGCCCACAGCATGCCGGCAATGATGTCCGAATCCCAGCCGCCGCACTTGCCCAGCACCCGCACCGGCAACACCGTCACGTTGTAGCCGGCACTGGCCATGCCCACGGCATTGCCGGTCTGCGCGGCGATCAGCCCCGAGGTCTGCGTGCCATGCCAGCTGCTGCCGACGGCATCGCCGCCGTCGTTGCACTCGTTGAATGCGGTCCAGTCACCGGGGTCGCTGGGGTCGTTGTCGCGCTCGCTGCCATCGTTGGCCGTGGACACGTCGTTGATGAAGTCATAGCCCGGGTGCAGCTTGCTCGCCAGGTCGGGGTGCTCGAAGCGCACGCCGGTGTCGATGTCGGCCACCACGATGCTGGCCGAGCCGGTGCTGACGTTCCAGGCCGCGGTGGCGTTGATCGCCGAGACGAAGGTGGCGTCCGGCGCGCGCAGGTACCACTGGCCCGCCGCCGGCGAGATGGCGGCATTGGCGGCGAACAGCGGGTCGGCCGGCGCCCCCAGCGCGCGGCGGCGGCGGTCCGGCACGGCGTATTCGACATCGGCGTCGGCCGCCAGCCGCGCGGCCAGATCCGCCGAGCGTTGGCCCTGGGTACCGAACAGCACCTGGCTGTGTGCATCGATCACCCGACCGTCCCGCAAACCCAGGCCCAGGCGCCGGGCCAGCGCGGCGGCATGTTGCGGGCCGCGGGCTGCCGTGCCGCCGGCCTGCAGTGCGCGCATCAGGCTGCCGCGCGCCTTGAACTTGACGATGACCCGGGCGCCCGCCGCCTCGTCGGCGGCGGCCAGCGTGGCAGCCGATGGCTCGGGCCGTGGCAAGCCCCGTTCGGCCGCGGCGGCCGCCGGCCCCAGCGCGAGGGCCAGCACGGCGGCCATCGAGGCCAGCGCTTTGGCAGGACTGAAACGCATCGGCAGGCGCATCGGCAAGCGGTTTTCCAGCATGGCCAGGAATGATAGACGCGGCTCCCGGCCACGAGGCAGCCGAAGCCGCGAAGGCCCACCGGGCCTGTGGTGCAATGCCGGATTCGCCCCTCTGCTCGACGTCAAGGCTCGCCGTGAAACCGACCCCACCCTCTGCCCAGCCCGGTGGCGCGCCGAAGGAGGAGGGCGCCATCGAGGTCGATGCCTACCGGCCGACCTCGCGCCGCCAGCATCTGATCCTCATTGCCGTGGCGCTGGCCACCGCCGTGATCCTGTGGCTGTTGCTGCTGTACCGGCCCGGCGGCAACCCGCGCCGTTACGTGCCCGCGCC
>NZ_DATILJ010000090.1:0-2257 GCF_035476535.1 Aquabacterium sp.
ATCAGGTAGTCGCCCAGGTTGTCGTTGACGACCTGGCCGCTGACCGGGTCGATCACGCTCGCTTCATGCAGCGCCATGCCGATGCCGCCGACCAGACCGCCGATGTACTGGCTGTAGGCCATCAGCGGGCTGACGATGCGCCCGGCCGCATAGGCCGCGTGCAGCCGGGCCACCCGCAGCTCGCGCGTGGCGCGGTGCACCCGCACATCGGCGAACACCGCACCGAAGGCGCAGGCGCTGTGGCTGGGCGTCGCGTCAGGCTCGGTGCGCGCACTGGCGCTCAGCGGCTGGCCGGTGCTGGGCTGTTCGCCGGCGGCCCGCCGTGCCTGCAGCGCACGCGCCGCCGCTTCCACCGCCGGTACGAAGCTGGCCGTGACGACGGTGCCGCCGGAGTACGGGCCTTCCGGCAACCGGGTGTCGCCCAGCGCCACGTCCACCTGGTGGCCGGGGATGTGCAGGATGGCGGCCGCGGTGTCGGCCAATGCAGTGAAGCTGCCGCTGCCCATGTCCTGCACGCCGCAGCGCACGAGCACGCGTCCTTCGTGAGTGATCGACACCTCGGCCTCGCAGGCCAGGCGCTGCACCGGGTAGGCCGCCGTGGCCATGCCCCAGCCGATCTGCCAATCGCCGTCGGCCAGCGTTCCGGGCTGCAGTGGCCGCTGCGCCCAGCCGAAGGCATCGGCCGCCTGCTGCCAGCACGCCCGCAGGCTGTTGCTGGACCAGGGCAGGTTCAGGTGCGGGTCGTGCGCGGCGAAGTTGCGCCGCCGCAGCTCCAGTGGGTCGAGCCGGCAGCGCCAGGCCAGTTCGTCCAGCGCCGTCTCCAGCGCGAAGAGGCCCGGCCCTTCGCCCGGCGCCCGCATGGGGATGGGCTGCGTCGCGTTGATGCGTTTCAGCCGGTGCGTGGTGCGCACGTGCTCGCAGGCATACAACCAGCGTGTGGCCGAGCCTACCGGGTCGGCGTAGTCGGCGAACGGCGAGGTCTCGGCCAGCGTGTCGTGCACGATGCCGGCCAGCCGACCATCGGCGTCGGCGCCCAGGCACAGGTGCTGGCGCAAGGGTGAACGCCGGCCGACCTGCGTGAACATCTGCGGGCGGGTCAGCTCCAGCAGCACCGGCCGGCCCAGGCGCTGCGCAATCTGGCAAACGCGCAAAGTGAGCGACCACCACAGCGGCCCCTTGCTGCCCAGCCCGCCGCCGAGGTGGCGGGCGATCACGCGCACCTGCTCACGCTGCAGGCCCAGGCTGTAGGCCACCATGCGGCGTGTGCCGAACACCGCCTGCGTGCTGCAGTACAGCGTGAGCTGCTCGCCCTGCCACAGCGCCAGGCTGGCGTGGGGCTCCAGCGGCTGGTGGTGGTTGCCGGCGCTGCGGTAGTGCAGGTCCAGCCGGATCTCGGCGCGCTGCAGCGCAGCGTCCGGGTCGCCGCGTTGGGTGTCGGTGGGCAGGCGGCCGGCTTCCGCTGGCGCGAAGGGCGGGGTGCTGGCCTGGTCCAGGTTCAGCGCGGCCGGCAAAGCCTCCACCTGCACCAGCACGCGGCTGGCCGCGGCGCGGGCCGTGGCCTCGTCTTCGGCCACCACCAGCGCCACCGGCTGGCCGGCCCAGTGCACGCGCTCGTCTTCCAGCCAGTTGGCGTAACCGGCCGGCCGCAGCGGCGGCAGATCGCCGATGCCGAACACGGCCACCACGCCGGGCAGGGCCTGTGCCGCTGCCGTGTCGACCTGCAACACGCGGCCATGCGCCACCGGCGCGGGCACGATGGCTGCATGCAGGCAGCCGGGCACCGGCTCCTCGGCGCTGTACAGCGCGCTGCCGCGCACCTTGGCCAGCGCTTCCCATCGGGTGGAATTCATGACACATCTCCCATGTGCCGCGCCAGCTCATGCGCCACACAGCGCTGCAGCAATTCCAGCTTGAAGGCATTGCCGGGCAGGGCCTGGGCCCCCTGCGTGGACGCGGCAACCGCGGCCTGCCACGTGCCGGGGCCGGCCGGCTGGCCAAGCAGCGCCGCTTCGCTGGCCCGCAGCCGCCAGGGCCGCGTGCCGACGCCGCCGGCGGCCAGCCGTGCGTGGCTCACCTTGCCTTCGTCGGTCTCCAGCACGACCGCCAGCGACAGCAGCGCGAACTGGAACGACGCGCGGTCGCGCAGCTTCAGGTAGGCCGAGGCGCGCGCGGCGGTGCTGAGCGGCAGCGTGATCGCGCTGATCAGCTCACCGGCTTGCAGCGTGTGCTCGTGGTCGGCGGCCAGCGTGGGCTCGGG
>NZ_DATILJ010000091.1:0-16260 GCF_035476535.1 Aquabacterium sp.
CGCCGTGGTCCAGCCCTGCGACGTGGCCGATGCCGCCTCGGTGCGCGAGCTGTTCCAGCGCGTTTTCAAGGATTTCAAGCGGCTGGACACCTTGGTGGCCAATGCCGGCGTGATGGACGACGCGCTGATCGGCATGGTCACGCCCGAACTGATCGAACGCGTGTTCTCCACCAACACCTACGGGCTGCTGCACTGTGCGCAGTACGCCAGCCGGCTGATGGCACGCTCCGGCGGCGGCAGCATCGTCGCGCTGAGTTCCATCGTCGGCCAGCGCGGCCACGCCGGCCAGTCGGTGTATGCCGGCAGCAAGGCCGCGGTGCTGGGCATCGTCGCCTCGCTGGCCAAGGAACTGGCGCCGCAGCGCATCCGCGTCAATGCGGTGGCGCCGGGCTTCATCGACACCGAACTCACCCGCCAGCTGCCCGCCACCCGGCGCGAGCAGGTGGTGGCCGGCATCGGCCTCGGCCGCGCCGGCACGCCGCAGGACGTGGCGGCCACCGTGCTGTACCTGGCCAGTGACCTGGCGCGTTATGTCACCGGCCAGGTCATCGGCGTCGATGGCGGCCTGCAGCTCTGAGGTGCCCGCGATGCTGGCCTGTCCCTCCGCCGACACCCGGCCCACGGCGCACGACAGCGCTGCGACGCCCCCCCCCTCTGCCGCCCTGCCAGCGCAAGCGATGCCGGCCGAACTGCCGTTCTGGCAGCTGGAACGCCACGCCGGCCGCGACGCCGTGACCACGGCCGACGGCCGCACGCTGAACTACACCGAACTGGCCGCGCAGGCCGATGCCGCGGCGGCCGATCTGCAGGCCGGCGAGGTCTTTGCGCTGTGCTGCGCCAACACGCCGGACACGCTGGCGCTGTACCTGGGCGCACTGCGCCGCCAGGCCGTGCCGCTGATGCTGGACAGCACGCTGGCGCCCGCCCAGCGCGGCGCCCTGCTGGCGGCCTACGGCATCACGCGGGTCTTCGATGGCGCCAGCGGCCAATGGCAGCGTGCGCCCGCGCCGCGGGCCGCGCCACGCGCCCACCCCGACCTGGGCCTGCTGCTGTCCACCTCCGGCAGCACCGCTTCGCCCAAACTCGTGCGCCTGGCGCGCCGCAACCTGGCCGCCAACGCAGCCAGCATCGTGCAGTACCTGGGGCTGACGGCCGACGAGGTGGCGATCACCACGCTGCCGATGCACTATTCCTACGGCCTGTCGATCGTCAACACCCACCTCGGCTGCGGCGCCCGCCTGGTGCTCACCGAGGCCTCGGTGGCGCAGGCCGAGTTCTGGCGGCTGATGCGCGAGCAGCAGGTCAGCAGCCTGTCCGGCGTGCCGACCTTGTGGCGGCTGCTGCGTCGGCTGCGCTTCGAGCGCATGTCCCTGCCCGCGCTGCGCACACTGACGCAGGCCGGCGGCCGGCTGGAGCCCGAAGAGATCGCCTGGCTGGCCGACAGTGCACGCAGCGCCGGGCGGCGCGTCTTCATCATGTACGGCCAGACCGAGGCCAGCGCCCGCATCGCCTACCTGCCGCCCGAACAGCTGGCCGGCAAGCTGGGCAGCATCGGCCTGGCGATCCCCGGCGGCCGGCTGCGCGTGCTGGATGCGCAAGGCCACGAGATCACAGAAGCCGGCGCCACTGGCCAGCTGGCCTACCGCGGCCCGAACGTGATGATGGGCTACGCCCAGGCGCCTGAGCACCTGGCGCAGGGCGCCGAACTCGACGAACTGCTCACCGGCGACCTCGGCCACCGCGACGCCGACGGCTGCTTCTGGGTCACCGGCCGGCTCAAGCGCTTCATCAAGGTCTTCGGCCACCGCGTCAGCCTGGACGACGTGGAACAGGGCTTGCGGGCCGAGGGCCTCGACGCCGGTGTCGTCGGCCGCGACGATCAGTTGATGGTCGCGCTGCCGGGTGCCACGCCCGAAGCCTGCGCGGCGCTGCAGGCCGCGCTGGCCACGCGCTACCGCTGGCTGCCGGCCGCCGTGGTGGTCGTCAGCCTGCCGGCGCTGCCGCTGGCCAGCAACGGCAAGCTGCAGTACGCTGAACTGCAGGCGCTGGTCGACGCGCAGCGGGTCACGCCGCTCGCCAAAGACATCGCAAAGAACGCCCCGGGAAGCGCCCCAGCAACCGCCATAGCAAGCGCCCCAGGAGACGCCGGAGCCGCCGATGCCCGATGAATCCTTTCTCGACTGGCCGGTCTACGAGCTGGGCCAGACCGACAAGCGCCGCCGGCTTGAGGCCGAACTCTCGGCGCTGACGGCCCACCACGCCGAACACTGCCCGCCCTATGCCCGGCTGCTGGCCGCGCGCGGTGTCTCGCCGCAGGGTCCGTTCACGCTGGAAAGCCTGCCCTGGCTGCCGGTGCAGCTGTTCAAGCACCGCCTGCTGTCCAGCGTGCCGCCGGACCAGGTGTTCAAGACCCTCACCTCCTCGGGCACCACCGGCCAGACGCCGTCGCGCATCACGCTCGACCGTATCACCGCGGCGCGGCAGACCACCGCACTGGCGCGCATCATGCAGCGCTTCGTCGGCCGCGCGCGGCTGCCGATGCTGATCATCGACCATGCCGGCGTGATCAAGGACCGCAAGAGCTTCTCGGCCCGCGGCGCCGGCATCCTGGGCCTGGCCAACCTGGGCCGCGAGCATGTGTATGCACTGCGCGAGGACATGTCGCTCGACCTCGAAGCGGTGCAGGCCTTTTGCGCCAGGCATGCCGGCGCGCCCAAGCTGCTGTTCGGCTTCACCTTCATGGTCTGGCAGCACTTCGTGCTGGCCCTCGAAGCGAGCGGCCAGGCGCTGGACCTTTCCGGCGCGCTGCTGGTGCACAGCGGCGGCTGGAAGAAGCTGCTGGACATCGCCGTCGACAACGCGCAGTTCAAGGCCCGCGTGCGCCAGGTGGCCGGTGATGTGCGCGTGCACAACTTCTACGGCATGGTCGAGCAGGTGGGTTCGGTCTTCGTCGAATGCGAAGCCGGCCATCTGCACACCCCTGCCTTCGCCGATGTGCTGGTGCGCGACCCGCAGAGCTGGCAGGTGCTGCCCGCCGGCCAGGCCGGCGTGGTGCAGGTGCTGTCCTGCCTGCCCGGCAGCTACCCCGGCCACAGCCTGCTGACCGAAGACCTGGGCACGCTGCTCGGCGAGGACGATTGCCCCTGCGGACGCCTGGGCCGCCACTTCCACATCCACGGCCGCCTGCCGCGCGCCGAGCTGCGCGGCTGCAGCGACACCCAGCCGGGGAGCTGAGACCATGAACGAGCCCCTCGTGCTGCTGCCGGCCGGCGGCGATATCGACACACTGCGCCACACGCCCGACCTGCGGCCCTTCGATGCGCCGCAGATCGAGTTCGCCGCCGCGCTGTCGCGCGCGCTGACCACTTCCCCCACCGCGCGCCAGCACCCCGAGCTGATGGCGCTGGGCTTCTGGCTGCGCCCGGCGCACCTGAAGAAGCTGATCGACGAGCTGCTCTCGGCCAGTGCCGATGCGGTGCAGATGCCGCGCGGCCTGTGCCTGCACATCGCGCCGGGCAATGTCGACACGATCTTCGTCTACTCCTGGATGCTGTCGCTGCTGTGCGGCAACCGCAGCATCGTGCGCCTGTCCTCGCGTGAAAGCGCACAGACCCACGCGCTGCTCGCCACGCTGAGTGATCTGTTCGCCGAGCCGGCCTGGGCGCCTGTCGCGCAACGTGTGCTGTTCCTGCGCTACGGCCACGACGAGGCCATCACCCGCCGCCTGTCGGCCGATTGCGACATGCGCATCATCTGGGGCGGCGACACGGCGGTGAACGCGGTGCGCGCCAGCCCGCTGCCGCCGCATGCCACCGAGCTGTGTTTCCCGGACAAGTTCTCGATGAGCGTGCTGCGCGCTTCGGCCGTGCGCGAACTCGACGGCACGGCGCTGGCCCAGCTGGCCAAGGCGCTGTGCAACGACGCCTACACCTTCGGCCAGATGGCCTGCTCGTCGCCGCGCCTGGTGCTGTGGCTGGGCAACGAAGCCGACACGCAAGCGGCCCGCACGATGTTGTGGCCGGCGGTGGAAGCCCGCGTGCCGCAGATGGCGCATGGCCTGGGTGCGGCAGAAGCCATGAACAAGGCCATCAGCGCCGACCTGCTGGCACTCGACGCCGACGTGCACTTCGAACCCGGCGACCCGCTGGTGCAGCGCATCTGGCTCGACGTGCCGGCGGTGCATGCCGGGCTGCATTGCGGCGGTGGCCTGTTCCACGAATCGCGCATAACCCAGCTCGACGACCTGCTGCCCTTGCTCAGCCGCCGCGTGCAGACCGTCTCCGAATTCGGTTTCAGCCGCCAGGAACTGGAGCAGTGGGCCCGCCAGGCCGGGCCGCGCGGCATCGACCGCGTCGTGCCGGTGGGCCAGGCGCTGGACTTCGCGCCGGTCTGGGACGGCGTGAACCTGTGGCGCGCCTTCCTGCGCGAGATTCACATCCGCTGCTGAGGCAGCACAAGCCTTCAAGGAACCGGCCATGCCCACCGCCGTGATCCGCGCCGACGCTTCCGCCACCCTCGGCCACGGCCATGTGATGCGCTGCCTGGCCCTGGCCACCGCGCTGCGCGACCAGGGTATCGAGGTGCAGTTCCTGCTGCGCCGCCTGCCCGGCGACGCGGTACCGGCGATCGAGCAGGCCGGCTTCGGCTGGCACCGCCTGCCGATGTCGGCCAGCACCGAGGAGGCCGATGCCCAGGCCTGCGCCGAGCACCTGTACGGCCATGGCGACGCCGACCTGCTGGTGCTGGACCACTACCAGCGCGGCGCCGCCTGGGTCGAACGCCTGCGTTCGCATGCCCGGCGCGTGCTGGTCATCGACGACCTGGCCGACCGCCCGCTGGCCGGCGACCTGCTGCTCGACCAGAACTGGCATGACGCACCGGACGAACGTTATGCGCCTGTCTGGCCCGCAGGGGCTGCCTCATTGTTCGGCCCGGCGCATGCCTTGCTGCGCAGCGAGTTCGCCGCGGCCCGCGCCACGCAGGCCCCGCGCAGCGGTGCGCTGCAGCGCGTGGTCATCGCCTTCGGCGGCAGCGACCCGCTGAACGCCACCGAAGCCTGCCTGTCGCTGCTACATGCCGAACTGCCCATGCTGGGCTTCGACGTCATCGTCGGCAGCGGCTCGCCGCATGCCGGCGCGATCCTATCGCGCTGGAACGAAACGCCGGGCGTCGAAGTCACCGTCGGCGCCGGCGACATCGCCCGCCGCTTCGCCGCCGCCGACCTGTTCATCGGCGCCGGCGGCTCGATGACCTGGGAACGCGCCTGCCTGGGCCTGCCCGGCATCACCTTGCCGATTGCCGCAAACCAGCAGCCCTTGTGCGCACGGCTGGCGGCGGCCGGCGAAGGCATCGACCTGCAGATGTTCGGCGCCGAGGCGCTGCGCCGGCTCGTGCCGGCCGTCCAGGCACTGATGGCCGACGAAGCGCGCGTCAAGGCCATGGGCGAACGGCTGGCCCGGCGCTGTGATGGGCTGGGTGTGAAGCGTGTGGCCGCGGCGGCGCTGGAGCACGCGCTGGCCGGCTGAGCATCGCCTGGTACCGGCGCGCCGGCAACCCATCGGCATGAAGGGCAGCTCGCGTGGTAAATTGCCACACACCATGAGCAGCAACTCTTTGCGCATATCGTCCGACCTGTTCGAACAGGCGCTGGCGCACGGCCAGCTGATGTCGCGTTCGGCCGCCCAGCAGCTCGAACATTGGGCACGCCTCGGCGCCGCCGCCGAGGCCAGTGGCTTGACCGTGCCGCAACTGCAGGCACTGCTCAAGGGCGAACTGACAGGTCACGCAGTTCGAGCCCAAGCCGAAGCTTCGGTGGCAAGCGCACCCGAAGCCCAACTGCGCGCGCACAAGCGAGCGCAGCAGCAGCGCGACATTGCCAGCATTGCCGCCGGGCACTCGAGCAATGAAGCGATGAGCTGGTTCTCGGCCAGCCGCGCGCGGCGCGCCAAGGCCATCAACTCGCCGCTGTAAGCCACTGCGTGCCGGGAGATACATGGCCACTCGCAAGCCGGCACCCACGCAACCCCAACTACCGCCCGGTGAGGCCCCGCTGGACACGGCGACGCTGGACAGCTTTCTGCGCAGCATGGGGACCGAGATGGTGCTGGTGGGCGGGCAGGCCCTCGCGTTCTGGATGAACCGCTATGGCATCGAAGCTCATGGCGCCGCCATCTCCAATGACGGCGACGTGCTGGGCAAGATCGACCGCGCGAGACTCATCGCAAAAGAGATGCGCGCTGCCTTGATCGAACCGGACCATCGCGCATTGACTTCCTTGGTCGCGCAGATGCGCGTGCCGGTCGGTCGCCAGGGCCTTGTGCGCAACATCGACGTGCTGCACTTGCTTTACACCGTGAGCGGGCTGCGCAAGTCGGCCGAATTCACGGCTGCCGTCTGGCGTGACAGTGTCGAGATCGAATGGAAACCAGGGCATCGCATTCGGGTGATGCATCCGCTGCATGTGCTCGACTCACGCGTTCAAAACGCCGTGGGCCTGCTGGACGACAAGGGCCCGCATGTGCTGACTCAAGCCGGCTGGGCGATCGAGATGGCACGTGCCGCAATCGTGCGTGTGTTGAACCAAGCGGACGAGGACACACGCCTGGGCGCCATGCTGAAGCAAGTTCACGGGTTGGCAGGCAGCCGCGCCGGTCGGCAATTGTTGAGGGAGCATGGCCTGGAGGTGCTTCACGCCGTGCCGATCGCCGAGATTCGACGCAAATCGCCCCAGCAAGAACCACAGCTGCGGGCGATCGAGCGCCTGGCAGCAAAGCGTGCGAGCCCATCGCAGCAGGACTGAACCCGTGGTCCGCCATCCGGGTACTCGAAGCGTTGGCGCCAGCGACGGACATCGGCGCCGCCGAAATGAGGCCGGCGCAGCGGTGACCTACGGAAACTCGCGGTACAGCCGCACGACTTCCAGCGACTCCTCACCGCGCTGGCGCTGGTAACGGTCGATCTCGAGGAAGCGGTGGCGCTTGTGCAGCGCCAGCACCGCGGCATTGAAGGCGAAGACTTCGCAGTCCACACGCGCTGCACGCAGTTCGTGCTGCGCCAGCAGCAAGGATTGCTGCTCCATGCCGCTCCAGGCGCGCAACTGCTGCATCGGCTGGGTGAAGGCGTCGGGGTCGAGGTAGAAACCCCAGAACCAGGTGCCGGGTTCTTCGAGGCTGCGCGTGAAGGTGACGACGCCACAGTCCAGCCCCGCGTGCACGACGATCAGCAACCGGTGGCGGGGCGAAGCCTGCACCCGGTTCCACCAGGCACCATGCTCGTCGGGCCCGATCAGGTGGTCGGTGAACATCACCCGCCGCACGGCAGGGTGGTTGCGCCAGCCCAGCACCACCGGCGCATCTGCATCGACGGCCAGGCGCAGTGTGGTGATCGGCGGCGCGATCGCAGCCGATGCAGATGCCACGGCGGTATCGGTCATCGCGGCAGGGCTGCGCTCAGCGCACTTTGAACAAGGGAACCAGCGGCTCGCAGCGCAGCTGCTGGCGCAGCGTGCCCGCATCCAGCGCCTGGCCGATGAGCGGCAGCACTTCGCGGTACATCTGCAGCAGCGCCTGGATGTCGGCGTCGCTGTGGGCATAACTCAGGTTGTGAGCGCCCAGGCACAGGATGCCGCGCTGGTGCTGTTCCTGCATCAGCAGCGTCTTGATCTCGAACACCGTCGCGCCGCGCGCGTCCCTGATGTTCAGGAAGGTCCAGGTCGGATGGCCGCTGACGCTGAACACGTCCTCGAGCTGGTGCTCGGCGATGAGCTGCTTCAGGCCGGCCTGGATGGTCTGGCCGTGATGCGTCAGGCGGTTGATCACCGGCTGGCTCTTCAGCTTGCTCAGCGTGGCCTTGGCCGCTGCCAGCGACAGCGCCTCGCCGCCGAAGGTGAAGGAGAAGAACACTTCCTCCATCATCTTCATCACGTCGGCGCGGCCGGCGATGGCCGACACCGGGTAGCCGTTGGCCAGGCCCTTGCCGAAGGTGGCGAGGTCCGGCGTTACGCCGAACCAGGCCTGTGCACCGCCGTTGGCGAAGCGGAAGCCGGTGATGGTTTCGTCGAAGATCAGCAGCGCGCCCTGCTGATGCGCCAGGTCCTTGACGGCCTGCAGGAAGCCCGGCGCCGGCTCGGTGCCGCCCATCGGTTCCATGATCACGCCGGCGATCTGGCCGGGGTGCTTGTCGAACAAGGCCTGCAGCGAGGCCAGGTCGTTGTAGGCGAAGGGATGCGTCAGCTCGCGGGTGGAGACCGGCACGCCGCGGTTGCGCGCGGTGGTGCCGATGTACCAGTCCTGCCAGCCGTGGTAGCCGCATTGCGCGATGTGCTCGCGGTTGGTGAAGGCGCGGGCGATGCGCACCGCGCCGGCGGTGGCGTCGGAGCCGTTCTTGCCGAAGCGGACCATCTCGGCGCAGGGCACCATCTCGCAGATCAGCTCGGCCACCTCGCACTCCAGGCGGTGCGGCAGCGAGAAGATCACGCCGTCCTGCAGCTGTGCGGCTACCGCGGCGCTGACGTCGGGATCGTTGTAGCCCAGCGTGATCGAGGCCAGGCTGTTGATGAAATCGATGTACTCGTTGCCGTCCATGTCCCACACGCGGGAGCCCTGGCCACGCTCGATGAAGTACGGCGACACGCCATACGGGTACTGCGTGCGGCTCTTGCTGAAGGTCTGGCTGCCCAGCGGGATCACCCGCTCGGCGCGCTGCAGGAAGGCCTGCGATTTGTCGAAGCTGCGCATCATCGTTCCTTGATATTCGTTCAGGTCGCCACCATGGCGTCCTGCTGAAGACTTTTCAGATAACCCTCGTTGCGCTGGTGCAGGTTGGCTTGCAGCAGCTGCGGCCGGGCATCGAGCACACGCAGGAAGTCGAACAGGTCGGCCTGCAGCGCTGCTTGGGCGCCGAGGGCGTCGACGAGTTCGCGCACCACCGTCAGGTCGTCGGCATGGTCGACGGTCCAGCGCAGCGCCGACAGGTCCACCGCGCCGCGCAGGCTGCCGCGGCGCATCTGTGCCTGCGGCGAGCGCATGTAGGGCGTGACGTGCTCGCGTTCGCTGGGCAGCTGCGCCTCGGCCTGCGTGCGTTGCAGCGCGGCCAGCGTGAAGGCTTCGACATCCAGTCCGTCCGGGTACATCGCCGGCTCGCCGTTGGTCACGTAGTCGAGTTGGTGGTCACGCAGGTGGTTCACCGCGCGGTCGATCAGCGCCGGGTCGATCAGCGGGCAGTCGCCCGTCAGGCGCACCAGCACATCGGCGTTGCGGCCTTGCGCGGCACCGGCAAAGCGAGCCAGCACGTCGTTCAGGCTGCCGCGGTAGACGGCGAAACCCATCGCGACCACGGCTTCGGCCAGCGCATCGTCGCTGGCATCGGTGCTGGTGGCCAGCACGATGTCGTCGACCGCCTTGGCGCGGCGAACGCGTTCGAGCATGAAGCCGATCAGCGGCCGGCCGCCCAGCGGCAGCAGCACCTTGCCCGGCAAGCGGGTGCTGGACATGCGGGCCTGGACGATGGCCAGGGTGCGCGTGCTCATGCGGCCTTCTTCCACACCCGGGGGTCGATGATCGCGGGGTCGTCGGTGGCGAGTTCGGGCAGCGCCAGCGGCCGGGCTTGTTGCCAGGCGGCGGCGATCTGCTCGAGCTGCGCCACGCTTTCGACGCCGACCACGCAGTAGCGCACACCAGGCAAAGCCTTGACCGCGCCGAGCGCGGCGGTCAGCGGCGACAGATCCTGCTGTTCGCAGTGGTGCTGCCATTGCCGCAAGGCGCTGGCAGCGGCGGGCAGGCGTTGCCCGCCCTGCTCAGCCGGCGCCAGCAGCAGGCCTTGCAGGAAGGCCGAGCGCAGATGCAGTTCGATGCCCGGGAAGCTGAAGCCGTTCAGCCGCTGGTCCAGCGCATTGCCGGGCAGCTGGGCCAGGGCCACCGGGAAGCGCTCGGCCACGGCCTGCAATTGCTGGGGGCCGTAGCACGAGACGCCGAGCCGCAGGCCGCCGGCTGTCGTGAAGCGCGCAGCTTCCTTCCACAGTGCTTCGCCCAGCGGGCCCAGCAGGTCGTCGGCACTGTGGAACAGCACCGAGCCCAGCATCGATCCCAGCCGGGTCTGCGAAGCCGTGAGCGCCTTGCGCACGAAGGCCGCCGCCGCGGGCGCTTCGGCGCCCTTCCACAGCGGCGGGATCTTGCTGATCGCGCTGAACGCGTTCGCACCGGACAGGCCGGCCAGGCGTTGTTCGATGTCGCCGTAGGCCGCGGCGGTGTCCAGCACGCGAATGCCCAGAGCGGCCGCGCGATCGAGGATGCGCCGAACCTCGGCATCACCCACCGGCTGGCCGCTGCCCACCACGCCGTAGGCCAGGCCGAACTGCACCGTGCCCAGCGCCAGGTCGATGCCTGTCGTGGTCGTGGTCGTGCTCGTGTTCTGGGTGATCATGCCCTCACCGCCTTGGCCAGCGTGGCCACCACATGGTCCTGCTCGGCAGTCGTCATGTCCGGGAACAGCGGCAGCGAGATCGCGCCGGCGTAGTAGGCCTCGGCCGCGGGAAAGTCGCCGCGCTGGAAGCCCAGGCGCTGGTAGTGCGGCTGGGTGTGAATCGGGATGTAGTGCACGTTGACGCCGATCTGCGCGTCGCGCAGCGCCTGGAATACGTCACGGCGCGAGGCCGTGGTGCGCTGCTCGTCGACCTCGATCACGTACAGGTGCCAGGCCGACAGCCGATCGGCCCCACGCGCCGGGCGCTTGACCGGCAGGCCGGCGAGCAGGCCGTCATAACGTTCCGCCAGAGCGGCCCGCTGCGCATGCATCTGCGGCAGGCGCTTGAGCTGCGAGCTGCCGAGCGCGGCCTGCAACTCGGTCATGCGCATGTTGTGGCCCAGCAGCTGCTGTTCGTAGACCCAGGGGCCTTCGGGCTCGTGGTCCATCTGCGCGCGTTCGCGGGTCATGCCGTGCGATCGCAGCAGGCGCAGGCGTTCGGCGACATCGGCGTTCTGCGTCGTGACCAGGCCGCCTTCGGCCGTGGTGACGATCTTCACCGCATGGAAGCTGAACACGCTGGCATCGGCCCAGGCGCTGCCCACCGGCCGGCCGAGGTACGTCGCGCCGGTGGCGTGCGAGGCGTCTTCGAGGATGCGGAAGCCGTAGCGGTCGGCCAGCGTGCGCATCTCGCGCAGGTCAGCCGGCAGGCCGGCGAAGTCCACCGGGATCAGCAGCTGCGGCAGCGTGCCGTCGCGCTCGGCCTTCGTCAGCTTGATCGCCAGCTCACCGACCGACAGGTTGCGCGTGGCCGGGTCGATGTCGACGAAGTCCACCGTCGCGCCGCAGTACAGCGCGCAGTTGGCCGAGGCCAGGAAACTGTTCGGCGTGGTCCACACCCGTGAGCCGGGACCGACGCCCAGCGCAAGGCAGGCCAGGTGCAGGCCGGCGGTGGCGTTGCTCACCGCGACCGCATGGGCCACACGATGCAGCGCGGCGAAGCTGGCCTCGAAGCGCGGCACTTCGGCGCCTTGCGTCAGGAACTCCGAACGCAGCACGGCGGTCACCGCGGCGATGTCGCCTTCGGTGATGCTCTGCCGGCTGTAGGGGATGAAAGCCATCTCAATGTGCTCCAGGGGCGGTTCGCATCCATCCGGCAACATCGTTCGTGCAGCCGCGGCAGATACAGAGCCGTACTGCCAATGATCCCGCAGCAGCGGAACCGCAATGGCGCGAATAGCGCGGCTTTGCCGGTCTTGATGCGCTGCAGGGCAGACCGGCCGGCGCTTGCAGGATGGGTGCCAGCGTGCCATGCTGACCAACGCCGCGGCCCCCACCATGGAACCCGATCCGGTCACCCACTACGCCAAGAGCGGTGATGTGCACATCGCCTACCAGATCATTGGGCAAGGCCCGATCGACCTGGTGCTTGTTCCGGGCTGGGTGTCGAACATAGAGTGCTTCTGGGAGTACCCGCCCTGCGCCAGCTTCCTGCGTTCGCTGGCCTCGTTCACGCGCCTGATCATCTTCGACAAGCGCGGCACCGGGCTGTCGGACCGAACGATCCACATGCCGACCCTCGAGACACGCATGGACGATCTTCGCGCCGTGCTCGCCGCGGCCGATTCACCCCGGGCGGTGCTCTGCGGGTATTCCGAGGGGGGCCCGATGTGCGCGCTGTTCGCTGCCACCTTTCCAGCACGCACCGCCGGACTGATCATGTTGGGCGCCTATGCCGCTCGCGCGTGGCGCAGCGACGCGCCCTGGGGTCGAACGTCACAGGAGATGGAACAGATCAACCGGCTCTGCGAGGCGGAATGGGGGGCACCCCTCATCATCGACCGCGTCATGCCCAGCGTGTGCAATGACGAGACCGCGCGCCATTGGTGGGGCCGGTACCTGAGGATGAGTGCCAGCCCGGCCGGGGTGGTGGCCTTGAACTCGATGAACTTCGAAATCGACGTGCGCCCCGTGCTGGCCTCGGTACAGTCACCGGTGCTCGTGATGCATGCGCAGGGTGACCGGATGGTCGACGTTCGATTCGGGCGAGAACTCGCGACATTGATCCCAGGCGCGCGCTACGTCGAGATGGCGGGAGACGACCATGTGCCGTGGCTGACCCATGCCCCGCTGATCCTGCGCGAAATCGCGGCTTTCATCGCCACGATTGGGGAGCAGCGCGAACCTGATCGCGTGTTGGCGACCGTGCTGTTCAGCGACATTGTCCATTCCACCGAACGCGCCATCGAGTTGGGAGATCGCGCCTGGCGCGAGTTGCTCGGCCGCCACCATCAACTCGTCCGTCTGGCGCTGCAGCGCCACAAGGGTCGTGAGGTCGACACCGCTGGCGACGGATTCTTTGCCACGTTCGACGGCCCGGCGCGGGCGATTCGCTGTGGCGTGGCCATTGTCGAAGGACTTCAATCCATCGGCGTCGAGGCGCGCATCGGCGTTCACACCGGCGAGTGCGAGACGCTCGGCGGCAAGGTTGCCGGCATCGCAGTCCATATCGGGGCTCGTGTGGCCGCAGCCGCCGCGCCGGGTGAGGTCCTGGTGTCGAGCACGGTCAAGGACCTGGTCGCCGGCTCCGGTCTGCTGTTCAAGGACCGTGGCGCCTGCCTCCTGAAGGGTCTGCCCGACAAGTGGCAGCTCTACGCGGTGGGCGTGGACTCGGCCCGATAGGGACGCGGGTTCGGAGGTTCAGTGTTGGTGACGTGAGTCGACTTCAAGCGAGATCATGTCGCGCAGCTGAGGCACCGACAGGAAATCGGTGTTGCTGCCGCTGTCGTAGCTGAAGCCGGGCTGCACGCGGCTGGCGTTCATGCGCACGCAGTAATCGTCCACCGAGTAGGCGCCGCCGCTGGGCAGGATGGCGTAGTAGCCACCCAGGTCCACGGTGTTCGGGCTGTCGCTGGCGGTGATCATCTCTTCGTGGATCTTCTCGCCGGGGCGGATGCCGACCACCTTCTGCTCGGCCTCCGGCGCCACGGCGCTGGCCACGTCGGTGATGCGGTAGGACGGGATCTTGGGCACCAGGATCTCGCCGCCCCAGGCGTTTTCCAGCGACCACAGCACCATGTCCACCCCCTCTTGCAAGGAGATGTTGAAGCGCGTCATCTGCGGGTCGGTGATCGGCAGCACGCCGGAAGCGCGCTTGTCGACGAAGAACGGGATCACCGAGCCGCGGCTGCCCATCACGTTGCCGTAGCGCACCACCGAGAAGCGCAGGTCGCGGCTGCCCTTGATGTTGTTGGCGGCGACGAAGAGCTTGTCCGAGCACAGCTTGGTGGCGCCGTACAGGTTGATCGGCGCGGCGGCCTTGTCGGTGGACAGCGCGACGACGCGCTTGACCTGCGTGTCCAGGCAGGCTTCGATCAGGTTCTGCGCGCCCAGCACATTGGTCTTGATGCACTCGAAGGGGTTGTACTCGGCGGCCGGCACCTGCTTCAGCGCGGCGGCATGCACGACGATGTCCACGCCTTCCAGCGCGCGTGTCAGGCGGGCCTGGTCGCGGATGTCGCCGATGAAGAAGCGCAGCTGCGGGTACTTGCTGGCCGGCAGTTGCTGCGCCATGTCGAACTGCTTGAGCTCGTCGCGCGAATAGATCACCAGGCGCTTGACGTTGGGGTAGCGCGCCAGCACGGTGTGCACGAAGGCCTTGCCGAAGGAGCCGGTGCCACCGGTGATCAGGACGGACTTGTTGTTCAGCATGGGACGAGGCTCCTAGAGTCGGATGAGGCCGGGAAAAAAGTGTCGTGGCCGCCCGCCAGGCGGTGGGCGTAGGCAGCGGCTTGCGCCTGCTGCAAGCGCAGGTACTCGGCCGGCTCCGCCAGCAGGCGGTCGACCAGCGCCAGCAGCGCGTCGGTGTGGAAGGACTGGACCAGCCGGTCGTGCAGGAACGGCGCCTGCGGTGCCAGCTGGGTGGGCCAGTCCTCGTCGCTGACATGCAGCACCAGGCTGCCGGTGTCGAGGAAGTTGATGGTGCCGGTGGTCAGCTCGCCATGGGCCAGGCAGAGGTCGCATTCCTGCGCCACCTGCTCGATGGGCAGCTGCGTGCAGCGCATGAAGTACGCGGCCGGCTCGCCCAAAGCGCCAGCCACCACGTTCAGCGCCGGCGTGCTGGGCTTCAGGCGCACGCTCAGCTCCAGGTCATGCGCCACGGCGCGGGCGCGCAGGCCCTTGAACAGGGTCATCAGGCCGAACAGGTCGATGCGGTAGTGGCCGTCGGCGAACATCGTGTTCACCAGGATGCACAGGCGCTTGAGCTGCTGGCGCGGCTGCGGCTGCTGGTGCGGCTGCGGCGGGTTGCGGTAGCGCACCGAGCGCGTGGCCACCGGCTGGCCCAGCATGGTCAGCACATGGGTGCCGAAACCCACACGCTCGATGGCGGTGACGCGCCGCCCATGCGGCAGCGCCGAATTGGTGTAGCCCGAATGCGGCAGCACGGTGATCTCGCTGCCCAGCGTGTCGGCCAGCGAGAACAGCGGGCCGAGGTAGCCGTTGTCGTGATCGGCCACCACCACATGCGGCTGGCGGCCCTTCAGCGCACGCAGCAGGCCGAAGTAGCTGACGGCCTGCAGGTAGGCGCGCTGGGCCAAGGTGTCGGCCTGCAGTTCCAGCGCGGCGCGCGCGGGGATCAGGTCGGCCAGCTGCTGCAGCAAGACCTGGCGCGCGCGCTCGCGGTAGAGCGCGCAGCGCGGGTCGATCCACTGCGGGTCGGTGTCGGCCAGCATCTTCAGCAGCATGCGCGGGCGGCGCACCGGCACGTCGCAGTAGACGCTGGGCAGATCGATGTTGTGCGTGAAGCGCGCGGCCACGGCTTCGCCGAAGGCCTTGACGTCGTAGAAGCAGGTCGCCAGGTGGGTCAGCGCCTCGGCGCGACCTTCGGCGGCGGCCTGGGCGATGCCGTCGAAATCGAAGCAGGCCTGCAGCAGCAGCGGATTCCAGAAGCGGCCGGCCTCGTAGCGGTCGACGATGCTCCAGCGCCTGGCGTTGGCGGCAAACACCTCCACCGGCGCCATCGAGTCGAAATTGAACAGCACCGGGTTGTCCGGCCGCAGCAGGCCCAGGCGCTGTTCGGGGAAGTCGGCTTCCACCAGCGGGCGCAGGGCCAGCGCGGTGAGCATCACATGCAGCGACAGGTACAGCGCATTGCGGTCCCAGCCCTGGAACAGGCCCGGGCCGAACAGGCGTTCACGTTCGTTCGTCAGCAGCAGATCGATCAGCGTGACGCGCGCGGTGGTCTCGGTGTAGACGCGGGCCGGCATGTCGCGCGGCACGTTCAGGCGGCGCAGCTGGTACTCGCCCAATCCGGCCTGGATCACGCTGTCCATGATGCCGGGGTCGATGCACAGCAGCGGCAGGCCGGCGAAGCGCTCGCGCTGCGCGGCGATGTGGGCCACGTCGCTGCGCTGCAGCACCAGCAGGCCGTCGATGGGCATACCGGTGGCTGAACTCGTCGGCCCGCTCATCGCACGGCTCCAGCCGCGGCCGCGTTCAACGGTCGTGACAGTCGCGAAGGGCGTGACGGGAGGCAGTTCGGGCGCATGGTCATCGGACGATTCCTAGGCCATCAGTAGACGCCGGGACGATGCCGGCTAATCACCCGAAAACCGGGCCTATTTCGGCCTCAAATTGGCGCTCCGGCGGCCGGGGGGTCGACGGACGGGCAGGCACAATCGCCGCCACCGATCGTCGCCGCAGGGGGTCTTGCATGAGCTTTAGTGAACGCCAACACGCGCTGGGCTACATCTGCGCCGACCCCACGCCCTCGCCCGAGGAACTGTCGGCGTTCTACGCCGA
>NZ_DATILJ010000092.1:0-46263 GCF_035476535.1 Aquabacterium sp.
TGCTCGAGGATGAAGATCCGGCAGCGCAGCGCCAGCATGTCGTAGACGCCGTCGACGCCGAGTTCGGCGAAGCGCTGCCAGGTCCAGGCCAGTATTTCGCCGCCGGGCCGCCCCAAGGCGAAAGCTCCCCCTCGGGGGGGCGACGCCGCAGGCGTCTTGGGGGTCAGCATCTCAAACCAGCTTGACCAGCTGCTTGCCGAAGTTGCGGCCCTTCAGCAGGCCGATGAAGGCCTCGGGCGCACTGGCCAGGCCCTCGGCGATCGTCTCGCGGTACTTCAGTTGGCCGGTGGCCACCAGCGTGCCGAGTTCGCCCAGTGCATCGGGCCAGACCTCCATGTGCTCGCTGACGATGAAGCCCTCGAGCTTCATGCGGTTCACCAGCAGCAACTGCGGCGCGGCCATCGGGATCGGTGCGCCGTCGTAGCCGCTGATCATGCCGCACAGCGCAATGCGCGAGAACGCATTGGCGTTCTGCATCACCGCATCGAGGATCACGCCGCCGACGTTCTCGAAATAGCCGTCGATGCCCTTCGGGCAGGCCGCCTTCAGCGCCGCCGACAGCTCCTTCAGCCCGGCAAACGCCTTGTAGTCGACACAGGCATCGAAGCCCAGTTCTTCGACCACCTGGCGGCACTTGTCCGGCCCGCCAGCGATGCCGACCACGCGCGCGCCGCGCACCTTGGCCAGCTGGCCCACCGCGCCGCCCACGGCGCCGCTGGCGGCACTGACCACCACCGTCTCGCCGGCCTTCGGGTTGATCAGTTTCACCAGCCCGTACCAGGCCGTGACGCCGGGCATGCCCACCGCGCCCAGGTAGGCCGGCAGCGGGATCTTCGCGGTGTCCACCTTGCGCAGCACGCCGCGCTGCGTGGCGTCGACCACCGCATATTCCTGCCAGCCGCCCATGCCGACCACCTTGTCGCCGGGCTGGAACTGGCCGTTCTTCGAGTCCACGATCTCGCCGACCGTGCCGCCCTGCATCACTGCATTCAGCGGCTGAGGCTGCGCGTAGCTCTTGCTGTCGTTCATGCGGCCGCGCATATAGGGGTCCAGGCTCAGGTAGTGGTTGCGCACCAGCACCTGGCCATCGGTGAGCACCGGCACCGGTGCCTCGACCAGCGTGAAGTTGTCGGCCCGGGCTTCGGCCGCGGGGCGGGAGGTCAGCAGGATCTGCCGGTTGACGAAGGTACTCATGTCATGTCTTTCAAAAGTGAGGAACCAGGCCTGCGCGTCAGGCCTTCATGCGCGAGCGGATGAAGATCAGCACCACGCCGGCCACCGCCGCGCCGCCGCCACCGGTCACCATGGACCAGCCCAGCGCAAAATTCAAGTCTTCGACCGCCACGCCCAGCACCAGCACCAGCAGACCGCCGTAGATCAGGATCCAGACCCAGCGTTCGATGCGGTCGGTGTCGGCGGAGGACATCAGAACCACGCATCCTGCATGTCTCGGCAAGTCGGGTTTCGACTCGCCACAACACCGAGCCAGGCCTCGGCCTTGGGCAGTTCGTAGTCGAAGAAATAACGACAGGCCTGCAGCTTGCCCTGGTGGAAGTTCACATCGGCCGCCAGCCGCTGCTGCGAGACCAGCGCCACGTCCAGCCAGACCCAGGCCAGCACCACGTGACCGAAGGCTTGCAGGTAGGGCGTGGCGTTGGCCAGCGCGTCTTCCGGTACCCCCGTGGACCACGCCGACTTGGTGGCCGCGCCCAGGCGCTGCAGGGCGCCGGCCAGCGCATGGCCGTGTTCGGCGAGGCCCGCCACCTGGCCGGCGCGCTGGATCGTGTCGCTCACTTTGGTGGCCAGCAATTTCAGTCCGGCGCCGCCGTCCATCACCACCTTGCGGCCCAGCAGGTCCATGCCCTGGATGCCGTGCGTGCCTTCGTGGATCATGTTCAGCCGGTTGTCGCGCCAGTACTGCTCGACCGGAAAATCGCGCGTGTAGCCGTAGCCGCCATGCACCTGGATCGCCAGGCTGTTGGCTTCCAGGCACCACTCGCTGGGCCAGCTCTTGGCGATCGGTGTCAGCACCTCCAGCAGCAACGCGGCTTCACTGGCAGCGCCTGCCGCACCAGTGTGCTGCTCGTCGACCAGCCGGGCGCTGTACAGCTCCAGCGCCAGTGCGCCTTCGGCATAGGCCTTCTGGGCCAGCAGCATGCGCTTGACGTCGGCGTGTTCAATGATCGGCACCTGCGCCTGCGCCGGGTCTTTACCCGAAGGTCCGAGCGGCCGGCCCTGCGGCCGCTGCCGCGCATAGGCCAGCGAGGCCTCATAACCCGCCATGCCCAGCATCGTCGCCGCCATGCCGACGCCGATGCGCGCCTCGTTCATCATGTGGAACATGCAGCGCAGGCCTTCGCCGGGCCGCCCGACCAGGTAGCCGATGGCGCCGCCCTGCCCCTGCGGCTTGTAGCGCCCTTCGCCGAAGTTCAGCAGCGTATTGGTCGTGCCGCGCCAGCCGCACTTGTGGTTCAGGCCGGCCAGTGCCACGTCGTTGCGTTCGCCGGTCAGCTCGCCCTGGGCGTCGACGCAATGCTTGGGCACGATGAACAGCGAGATGCCCTTGGTGCCCGGCACAGCCTTGCCATCGGCTCCCGGAATCTTGGCCAGCACCAGGTGGATGATGTTCTGCGTCAGCTCATGCTCGCCCGACGAGATCCACATCTTGTTGCCGCGCAGCCGGAAGCGCGGGCCCAGCGGGTCGGCCTCGGACCCCTGGCCATCGGGCGTGGCGCGGGTGGCCACGTCGGACAGGCTGGAGCCGGCCTGCGGCTCGGACAGGCACATGGTGCCGGACCAGCGGCCGGAGAACTCGTTCAGCGCGAAGACCTGCTTCTGCGTCGCCGTGCCATGGGCCATCAGCAGGTTGGCGTTGCCCACCGTCAGCAGCCCGCTGCTGATGCTGACCGAGGCCTTGGCGAAGAAGGCATTCGCCGCCGCTTCCAGCGTGTAGGGCAGCTGCATGCCGCCGATCTCGTAGTCCTGTGCCGCGCTGAGCATGCCGGATTCGGCATAGGCGTCCCAGGCCGCCTGGGTGGCCGCCGGCAGGATCACGCGCTCGCCATCGAAACGCGGCTCCTCGGTGTCGACCAGGCGGTTGAAGGGCGCGAACTTGTCGCGCGCAATGCGTTCGCAGGTGTCCAGCACCTGGCCGAAGGTCTCGGCACTGTGGTCCGAAAAACGCGGGCGACCGGTCAGCGCGGCCGCGTTCAGCCAGTCGTTCAGCAGGAAATCGATGGTTTGTCGCATGGGTGGGTCGTCTCAATCAGGCAGCGGCTGGAAAAGTGCCCGCATGCCTGCTGCTTCAGGTGGCGTCCGCGGGTACAGGCGGCGCCTCGCCCAGCTTGGCGATGGTGCCCTGCGCGATGGCGATCAGCTTCTCGTTGCCGTCCTTCACCGCAAAGACTTCGCAACGCGCCACCGTCTGCGTGCGGGCCACATGGGCGGCAGCGGCGCGTGCGATGAAACGCTCGCCGATGGCCGGCCGCAGGTAGTTGATCTTGAATTCCGAGGTCACCACCGGCACCCGCATCGCCGTGCCGCCGGCATAGGTCAAGGCGTTGTCGGCCAGGTAGCTGATCACGCCGCCATGCGCGAATCCATGCTGCTGCTGGATCTCCTCGCTCATCGGCACCATCAGCTCGCAATAGCCGGGCTTCAGCGCCAGCAGTTGCGCCCCCAGCAGCACCGAGAACGGCTGCTTGGCCAGCACCTCGCGGCCCAGGTCGAGAAAGCGTTGCTGCTCTTCCGGTGTCATGTTCACCCCCGCTTGCCGCGCTGCCAGGCCACGGCCTACAGCACCTCGAACACACCGGCCGCGCCCATGCCGCCGCCGATGCACATCGTCACGCAGACCTTCTTCGCGCCGCGCCGCTTGCCTTCGATCAGCGCATGGCCGGTCAGCCGCTGGCCACTGACGCCGTAGGGGTGACCCACAGCGATGGCGCCGCCGTTGACGTTGAGCTTGTCCATCGGAATACCGAGCTTGTCGGCACAGTACAGCACCTGCACTGCAAAAGCTTCGTTCAGCTCCCACAGGTCGATGTCGGCCACCGTCAGGCCCAGGCGCTTCAACACCTTGGGCACCGCGAAGACCGGGCCGATGCCCATCTCGTCCGGCTCGCAGCCGGCCACCGCGAAGCCGAGGAAGCGGCCGATGGGCTTCAGATTCTTCTGCTGCGCATAGGTATCGCTGACCAGCACGCAGGCACCGCCGCCATCGCTGAACTGGCTGGCATTGCCGGCCGTCACCACACCGCCGGGCATGGCCGAGCGAATGCCCATGATGCCTTCGTAGGTGGTACCGGGCCGCAAGCCTTCATCGGCACTGACGGTGACTTCCTTGCTGCGCAGGCCCAGCTGCGCATCGGCCACGCCGGCGACCACCGTGATCGGTGCGATCTCGTCCTTGAACAGACCTGCTTCCTGCGCCGCGCAGGCCTTCTGCTGGCTGGCCGCGCCGTAGCGGTCCATGCGCTCCTTGTCGATGCTGTAGCGCTTGGCCACGTTCTCGGCGGTCTGCAGCATGTTCCAGTAGATCTCGGGCTTGGACTTCTGCAGCGCAGGGTCCATCATCATGTGGGTGTTCATTTCCTGCTGCACGCAGGAGATGCTTTCAACACCGCCGGCCACATAGGCATCGCCCTCGCCGGCGATGATGCGTTGCGCGGCCATCGCGATGGTCTGCAGGCCGCTGGAGCAGAAGCGGTTGATCGTGACCCCGCTGACCGTGATCGGCAGCCCGGCGCGCAGCGCAATCTGGCGCGCGATGTTCGCGCCGGTGGCGCCTTCGGGATTGGCGCAGCCCATCAGCACGTCCTCGATCGCGCCGGGGTCGATGCCGGCGCGCTGCACCGCATGCTGCACCGCGTGGCCGCCCAGCGTGGCGCCATGCGTCATGTTGAAAGCGCCCTTCCAGCTCTTGGCGAGCGGGGTGCGGGCGGTGGAGATGATGACGGCGTTGCTCATGCGAGGCTCCTTCGGTGGAAATCAGTGGGAAATCGGGATCAGCCGCCCGCGCTTTGCTGCACGAGGCGGTGGTAGAAGCGGATCAGATCGGCCAGGTTGGCCAGCGAGATGCGTTCGTTCGTGCCATGAAAGCGCGACAGGTCTTCGGCCTTGGCGCGGATCGGCGAGAAGCGGTAGACGTTGTCGGTGAAAGATTCGAAGTGGCGCGCGTCGGTGGCACCCAGCATCAGGCCCGGCGCGACCAAGGTGCCGGGGAACAGCTCACGCACCGTGCGATTGATGGTCTGGTAGCTGGCCGAGTTAGCCGACGACACGCGCGAGGCCGGGAAGCCCCCCGGCAGTTCGGTCACCACGATGGCCGGATCGTCTATCGCCTGTTTGACGTGGCGGATGACGTCGTCCTTGCTGGTGCCGGGCAGCAGCCGGAAGTTCACCGTGGCCTCGGCGCGGCCGGGCAGCACGTTCTCCTTGTTGCCGGCGTTCATCAAGGTCAGCGCGGTGGTCGTGCGCAGCATCGCGTTGGTGCTCTGGCCCTTCTCGAGCTGGCGCATCAGCAGCGGCTCGAACAGCCAGCGGTTGGTCAGCGCCACGCGGCTGAAGCCTTCGAACTCCGGGCCCACGGCATCGAACATCTGGGCGGCCACGCCGGTCAGCGAGGCCGGCATCGGTGCCGCATCGACCCGCTGCATCGCCTGGCTCAGCTGCGCAATCGCCGAGCGGCCGGGCGCCGGCGGCATCGATGAATGGCCGGGCGTGGCCTTGGCCTGCAGCAGCAGCGAGACCGAACCCTTCTCGGCCAGGCCGACCAGAGCGGCCGGCGCCTTCAGTCCGGGCATGATGCCCTCGGTGATCAGCAGGCCCTCGTCGATCGCAAAGTCGAGCTTGACGCCGCGTTGCTGCAGCAGCTTGGCGATCTGCAGCGCACCGCGCTCGCCGCCCACTTCTTCGTCGGCACCGAACACCAGGTAGACGGTGCGCCTGGGCTTGAAGCCGCTGGCGACGAGTTTTTCGACCGCTTCCAGCTCGGCGATCAGGTTGGCCTTGTCGTCCCAGGAGCCGCGGCCCCAGACATAGCCCTCGCGCACCGTGCCGGACCAGGGTTCGGCCAGCCAATCGCCTTCGGTGCCCGGCGCGATCGGCACCACGTCCTGGTGCGCCATCAGCGCGATCGGCTTCAGGCTGGCGTCGCTGCCTTGCCAGGTGTAGAGCAGGCTCAGTTCGCCGATCAGCTCGCGCTTCAGCGCGGCATGCAGCTTCGGGTAGGTGGTCGTCATGTGCGCGTGCAGCGCCTGGAACTGGTCGGCGTTCAGCTTGGCGTCGGTGTACGACGACACGGTGCGCGCGCGGATGGCCACGGCCAGCGATTCGCCCGCCGCGCGTTCGTCCACCGCCACGCCTTGCACAGCCGGTACCTGCAGCTGGCGCGAACCCTGGCGCCAGGTGTTGATCGCCACCGCGATGGCCAGCACGCCCACCAGAGCGATCAGGCCCAGCAGCAGGCGCTTGAGCATTGCGGCCCTCAGTTCACCACGGCCGAGCTGGCCGACTTGTAGACGCTCTGCTTCACGTTGCCGAACACGCGCCGCACCAGCGGCTCGAACTCGCTGATCGGCAGCGCCTCGCCCCGCGGGTCGAAAGCTGGGTTGTCGTACAGCGCGCAGAACTCTTCCGTCCTCGCAAAGTGAGCGTGGCCGCGAAACTGCTCGCGCAGGTCTCGCTCCAGGCCGATGTGGTGGAAGAAGTAGTAGCCCTGGAAGATGCCGTGATGCTGCACCATCCAGAGGTTGGCTTCGCTGACGAAGGGCTTGAGGATGGCCGCGGCGATATCGAAGTGGTTGAAGCTGCCCAGCGTGTCGCCGATGTCGTGCAGCAGCGCGCAGACCACGTACTCCTCGTCGCGCCCGTCCTTCCAGGCCCGCGTGGCGGTCTGCAGCGAATGCTGGTAGCGGTCGACCGGAAAGCCGCCGTAGTCGCCGTCCAGCAGCTTCAGGTGCGCCAGCACACGCTCGGGCAGCTTCTGCGCGAAGGGCATGAACTCCCCGCCGATGAGTTTCCAATCCTCGGCGGTGGACTCTTCCATCCGCGTGAACCCTGCCCGTGCGTTCATGGCCGCTCCTTTTGCAAATCAGGTAAAGGTCTTGCCTTCGGCCGCCAGCTTGGCCAGCAGCGGTGCCGGCTGCCAGAAGCTGGCATCGTCGTTCGGGTTCGCGGCAAATCGCTTCATGGTCTGCACCACGTTGTACAGGCCGACCTGGTCGGCGTAGCACAGCGGGCCGCCCCGGTGCAGCGGGAAGCCGTAGCCGGTGAGGTAGACCATGTCGATGTCGCTGGCCTTGTTGGCGATGCCTTCTTCAAGAATCTTGGCGGCCTCGTTGACCAGCGAGAACACCAGGCGATGCACGATTTCTTCATCGCCGATCTTGCGCGGCGTGATGCCCATTTCCTTGCGGTAGTCGGCAATCATCTGGTTGACCTTGTCCGACGGGATCGCATCGCGCTTGCCGGCCTGGTAGTCGTACCAACCGGCTTGCGTCTTCTGGCCGTAGCGGCCCAACTCGCACAGCAGGTCGGCCGTCTTGCTGTAGCGCAGGCCGGGTTGCTCGACCGCGCGGCGCTTGCGGATGGCCCAGCCGATGTCGTTGCCGGCCAGGTCGCCCATGCGGAACGGGCCCATCGCAAAGCCGAATTTCTCGACTGCCTTGTCCACCTGCGCCGGCGTGCAGCCTTCGTCCAGCAGGAAGCCGGCCTGGCGGCTGTACTGCTCGATCATGCGGTTGCCGATGAAGCCGTCGCAGACGCCGGAGACCACCGCCGTCTTCTTGATCTTCTTGGCGGTGCCCATCACCGTGGCCAGCACGTCCTTGGCGGTGGCCTTGCCGCGCACCACCTCGAGCAGCTTCATCACGTTGGCCGGGCTGAAGAAGTGCATGCCGACCACATCCTGCGGGCGCTTCGTGAAGGCCGCGATCTTGTCGACATCCAGCGTCGAGGTGTTGGACGCCAGGATTGCGCCGGGCTTGGCCACGCCATCGAGCTTCTTGAACACGGTTTCCTTGACACCGAGTTCCTCGAACACCGCTTCGATGATCAGGTCGGCATCCTTCAGGTCGTCATAGCTCAGCGTGCTGCTCAGCAGGCCCATGCGCTGGTCGAACTTGTCGGTCTTCAGCTTGCCCTTCTTGACCTGGGCCTCGTAGTTCTTGCGGATCACGCCGATGCCGCGATCCAGCGCGTCCTGCTTCATCTCGAGGATGGTCACCGGCACGCCGGCGTTGAGGAAGTTCATCGAAATGCCGCCGCCCATGGTGCCGGCGCCGATCACGGCCACCTTGCGGATTTCGCGCACCGGCGTGCTCTCCGGCACATCAGGAATCTTGCTGGCGGCGCGTTCGCCCAGGAAGGCATGGCGCAGCGCCTTGGATTCGGGCGTGAACATCAGCGCCATGAAGATCTCACGCTCGCCGGCCATGCCCTCATCGAACTTGCGCGTTAGCGAATACTCGACGGCATCGATGCACTTGCCTGGCGCCGGGAAGTTCTTGGCCATGCCCTTGACCATGTTGCGCGCGAACTGCAGGTAGGCGTCGGGGTTCGGGTGCGAAACCTTCAAGTCGCGCACCAGCGTCGGCAGCGGCTTGGCGGCAATCTCGTTGGCGAAGGCGATGGCACCGGCCAGCAGATCGCCGTCGATGAGCTTGTCGAACAGCTTCTGGCCGGGTTGCGAGGCCAGCAGCTCACTCTTCACCGGCTCGCCGCTGACGATCATGTTCAGCGCGGTTTCCAGGCCCAGCACACGCGGCAGGCGCTGCGTGCCGCCGGCACCGGGGATCAGGCCGATCTTCACCTCGGGCAGCGCGATCTGCGCGCCCGGCGCGGTGACGCGGTAGTGGCAGCCCAGCGCCAGTTCCAGCCCGCCGCCCATGCACACCGTGTGCACGGCCGCGACGAGGGGCTTGCTGCACAACTCGGCGGCGCGGATCAGCGTCAGCAGATTCGGTTCGGCAATCGCCTTGGGCGAACCGAACTCGCGGATGTCGGCGCCGCCCGAGAAGGCCTTGCCGGCGCCGGTCAGCACGATGGCCTTGACGCCGGCATCGGCCTGCGCACGCTCCAGCCCATCGGCAATGGCGCACCGGGTGTCGAAGCCCAAGCCGTTGACCGGCGGGTTGTTCATCGTGATGACGGCAATGCCGTCGCGGATGTCGTAGCTGGCGCTCATGAGGGATCCCTTTCAGCGGGCGAGAGGAAGAGAAGGAAGAGACGGAAAAAGCACGATCGTTCGATTCTAGGGATCTCCCATCGTCGGTGGATGTCCCTGGAGCGACAAGGCGACGAGCACTAGTGGAAACCCTAGACACCAGCCGACGCCGGCCAGTGGCGGAAGCTCATCTTCCACCCGCCATCCCCTGTCAAGGGCTTGCCCCATGGCCGGGCTTTGCAACGAACCGATACGATGCCCGAAATATCGTACAAAAGGGATGGAGGGGCGATGTCTCAGTTCGAACGACTGTCTCGCCTGAAGGCCCTGCTCAGCACGGGCAGGGCGGTGGCCAGCGTCAAGCTGCAGCAGACGCTTGGCATCTCCCCGGCCACATTGAAGCGCAACATCGCTCACCTGCGCGACCGCATGAACGCGCCGCTGGTCTTCGACCGCCTGCTGAACACCAGTCTCTCGACGGTCCAAAAGTGGGAGATCGGCCAGAAGCGTCCTACGGGCACGGCCTTGAAGCTGCTGCATCTGGTGCAGAAACGCGGTCTGGAAGTCATCGCCTGACCGCGCGGCAGCCGCTCAACCGCCCTTCTTCGCCTGCCCCTCGACATGCGCGCGCAGACGCTCTTCCTGCTCACGAAGCTCGGGCGTGAACTCGGCGCCGAAGTCCTCGGCCTCGAACACCGGGCGGATCTCGATCTCGGACTCGCTTTCCATCGGGTTCGGGCAGCGCCGCACCCATTCGACGGCTTCGTCCATCGACCGCACCTGCCACAGCCAGAAGCCGGCGACCAGTTCTCCGGTCTCGGCGAACGGCCCGTCGACCACGGTTCGCTGCGGGCCCGAAAAACGCACGCGCTTGCCGCGTGCGCTCGGGTGCAGGCCTTCGCCGGCGAGCATCACGCCGGCTTTCACCAGTTCCTCGTTGAATCGGCCCATCGCGGCCATCAGCTCGGTGCCCGGCATCTGGCCGGCCTCGGACTCGCGGCTTGCCTTGACCATCACCATCACTCGCATGTCGGTTCTCCTGTGGGTGGTTGGAACTGCATCTTCAGGCAGCTCTGACACCACGACGAACGGGCTCGCGGCAAATCGACATGCAGCAGGTCGACCCACGCCCCGGCTGCCGGAGGCGGGCGCCATCCTCGGCGACCTGCTCCGGGCCTGTGTGCTGGCGGCTTGACAATGGCCAATGAAGACCCCGTCCCGTATCGAACCCTTGCCCCGATTCCACGTGCGCCTCGGCGGTGTGCTGTACCTGGCCATCATCGGACTTGGCCTGTTCGGGGAGATGTACGTCAGGGGCACGCTGGTCGTGCCGGGTGACGCGGCGGCCACCGCCGGCAAGTTGCTGCAGTCGCAGCCGCTCTGGCGCGCCGGCGTGGCCGGCGACCTGCTGATGCAGGTGCTGGACCTGCCGGTAATGCTGATCCTGTACCTGCTGCTCAGGCCGGTCAGCCGGCCGCTGGCGCTGCTGGCCACCTTGGTCAACCTGGTTCAGACGGCGGTGCTGGCCCTGAACAAGCTCAGCCTGCTGCTGCCGCTGTTGCTGCTGGGAGATGCGACCTACCTGAAGGCATTTCCGGCGGAACAGCTGCAGGCGCTGGCCTACCTGGCCATCCAGCTGCACGGCTTCGGCTTCGGCATCGGGCTGATCTTCTTCGGCGCGGCCTGCCTGATTCGCGGCTACCTGATCTTCGTCTCCGGCTACCTGCCGAGAGTCCTGGGGCTGATGATGCTGGCCGCCGGGTTGAGCTACCTGGTCAACAGCTTCGCGCTGCTGCTGGCGCCGGCCTGGGCGGCTGCCTTGTTCCCCGCCGTGCTGGTGCCGGCCTTCGTCGGCGAGTTGTCGCTGTGCCTGTGGATGATCGCCAAGGGCGGGAGCACGCCAAAGCCGGCCCGCCTCACCGCGCCGGGGCCTTGATCAGGCGGTCGTGCATGCGCTCAGCCCGGCCGCAGCAGCTCGCGCAACTCGTCCGGCCGCAGCGGTGCGCTGCTGTCCTGGCCTTCGAGGATGCCGTCGGCCAATGAGCGCTTGTCGTGGTGCAGCGCGACGATCTGCTCTTCGATTGAGCCGGCGGTGACCAGGCGGTACACGGTGACCGGTCGCTGCTGGCCGATGCGGTGCGCGCGGCCCATGGCCTGGTCCTCGGCGGCGGGGTTCCACCAGGGGTCGACGATCAGCACGTAGTCGGCTGCCGTCAGGTTCAGGCCGAAGCCGCCGGCCTTCAAGGAGATCAGGAACAGGTCGCCCTCGCCGCGCTGGAAAGCGGCCACACGCTTGCTGCGCTCGGCCGACGGCGTGCTGCCGTCGAGGTACTGGTAGGCAATGCCCACCGATTGCAGGCGCTCGGCCAGCAGGGCCAGGAAGTCGGTGAACTGGCTGAACACCAGCGCCTTGTGGCGGTTGGCCACCAACTCGGCCGCGAGTTGTTCGAACTCCTGCACCTTGGCGCCGACCAGGCCCAACTCGGGCGCCACCAGGCGCGGGTCGCAGGCGGCGCGGCGCAGCCGGGTCAGCTCGGCCAGCACATGGAAGGCAGCCTGGCCTTCGCCGACGTCGCTGGCCAGTTCGGCCACCCGCTCCATCGCATTGCGGCGCGACGCTTCGAGGAAGGCGCGCTCTTCCGGCCCGGGCTCGATGCGGTGGATGATCTCGGTGCGTGGCGGCAGATCGGGCAACACCTGGGCCTTGGTCCGCCGCAGCAGGAAGGGCGAGACCAGGCGGCGCAGCCGCAGCCGCGCGGCTTCGTCGCGGCCGCGCTCAATGGGGTTGGCAAAGCGGTCGCCGAACTGGCCGGCCGAGCCCAGCAACCCCGGGTTCAGCAGGTTCATGATCGACCACAGATCGGCCAGGCGGTTTTCCACCGGCGTGCCGGTGAGCGCCAGCCGGAACCCGGCCTGGAAACTGGCCACTGACTTGGCGCGTTTGGTGGCCGCGTTCTTCAGCGCCTGGGCTTCGTCGAGCACCAGCGTGGTCCAGTCGACCTCCGCGAAGGCATCGCCATCGATCTGCGCCAGCGCATAGGAGGCGATCACCAGTTCGCCCGGCCCGACCGATTTCAGCAGCTGCGCCCGTTCGCCCTCGCCGTACAGATGCACACGCAGGCTGGGGGCGAAGCGCTCGGCCTCGGCGACCCAGTTGCCGCACACGGAGGTCGGCGCAATCACCAGCTGCGGCCCGGCTTCGGCGCGCGAGAGCAGCAGCGCCAGCGTCTGCACGGTCTTGCCCAGGCCCATGTCGTCAGCCAGGCAGGCGCCCAGGCCGGCATGGGCCAAGCGCGCCATCCACGCAAAACCTTCGGCCTGGTAGCCACGCAGCTGGGCCTGCAGGGTGGCCGGCGGCTCGGGCTGCAGCGCGGCAGCCTGTTCCAGCAGCGCCTGGCGCTGCGCCCAGGTCTTGTCGCCGGCGAGTGCACTGCCTTCCAGCGTCTCGGCCAGCCAGGCCGCCGCAGCGGCCGGCAGCCGGAACTGCTTCTTGTCGACCTGCCCCATGGCCTGCAGATCGGCCAGCTGCTGGCGCAGCTGTTCGGACAGCGCCAGGTATTCCCCCTCGCCGAGCGCGACGAAGCGCCCTTGCTTCGATTCATGCACCAGCTGCATCAGGCGCTGCAGGCCCAGCACACGCTGCTCGTCGATGCGCAGTTCGCCTTCCACCGCGAACCAGTCCGCACCGCTGGACACCGCAACGTTCAAGCCCTGCGACACCGCCGAGATCACGCGCAGCGGCTTGCCGCGCGGCCAATCGACGCTGGCCACGCCGGGCAACTGCGGCAGGCGCTCGACCACCGCCAGCGCGGCTTCGGGATCGTCGAGCCGCCAGCTGGCTTCGGCCTCGTCGCCCCCGGCCAGGAAGGGCAATGCCTCGAACACCGATTGCAGGTGGGCCACTTCGACCGCCAGGTCGCGCTCGGTCGACAGGTTCAGGCCCTGGTGCAAGGTCAACAGCCGCTCGCGACCCTGGCCCGGCGTCAACAGTGGACCGAAGCTGCCGAAGGGCTGCACCAGCAGGCGCAGCTGCAGGCCGTCACCACTCGGGCTGAGCTGCGCACGCAGGCGCGGCTCGCTGGGCACGGCCTGGCCGGCATCGGCATCACTGTGCAGCTGGAAGTGGCCGGCCAGCACGCGCAAGGCGGCATCGAGCTCGGCCTTGGCATCCACCGGCACCGACCACTGCTTGGCCACCAGTTCCGCCACCCGCCGCTGCGCCGGGCTGATGCGGATCAGCCGCGCCCGGTCCGGCGCTTCGCGCACGATGCGCAGGCTATTGCGGCGTTCGGCTTCGGCGCTGGGGTCGGTGCTGGTGAAACGCTCACCGACCTCGGGTGGACGCTTGGCCTGCAGCGCATCGGCCAGCTTGAAGACGAAGCTCTCGCTGCCATCGGCCGCGCGCTGGCGCTGCACCTCCAGCACCGGCAGCGATTCACGCAGGTCCACCGCCTGCTCGGGCGCATCGGCCAGCACCACCGCGGGATGGCCGATCAAGGCCATCGCGGCACTGGCCACATCGATGGCCAGCTGCGATGGTGCCCAGCGGCTGGCGTCGATGCAGCGGGCCACTGCGGCGTCGCGCGCATCGAGCTGGGCGCTCTTCTTCACGCGCGACAGCGTCACCGGCTTGGGCTTGCCCAGGCCCCGCGCACCGGCCGTGCGCTCCCAGGGTTCGACCTCGACCGGGCGGCCTTCCGCATCGAGGGTGACTCGCCATTGCAGCGTGGCTGGCGCCAGGGCCTGCGCCGCGGCCGGCTTGGTCGGGCCCAGCGCCTCGATCGCCGCCAGCGCATCGCGCCAGGCCTCACGCGCCTGCCCGTAGAAGTGAGCGGCCCAGGGAGCCCCGTCGCCGGCGGCGCGCGGCGGCACGCTGCGGCCCAGGCGCTCGCAGGCCTGGCGCACCAGGTCGGCCTTCCACGGCAGTCCGGCGACATGCAGCGCGCGCACGACGGCATTGACCTCGGCATCGCTCCAGCCGCCGGGCGTGTGACCGACCCAGGCCGCCAGGATCAGGCGGTCGGCGTTGTCGTCGACATCGTCGCGCGGGCGCCAGCCATGCACCGGATTGAAGGCGCCGGGCAGCACGGTCTCGTCACCCAGGCGCGCCGCGACGGCATGCGCCCACAGGCCCCAGCCCTGCTCCGGCGCGGGCTTGCGCGAGCCTGATTCGGCGATGGCGAACTTCATCGCCTGCGTCCACGCCACCGGCTCGGGCTGGGCCAGCAGGCTCAGCGGGTACCACTGCATCAGGCTGGACGGCGCGATGCCGCGCTTGAGATGCAAGGTCTTGGCCGCGTCTTTCAGGACCAAGGCAAACGCCGCCGAGGCTTCCAACCAACGAGCGCCATGGGCCAACTGCGCGGCACGCAGCAGGCCCGGGCCGACGCCGGACAGGCCCGCCAGCGCCGCGTCGCAGCCGGCCGGGTCGCCGCGCTGCAGCCGGCTCTCGGCGATGCTCAGGCGCAGCGTGGGCGAGATGCCGGACGGCGCGCCGGCCACCTTGGCGTCCAGCCAGGCCAGCAGCGGCTGCCACAGCGGTGCATCGCCCTGCCACTGCGGCACGAAGTTCTGCAGCAGGCTGTCGCGCAGCTCGGGCTCGATGCGCTCGAACAGCGCCGGCATGAACGGCGTGTTCAAGGCCTCGGCCATCACCTGCACGCCGGCAGCCGGGCCCATACCGCGCCGCAGCACGCGCCGGAAGACATCGCTGCCCAGGCCGCCGTAGATCACCAGCCGCGCAAACGCCACCATCTCGCGCGGGTGCAGGAAATCCGGCACCGGGGCTTCGTCCGCATGCGCGCTGTAGGTGGTGGAGGCGCGCGCCCAGGCGTCCCAGGCCTGGGCGGCATCTGGGGCGGCCAGCAGGCCGGGCAGCGCTGCGCGGCGCTGGGCCTCAGGCACGTCGATGCCGATGCCGGGTGTGTCGACCAGGCGGCCCGCGGCGCGCAAGACCTTCAGGCCGGCATCGATGTCGGCGGGCGTGAAGTAGTGACCGTGCGTCGTGCGGCATTCGCGCAAGCGCAGGTAGCGTTGCAGCCAGGCCTTGCCACGCGGGCAGCCGGCCAGGCACAGCGCATCGAACAAGGCCTGCAGGTCGGCCTCGCCCAGCGCGGCGGCGGGCTCGGCCACCGGCGGCAAGGTGTCAGCCGAGAGATCGACCGGCACCGGCGCCTGCGCTGCCCGCACGGGCCGCAGCGTGCGCAGGTCGATGGCCTCGCCGCGGTGGTTGACGAACTGGGGCGGCTGAGGCGGAGTCTTCGGTGGGCGGGCCATGGCAGGTCGGTGCGGAAGCCGCCGATTATCGGCAAGGCTTCAGTGCCGACCCGGGCCCTGCGTTACACCTCCAGCCATTCCTTGCGGATGTAGGCGTTGGTCTTCAGTTCGGCCGGCGTGCCTTCGAAGACGATCTGGCCATGGCCCATCACCAGGCAGCGCTCGGACACTTCCAGCGCGATGGTCAGCTTCTGCTCGACCAGCAGCACCGAGACGCCGCGGCGCTTGAGCTCCCGCAGGTACTCGGCCACCAGCTCGACGATCTTCGGCGCCAGGCCCTCGGTGGGCTCGTCGATCATGATCAGGTCGGGGTCACCCATCAGCGTACGGCACAGTGTCAGCATCTGCTGCTCGCCGCCGGACAACACACCGGCCTCGGTGTGCTGGCGCTCCTTCAGGCGCGGGAACATCTTGTACATGTCGTCGAAGCTCCAGCGCGGCTTCGTTTTCCCACGCTTTTCGCCGAGCATCAGGTTCTGGTGCACGGTGAGCTTCGGAAAGATGTCGCGGTTCTCCGGCACGTAGCCGATGCCCAGATGCGCAATCTCGTAGGCCTGGTGGCCCAGGATGGGCTTGTCGCGCCAAGTGATCTGCCCCGAGCCTTCGACCAGGCCCATGATCGTCTTCACCGTGGTCGAGCGACCCGAGCCGTTGCGGCCCAGCAGCGCGATGATCTCGCCCGGCTTCACCTCGAAGCTGACGCCGTGCAGCACATGGCTCTTGCCGTAGAACGCGTGGAGGTCCTGCAACTTCAGCATGTCAGTGCCCCGCCGCTTGTTCGGCCGCTTGTTCTGCCGCCTGCTCAGCGGCCTGCTGGTCAGCCAGCACCGAGCCGAGGTAGGCCTCTTGCACACGCGGATTGGCACGCACCGCCTCCGGCACGTCGTAGGCAATGACCTCGCCATACACCAGGACGGCGATCTTGTCGGCCAGGCCGAAGACCACCCCCATGTCGTGCTCCACCGTCAGCAAGGTCTTGCCCTTCGTGACATCGAGGATCAGCTGGATGAAGCGCTTGGTTTCGCTCTTGCTCATGCCGGCCGTCGGTTCATCGAGCAGGATCACGCTGGAGCCGCCAGCGATGGTGATGCCGATTTCCAGCGCGCGCTGTTCGGCATAGGTCAGGTTCATCGCCAGGTGGTCGCGCCGGCGATCGAGCTTGATCATCGACAGCACTTCTTCGGCGCGGTCGTTGGCGTCCCGCAGGCCGGCCAGGAACTTCCAGAACGCGTACTTGTAGCCCTGCGACCACAGCACCGCGCAGCGGATGTTCTCGAACACCGACAGCCGCGTGAACAGGTTGCTGACCTGGAAACTGCGCGACAGCCCGCGGCGGTTGATCTGGTAGGGCGTGAGCCCGTCGATGCGTTCACCGTGCAGCAGGATCTCGCCGCTGGTGGACCCGAAGCGGCCGCTGATCAGGTTGAACAGCGTGGACTTGCCAGCGCCGTTCGGCCCGATGATGGCCACCCGCTCGCCGGGCTTCACCGCCAGGTTCGCGCCGCGGATGATTTCGGTCTTGCCGAAGTTCTTGCGCACGTCCTTCAGTTCGACGGCGTAGGTGGCGTTGGCGGTGCTCACAGCGCCTCCCGACGTTTGATTTCTTTTTCGATCTCTTCCTGGATCGTGCCCCATTCGCGGCTGAAGCTGCGGCGCGACAGCTCGAACATCGCCACGCCGACGAGCATCACGAAGACCGAGCCCAGCCAGCTGTCGACGCCGCGGGTGTTCAGCGTCGCCCCGATGAAGTTCATCTCGGGGCCGAGTGCCGTGTTCAGCTGCATGTGGTAGACCATCTCGATCATCGCCGCCGCGCCGGCCAGCGCCACCAGGGCAGAGCCACCGAGCGCCAGGTAGGAGGTCCACACCCGCTTGAGTTTGCCGAAAGCGGCCAGCCGCAGGTTCATCATGATCAGGCTGGCGATGCCGCCGGGCGCATACATCACCATGAACAGGAACACGATGCCCAGGTACAGCAGCCAGGCCTTGGTCAGCTCCGACAGCAGCACCAGCGCGATGACCATCAGCACCGCGCCGAGGATCGGCCCGAAGAAGAAGGTGGCGCCACCGAGAAACACGAACAGCAGGTAGGCCCCCGAGCGCCCCGCGCCCACCACCTCGGCGGTGACGATCTCGAAGTTCAGTGCCGCCAGGCCGCCCGAGATGCCGGCAAAGAAGCCGGAAATGATGAAAGCCAGGTAGCGCACGTTCTGCGTGCTGTAGCCGATGAACTCCACGCGTTCGGGGTTGTCCCGCACGGCGTTGAGCATGCGGCCCAGCGGCGTGCGCGTCAGTGCGTACATGGCCGCCGTGGAGATGAAGCAGTACACCGCGATCAGGTAGTACACCTGGATCTGCGGCCCGAAGGTGATGCCCAGCGTGCCGCCCTTGCCGACCACGCGGTTGCCGGTGACGCCGCCCTCGCCGCCGAAGAACTCGGGAATCATCAGCGACATCGACCACACCAGCTCGCCGATGCCCAGCGTGATCATCGCGAAGGTGGTGCCGGATTTCTTGGTCGTCACATAGCCCAGCAGCGCCGCGAAGAACAGCCCCGACAGGCCGCCGACCAGCGGAATCAGGCTCACCGGCAGCGGCAGGCTGCCGGCGCTGACCAAGTTCAGCGTGTGGATCGCCAGGAACGAGCCCATGCCGCTGTACACCGCATGGCCGAAGCTCAGCATGCCGCCCTGGCCGAGCAGGATGTTGTAGGCCAGGCAGACGATGATCGCGATGCCCATCTGCGACAGCATGGTCTGCGCGAAGCCGCTGGTCCACAGCAGCGGCGCCACCGCCAGCACCAGCGCAAAGCCGCCCCAGATCAGCCAGCGGCCGATGTTGAAGGGCTTGAAGTGGAAGTGGGGTCGTTTTTCTTGGATGTGCATGACGTGCTCAACCTTCGCGCGTGCCCAGCAGGCCCTTGGGCCGCAGGATCAACATCAGCACCAGCAGCAGATAAGGCAGGATCGGAGCGGCCTGCGCCATCGTGATGCGCAGCAGCGGCCAGCCCGGCGAGCTGGGGCCGACCTGGCCGCCCATGCGGTTGATCGCGTCGGCCAGTGAAGCATCCACCGTCAGCGGCAGCGTCTGCAGCAGCCCGATCAGCAGCGACGCGACGAAGGCACCCGCCAGCGAACCCATGCCACCGACCACCACCACGACGAAGATGATCGATCCGACCACCGCCGCCATCGCGGGCTCGGTGACGAAGGTGATGCCGCCGATCACGCCGGCCAGGCCGGCCAGCGCGCTGCCGAAACCGAACACCATCATGAACACGCGGGGCACGTTGTGGCCCAGCGACTCGACCATCTCCGGATGCGTCAGCGCGCCCTGGATCACCAGGCCGATGCGGGTGCGCGTGAGCAGCAGCCACAGCGACAACAGCATCAGCAGGGCCACCAGCATCATGAACGCACGCGTCATCGGGAAGCGCGAGCAGCTGGCCGCCTGGCACACCGCATCGGAGGCCGCGCCCAGCGAGATCGACAAGCCCGTGGTCGCGCTTTGCACCACCGTGAAGGCCGGACCTCTCAGCAAGGCCGGCGGGTCGAAGGCCAGCGAGGTGCGCCCCCAGATCAGCTGCACCACTTCCAGCACCACGAAGGACAGGCCGAAGGTGATCAGCAATTCCGCCACATGGCCGAACTTGTGCACCCGGCGCAAGGCCGTGCGCTCGAAGAACGCGCCCGCGATGCCCACGCCCAGCGGCGCCAGCAACAGCGCCGGCCAGAAGCCCACCAGCCCGGTCAGCGAGTACGCGAAGTACGCGCCGATCATGTAGAAGCTGGCGTGCGCGAAGTTCAGCACGCCCATCATGCTGAGAATCAGCGTCAGCCCCGAGCTGAGCATGAACAGCATCAGCCCATAGCTGACGCCGTTCAGGGTGTTGATCAGTACCTGGTCCATATCGCTTGCTCCACGCTCGCATGCATCGGGAGGTCGTTAGGAGCGTCTTTGCCCCCGAGGGGACAGGTCGCCAACGGCGACCAGGGGAGCGCTGTCTGGGTCGAAGGGCCAGGCCCGATCCGGGTTTCCCGGTCGGGTTTGGTCAGCCCCTCGGGGGCGGCCGCCAGGCGGCCGGGGCCTAAACGTTACGGCCGCTTCATCTGGCATGAAGTCGGGGTGCTGGCCACATAGGCGTCGTAGGCCTTCACCGGCTGGAAGCCGTAGCCGGTGTTCTCGACGCTGTACGGATGCTTGGCATCGGTCTTCTTCCACACCGTCACGAACAGGGCCTGCTGCAACTGGTGGTCGCCCTTGCGCATCTCGACCTCGCCGTTGAAGCTCTTGAACTTCAGGCCTTCCATCGTTGCGGCCACCTTGGCCGGATCGGTGGTCTTGGCCTGCGCCATCGCGGTCGACAGCATCGCGAAGGCGCTGTAGGTGGCGAAGGTGTAATAGTCGTCGTTGAACTTGGCCTTGAACGCATCGCCCAGCTTGCCCACTTCACCAGGCATGTTGGAGTGCGCATAGGCCACCACGTAGACCCGGCCTTCGGCGGCCGCGCCCAGCGCGGTGGGCGTGCCGGTGACGCCGGCGTAGTAGGTCAGGAACTTGACGTTCAGACCCTGGTCATTGGCGGCTTTGATCAACAGCGTCAGGTCCGAACCCCAGTTGCCGGTGAGCACCGTGTCGGCACCGGAGGCCTTGATCTTGGCGATGTACGGCGCAAAGTCGCGCACCTGCGCCAAGGGGTGCAGGTCGTCGCCGACGATCTGGATGTCCGGCCGCTTGCGGGCCAGGATTTCCTTGCCGAAACGCGACACCTGGTGGCCGTGCGCGTAGTTCTGGTTGATCAGATAGATCTTCTTGATGTCGGCCTGGTCCTTGACCCAGCTGGTCAGTGCCTCCATCTTCATCGAGGTGTCGGCGTCCAGGCGATAGTGCCAATAGCTGCACTTGCTGTTGGTCAGGTCGGGGTCGACTGCGGCGTAGTTGAGGTAAACGACTTCCTTGCCCGGATTGCGCTCGTTGTGCTTGGCCAGCGCATCCATGATCGCCAGCGCCGCACCGGAGCCGTTGCCCTGCACGATGTAGCGCACGCCCTGGTCGATCAGCGACTTGACGGCGGTCGTGCTCTCCTGCGGGCTGAGCTTGTTGTCGATCGGCACCATCTCGAACTTCACGCCGGCCGGGTTGCTCTTGTTGAAGTGCTCGGCCACAAACTGGAAGCTCTTGATCTGGTTCTGGCCGACCGGCGCCATCAGGCCCGTGAGCGGATCAACCCAGCCGATCTTGACGGTTTCACCCTTCTGGGCATGGACGGCCGCGGCGCCCAACGCCAGCGCGGCGGTGACCGATAGATTCAGCAGAGTTTTTGCGTTTGCCATGGAAGTCTCCGAACAGGAATGATGCAGTGCACCCAACGACCGCGACGGTACCGGATGCAGCCGCGCTTGCGCTTCAGGGACTACCCCACACGTGCTGTCGCGGCAGCGACAGCAGCGCCGCGGCGCCAGCGCGCACCGGCTCAAGCCGTGGGCAGGCGATGATCCTTGAACTGTTCGCGCAGTTTGAGCTTCTGGATCTTGCCGGTGGCCGTGTGCGGGATCTCGCTGACGAAGACCACATCGTCGGGAATCTGCCATTTGGCAATGCGGCCCTCGAAGAAGGCCAGCAGTTCTTCACGCGAGACTTCGGCGCCCGGCTTCTTCACCACCACCAGCATCGGCCGCTCATCCCACTTGGGATGACGCGCCGAGATCGCGGCGGCCTCGTGCACGGCGGGATGGGCCATTGCGATGTTCTCGAGGTCGATCGAGCTGATCCACTCGCCGCCGGACTTGATCACGTCCTTCGAGCGATCGGTGATCTGCATGAAGCCGTCGGCATCGATGGTCGCCACATCGCCGGTGGGGAACCAGCCGCCCTCGCCGTCCACATCGACCAGCGGCGATTCATTCGCCTTGCCGAAATAGCTGTTGATGACCCAGGGGCCGCACACCACCAGGTTGCCGGCGGCCACGCCGTCCCAGGGCAAGGCCTTGCCGTCGTCATCGATGATGGCCATGTCGATGCCGTAGATCACGCGGCCTTGCTTTTCCAGCAGGCGCTGCTGCGCATCGTGCGGCAAGTCCCTGTGCTTGGCCTTCAGCTTGGACAGCGTACCGAGCGGCGACAACTCGGTCATGCCCCAGGCGTGGATCACCTCGACGCCGAAGTCTTCCTGCAGCGTCTTCATCATTGCCGGCGGGCAGGCCGAGCCGCCGATCACCGTGCGCTTGAACGTGCTGAACTTCAGCTTGTTGCTCTGCACATAGGTCAGCAGGCCCAGCCACACCGTCGGCACGCCAGCGCTGAAGCAGACCTTTTCGGTCTCGAACAACTCGTAGAGCGATTTGCCGTCGAGGTGGGGCCCGGGCATCACCAGCTTGCAGCCGACCAGCGCGCAGGCATAGGGCAGGCCCCAGGCGTTGACATGGAACATCGGCACCACGGGCAGCACCACGTCGGCAGCCGAAACATCCATCGCATCGGGCAGCGCCGCGGCGTAGGCATGCAGCACGCTGGAGCGGTGGCTGTACACGGCGCCCTTGGGGTGGCCGGTGGTGCCCGAGGTGTAGCAGATGCTCGATGCGGTGTTCTCGTCGAAGCTGGGCCAGCTGTAGCGGCCGTCCTCGGCCTCCACCAGTTCTTCGTAGCACAGCAGGCCGGGGATCTTGCTGTCGGCCGGCATGTGGGCACGGTCTGTCATCAGCACGAAGTGCTTCACCGTGCTCAGCTGCGGCGCCAGCTTCTCGATCAGCGGCAGGAAGTTCAACTCGAAGCACAACACCTTGTCGGCCGCGTCGTTGGCAATCCAGACGATCTGCTCGGGGAACAGCCGCGGGTTGATGGTGTGGCACACCAGTTCCGAGCCCGAGGCGCCGTAGTAGATCTCGAGGTGGCGGTAGCCGTTCCAGGCCAGCGTGGCCACCCGGTCGCCGGCTTCGCAGCCCAGCCGCGCCAGCGCCTGCGCCAGCTGGCGAGAGCGTTGCGCCACCTCGGCCCAGGTCGTGCGGTGCAGGTCACCCTCCACGCGCTTCGAAACGATCTCGGTGTCCGCGGCATGGCGCTCGGCATGCTGGATCAACGACGAGATCAGCAGCGGCATTTGCATCATCTGGCCCATCAAGGCTGGCATGTTTGTCTCCGGTGACGTGAGTGAAATTTTGGGGTTGCTCTTCGGCGGCCGCGCATGGTGTCACGACCAGGCTTTGCCCCTTGTCGCCCCGACGACATCTGGCACTGCCTACACTCCCGCGCATGAACGCCGTGCTCGACGATCATTCTGCGCCCGTGCCGGCTGCGCAGCCGCCCGACGGAGCCCACCACCTCGAGGAGTCCTGTTCATCATGAAGTTCTTCAACAAGCCCGCTGACCCCGTGCCCGCGCACGACGACCCGCGCTATCCGGTGCGCAAGTCCGACGAAGAATGGCGCGCCCAGTTGGACACGATGCAGTACCAGGTGGCCCGCCACGCCGCCACCGAACGCGCCTTCACCGGCCAGTACTGGGACCATTGGGCCGACGGCGCCTACCGCTGCATTGGCTGCGGCCAGGTGCTGTTCGAATCCGAGGCCAAGTTCGATGCCGGCTGCGGCTGGCCAAGCTGGTGGAAGGAGATCGAGCCCGGGCGCATCGAGCGTCTGGTCGACAGCACGCTGGGCATGACCCGCGTGGAAGTGCGCTGCGCCAACTGCGGCACGCACCTGGGCCATGTCTTCGAGGACGGGCCCGAGCCGAGTGGTGAACGCTTCTGCATCAACTCGGCAGCGATCGACTTCATCCCGAAAACCTGACCCACATCTCGAAGCGCATACACTGCGCCCCGCATGAAAATACTGCTGGATTTCCTGCCCATCATCCTGTTCTTCGCGACCTTCAAGTACGCCGAAGGCAACAAGCAATGGGCGGCTGACTTCGCGACCCAGCACCTGGGCTTCCTGGTTGCCGGCGGCAAGGTCGGACCCGACGAAGGCCCGGTGATGCTGGCCACCATCGTGGTGATCATCGCCACGCTGACCCAGGTGGCCTTCCTGAAACTGCGCGGCAAGAAGATCGACTTCATGCTGTGGGTCAGCCTGGTGCTGGTGGTGGTGCTGGGCGGCCTGACGGTCTGGTTCCACAACGAGACCTTCATCAAGTGGAAGCCCAGCGTGCTGTACTGGGCCATGGGCACCTCGTTCTGGCTCAGCCAGGCGCTGTTCGGACGCAACCTGCTGCGCCTGCTGCTGGGCGAGCAGATGCAGCTGCCCGACATGGTCTGGCGGCGCCTGAACTTCGCCTGGATCGGCTTCTTCGGCCTGATGGGCCTGCTGAACCTGTGGGTGGCCTACAGCTTCGCGACCGACGTGTGGGTCAACTTCAAGCTCTTCGGCGGCATCGGGTTGATGCTGGCCTTCACGGTGGCGCAAGGGCTGTACCTCAGCAAGTACCTCGAAGACGAACCCGCCCCTGCCCCGCCCGAGGAAACGCGTTGAACACGCCGCACATCTCCGCCGGCCAGGTGGAGCAGGCGCTGCGCGAGGCGATCCAGCCGCTGAGCAGCCTGCAGGTCATCGACGACAGCCACCTGCACGCCGGCCATGCCGGCGCGCGCGAAGGATCGCACTTGCGGGTGCTGATCGTCAGCCCGCGCATGGCCGGTCTGAGCCGGATAGCGCGCCATCGCCTCGTGTATGATGCCCTGCGCAAAATCATCCCCCAGGGGATCCACGCGCTGGCCATCGAGGCCCGTTCTCCAGACGAAGCCTGATTTGCCCTCTTACTGTCGCTCGTCGCCGGATTGAACCTCTTCACGCAGCCCGGCTCCGAGGCTGTTCCACCCCCCGAAAGACGCTCATCGCCATGATCCGCAAGACCTTTGCCGCGCGCGCGGCTGTCGCGGCCGCTGCCGCTGCCCTGCTGTTGCCGCTGGCCGTGCAGGCCCAGAACATCGCCATCGTCAATGGCAAAGCGGTGCCCAAGGCGCGCCTGACGCTGCTGGTCGACCAAGCCAAGCGCGCCGGCCAGCAAGTGACGCCCGAGCTGGAAGCGCAGGCCAAGGACCAGGTGGTGCTGCGCGAGATCTTTGCGCAGGAAGCCGAAAAGCGTGGCATCGCGGCGAGCGCCGACTACAAGGCGCAGATGGAACTGGCGCGCCAGAGCATCATGATTCGCGAGCTGTTCGAGGACTTCAAGAAGAAGAACCCGGTCAGCGACGCCGAAGCGCGCGCCGAGTACGACAAGTTCAAGGCCCAGGCCACTGGCACCGAATACCGTGCCCGCCACATCCTGGTGGAAGGTGAAGAAGACGCCAAGGCGCTGATCGCACAGATCAAGGCCGGCGCCAAGTTCGAAGACCTGGCCAAGGCCAAATCCAAGGACCCGGGTTCCGGTGAAAACGGCGGCGACCTCGATTTCGCCAAGCCCGAAAACTACGTGCCCGAATTCAGCAAGGCCATGACCGCGCTGAAGAAGGGCGAGATGACCGAGACACCGGTGAAGAGCCAATTCGGCTACCACATCATCCGCCTGGACGACACGCGCGACGCGCAGTTCCCGGACTTCGAAGGCGTGAAGGGCCAGATCCAGCAACGCCTGGCGCAGAACAAGCTGCAGAAGTTCCAGGACGATCTGCGCAAAGGCGCCAAGACCGACTACAAATTTGCTGCCCAGTGATCCGGCTGGCTTGAATCGAAAGAGGCGCTGCGGCGCCTCTTTTGCTTGGTGCGCCGCACCAGGTCAGTTGACCAGTCGGCCGGCTTCGATGTGCAACTGGCGGTCGCAACGGGCGGCGATGCTGCGGTCATGCGTCACCAGTACCAGCGTCGTGCCGGACTCGCGGTTCATCTCGAACATCAGCGCCATCACGCGTTCGCCGGTGGCGAAGTCGAGGCTGCCGGTGGGTTCGTCGGCCAGCAGCACGGCGGGCTCGACGACGAAGGCCCTGGCCAGCGCCACGCGCTGCTGTTCACCGCCCGACAGTGTGCGCGGGTAGTGGTTCAGGCGTTCGCCCAGGCCGACGCGACGCAGCATCTCGGCGGCCTTCGTTCGCGCGTCGTTGCGGCCGAGTAATTCAAGCGGCAGCATCACGTTCTCCAGCGCACTCAGGTGGCCCAGCAGCTGGAAGCTCTGGAAGACAAAACCGAGCTGGCGTGCACGCAGCGCCGCGCGCGCGTCTTCATCCAGCGAGAACAGGTCGGAGCCCGCAAGCCGCACGGTGCCCTGGGTCGGCAGGTCCAGCCCGGCGATGATGGCCAGCAGCGTGCTCTTGCCCGAACCCGAGGCGCCGACGATGGCGGTGGATTCTTTGGGCCGCAACGCAAAATCGATGTCGTGGAGAATCGTCAGCGTGCCGGTGGAATCGGTCACCTGCCGGGTGACATGCTCGACGGCGATGATGGGATCGGTCATGAACGATGTGAGGTCGCGACGCTTGTCGCGCCGAATGGGACTGCTGCACTGTAGCCTGAGCGTGCTGACCTTGGCTGCCGGACCGGCCTGGGGCGCCGCGCCGTCGGCGCCGGTGGTGCTGGTGGTGGGCGACAGCATCTCGGCCGAATACGGCCTGGCGCGCGGCACCGGCTGGGTCGCCTTGCTCGAGAAGAAGCTGGCCAGCGAGAAGATCAGCGCCCGCGTGGTCAACGCCAGCATCAGCGGCGATACCACCTCGGGCGGCCGCTCCCGCCTGCCGGCCTTGTTGAAACAGCACCAACCCACGCACGTGGTGCTGGAACTCGGCGGCAACGACGCCTTGCGCGGGCTGCCGCTGCAGATGAGCCGCGACAACCTGGCAACCATGGCGCGTGCGGCCAAGGCCACCGGCGCCAAGGTGCTGGTGGTCGGCATGCAGGTGCCGCCGAACTACGGGCTGCGCTACACGCAGGACTTCGCCGCGCTGTTCGCCAGCGTGGCCAAGGCCGAAGGCGCCGCGCTGGTGCCCTCCCTGCTGGCCGGCGTGGCCGATTCGCCGCAGGCCGAGCGGCTGTTCCAGCCCGACCGCATCCACCCGACCGCCGAAGCCCACCCGACGCTGCTGGCCAACGTCTGGCCGGTGTTCAAGCCCTGGCTGCTGCGCTGAACCAGCGCGCTGCGGCGCTTACTGGCGCTGTCCCGGGCGTTGCTCGCTGCCGCGTGACCGGTTGTCGTTGTCGCGCTCGTTGTCGGGTCTGGCACGTACCGCCGCCGGCGGCGCCGCGCGGGTTGGCGGCGGCACCGCGGCAGGCGCAGGCGCTGGTGCTGGCGCCGGGGGTGCACGCAGCGCGGGCGGCGGTGCGGCGGGCGCCGGCGGTGCGACGGTCACCGGCCGATGCGGCGCGGCGGGCGCCATCGGGGCAGCCTCGCGGGTGGGCGGGGCCTCGCGGGTAGGCGGCGCCTGGCGGACCTGTTCATGCCGGGTGCCCGAACCGATTCGCGGCGAGGCTGAATCCGGTCGTGCGCTGCCATCGGCCCGCGCCGGCATGTCCGGCCGCGTTGGAACCGCGGTCGGCGGCGCCTGGGGCACGACGAATCCCGGAGGGGTCTGGGGCACAGCGGCAGGCGGGGCGTGCGGCACCGCCGTCGGCGGCGCCACGGGCACGGCTGTCGGCGCTGTCGTGGGCAGCCCCCGGGGCGGTGCCATTGGCACCGGCGTCGGCACCGAGGTCGCCGGAACCCCGGCCAGACCTGGGCCACGCCGAGGCGACGGTGGTGCCGGCGACACCACGGTCGGCGGCGCCGCCGGAGCCGCCACTGCCGGCACCGGTTGCCGCGACTCGATCGTCACCGGCAGCGGCGCGACCGGACGGCGGTGCAGGAAGGTTTCGGACGACACCGCCGTGACGGCCCCGGGCACGACCTGATTGGCATAGCGGATCGGGCCGCTCGGTTCGCTGCGGTCGGCCACGCGCGGCGGCAGCACCGGCTGGCGCTGGCGATCACCGTCGCGGCCCTCCCGCTCGTCACGCCGCTCGCCCCGGTCACCCCGATCGGCGCGCTCATGCCAGCCCGGATGCGGCCGGTACGGATCCCGCGGCCCGAGCGGCACCCAGGCCACCGGCGGGCCTGTCACACGCCCGCCGACGCGGCCGCCCACCACCACCTGCGTGCCGCCCAACCAGCCGACCAATGCCGGCGCGTAGTGCGGCCGATGCACCCGCTGCCCCGGCGACCAGCACCAGCGCTGCCCCCACCAGACCCAGCGGCCGTAGTGGAAGGGCGCAAAGCCCCAGCGTGCGTTGTCCACCCAGGTCCAGCCCCAGGGCGCTATCCAGGCCCAGTGCCCGCTGCGGTAAGGCGCCCAGCCCACGGCCACCGTGCTCGGGATCCACACACCGCCATATTCCGGGTGGGTCTGCCAGTTGCCGTAGCGATCCAGGTCTTCCCAGCCGGTCATCTCCGGCGAGACATAGCGCGCCGTCGCGCTGCGCTCGGCGCTGGTGTCATCGTAGGCGACCCAGTCGGCGAAGCCGTCGCGCTCGATCTCGCTCCAGTTGTAGTGCGTCACCTGGGCCGGGCCCTTCAGCCACAGCTCGGCCCGCCGGCCGGCGCCGATCAGCAAGCTGCTGTCGCGGCCTTCAAAGCTCAGTTCGCCGCGCCAGCTGCTGGCTTCGCTGGCGTCGTCGCGGCGGTCGATGCGGTAGTGGCCGACCTGGCGCGGGCGGAAGCGCCCTTCCACCGTCACCACTTCTACTTGCGAGAGCAGTTCCTGCGACACCACCTTCAGCGCCAGGCTGCCGGCATTGAGCTGCAGCACGATGGCCTCGTCGTCGAGCCGCCGCAGCTCGAGGTCGGCGTTGCCGTCCAGGCGCACGGTCGTCGAACCGACGCGCAGCTCGACGCGGGCCCCGGCCTCGGTGACCAGGTGGTCGCCGCTGGTCAGCGGCCGATTCGGCACCGCGCTGACCCATTCGTTCTCGGCGCGGTCCAGCAGGCGCACGCTGCCCTGCACTTCCACCAGCCGGCCGACGCGGCCGGGCCAATCACCCGGCACCGCCTCCTGCGCGCGGAGCGCCGCGGGCAACTGCAGCAGCAGGCAGGACAAGACCAGACCTGCCGCGCGATGAATCCAGGGGCTGATCATGAGGGGGCCTCCGGCCGGCTGGCCTGCTGTGTGCATATCCCTGCACAACGCACCAGCCGCTCCGAGCGCTGACGCCGCTGCGGCGGCACGGCGTCATTCGTCGGCGTTCGGGTCCAGTTCGGGAAACAGCACGCTGGTAAACCCGAGTTGGCGCAGGTCGGTCATGCGCGTGGGGTAGAGCCGGCCGATCAGGTGGTCGCATTCATGCTGCACGACGCGGGCATGGAAACCCTCGGCCTCCCGCTCGATGCGCCGGCCCTTCTCGTCGAAACCCGTGTAGCGGATGCGGGCATGGCGCGGCACCACGCCGCGCAGGCCGGGCACCGACAGGCAGCCTTCCCAGCCCTCTTCCATTGCCTCGTCCAGCGGCGTGATCTGCGGGTTGAGCAGCACCGTCATCGGCACCGGCGGTGCATCGGGATAGCGCTGGTTGCGCTCGAAGCCGAAGATCACCAGCTGCAGGTCGACGCCGATCTGCGGTGCGGCCAGCCCGGCACCCTTCGCCGCGGCCATGGTCTCGACCATGTCGGCCACCAGCGCATGCAAGGCGGGCGTGTCGAATTCACCCACCGGCTGCGCCACACGCAGCAGGCGCTCATCGCCCATTTTCAGAATCTCGCGAACCGCCATGCCCGAACACTCCTTTGCGTGAACCGCAATTCAAGCACGCCAGGCCAGCCAGCCGGCGCTCAAGGCCAATGTCAGCAGCGTCACCGGCACGCCGGTGCGCGCATGGCGGCGCCAGTCGATGGCGATGCCGGCCCGCCGCGCCGCATCGACGACAATGATGTTGGCCAGCGAGCCGACGATCAGCAGGTTGCCGGCCAGCGTGCTGACCAGCGCCAGCGTCGGCCCGGCATGCGTGCCCTGCGCCACCGGCAGCAGCAGCATCACCGCCGGCACGTTGGAGACCAGGTTCGACAGCAGCAGCGTGGCGCCGAACAGCGGCACCGGCTCGCCCAGGTGCAGGCCCTGCGCCGCCAGCGCCTGCACCGCCTGTGCGGTGAGCCCGGTGAGTTCCAGCGCGTGGTTGACGATGAACAGGCCGATGAACAGGATCAGCAGCTCCCAGTCGACCTGGCCCATCACTTTGGACGAATGGAAACGCTGGCTCAGCAGCAGCACGCCGGCGCCGACCAGCGCCGCCACGTCGCGCGGCCAGTCAGTAAACAGGAACACCGCCACCAGCGCCAGCGCGACGACCAGGCCCTTGGCCGTCTGCCAGCGGTCGTACTCGGGCGCCTCGGCCTGCAGCAAGGCCAGCTGACGCTCATTTGGCGCGCTATCAAGGATCTCCGGCCGGCCCCGCTGGGCCCAGGCCAGCCAGGCCCACAGCACGCCCAGGCTCAGCACCACCGGCGGCAGCACCTGCAGCAGGTAGCCCGCAAACGGCAGGTGCAGCACCTCGCCGATCAGCATGTTCTGCGGGTTGCCGATCAGCGTGGCGGCCGAGCCGATGTTGGCCGCGCAGGCCAGCGCCAGCAGGTAGGGAACCGGGTCGAGCCGCCGGCGCAGGCAGGCCTCGGCCAGCACCGGCGCGACGGCCAGGCAGACGATGTCGTTCGAGAACACCGCCGACAACACGGCCGAGACAGCGATCACCGCGCCCAGCAGACCCGCCGGCTGCAGCGGCAACGCGGCCATGCGCCGCGTCACCGCGGCGTAGAAGCCGCCCAGCCGCATCTGCGCCGAGATGACCATGAACGAGAACAGCAGCAGGATCGTCGGCAGGTGGATCGCCCGGGCGGCCTGCTCCGGCGTCATCACGCCGCCGCCGACGATGGCGATCGCACCGAGCAAGGCCACGCCGGTGCGGTCCAGGTGCAGGCGCGGCAGGCCGCCGAGGATCATGCCGAGGTAGACGATGGCGAACACCGCCAGCACCAGCCAGGTGCCGGCGCCGTGCGGCAGCGTTTCGGCCATCGTCAAGCGGCGGCCGCCAGCAGCGCGCGCAACCCCGCTTCGTCGAGCACGGTAACGCCCAGCTCACGCGCCTTGTCCAGCTTGCTGCCGGCCTCTTCGCCGGCGATCACATAGTGCGTCTTCTTCGACACCGAGCCCGACACCTTGCCGCCGGCGGCTTCGATCAGCGCCTTCGCTTCGTCGCGGCCCAGGGTCGGCAGCGTGCCGGTCAGCACCAGCGTCTGGCCGGCCAGCGGCTTCGGGCCGGTGTCGGCCGCGCGGCCGTCGTGCTCGGCCCAGTGGATGCCGGCGGCACGCAGCTGTTCCACCACTTCGCGGTTGTGCGGCTGCGCGAAGAAGGTGTGGATGCTCTGCGCCACCACCGGGCCGACATCGTTGACCTCCAGCAGCTGGTCGACGCCGGCCTCCATCAGCCGGTCGATGGCGCCGAAGTGCTTGGCCAGGTCCTTCGCGGTGGTCTCGCCGACCTGGCGGATGCCCAGCGCGTACAGGAAGCGGCCCAGCGTCGTCTGCTTGCTCTTGGCCAGCCCGTCCAGCAGGTTCTGCGCGCTCTTTTCGCCCATGCGCTCCAGTGCGCTGAGCTTGGCCAGGCCCAGCGTGTACAGCTCGGGCAGCGTGCGGATCAGGCCGCCGTCGACCAGTTGGTCGACCAGCTTGTCGCCCAGGCCCTCGATGTCCATCGCACGGCGGCCCGCGAAGTGCAGGATCGCCTGCTTGCGCTGCGCGGCGCAGAACAGCCCGCCGCTGCAGCGGTGGTCCATGCCGCCGCGTTCACGCACGACCGCGCTGCTGCACACCGGGCAGGTCTTGGGCATGCGGAAGTTCAGCACGTAGGCAGCGCGCTCGCCGGGCATGCGTCCCACCACCTCGGGAATCACATCGCCGGCGCGGCGCACGATCACCGTGTCGCCCACCCGCACGCGCTTGCGGCGCAGCTCGAACAGGTTGTGCAAGGTGGCATTGCTCACCGTCGTGCCGCCGACGAACACCGGCTCCAGCTTGGCCACCGGCGTCAGCTTGCCGGTGCGGCCGACCTGGATCTCGATCGCGCGCAGCAGCGTCATCTGCTCCTGCGCCGGGTACTTGTGCGCCACCGCCCAGCGTGGCTCCCGCGAGACGAAGCCCAGGCGCTGCTGCAGGTCCAACCGGTTGAGCTTGTAGACCACGCCGTCGATGTCGAAGGGCAAGGCATCGCGCTTGGCGCCCATTTCGCGGTGAAAGGCCACCAGGCCGGCCGCGCCCTGCACCATCGCGCGGTCGCTGCTGACCGGCAGGCCCATCACGGCCAGCGCGTCGAGCATCGCGCTGTGCGTGGGCGGCAGCTTCCAGCCCTTGACCTCGCCCAGGCCGTAGGCGAAGAAGCTCAGCGGCCGCTGCGCCGCCATCGCCGGATCCAGCTGGCGCACCGCGCCGGCCGCGGCATTGCGCGGGTTCACGAAGGTCTTGTCGCCCTGCGTGCGCTGGCGTTCGTTCAAGGCTTCGAAGTCGTCGCGGCGCATGAACAGCTCGCCGCGCACCTCGATCACCGGCGCGTCATTGCCCTTCAGGCGCGGCGGAATCTGGCCGCCGGCGGAACGGCCGCGGATGGCGCGGATGTTCTGCGTCACGTCTTCGCCGGTTTCACCGTCGCCGCGCGTGGCGGCCTGCACCAGCAGGCCTTTTTCGTAGCGCAGGTTGATGGCCAGGCCGTCGAACTTCAGCTCGGCGGCGTAGTCCACCGGCGCCGCCGCATCGGTCAGTTCCAGCTCGCGGCGCACGCGGGCGTCGAAGGCCTCGGCGCCGCTGGCCTCGGTGTCGGTTTCGGTGCGGATGCTCAGCATCGGCACCGCATGGCGCACCGGCATCAGGCCATCGAGCACCGCGCCGATCACGCGTTGCGTGGGTGAGTCGGCCGTCAACAGCTCGGGATGCGAAGCCTCGATGGCCTGCAGTTCCTGGAACAGCCGGTCGTATTCGGCGTCAGGAATCTCCGGTGCATCGTGCACGTAATAACGCTGCGCGTGGTACTGCAGCAGTTCGCGCAATTCGGCGGCGCGGCGGGCTGTCTTGTCGCTCATGGCTGCAGTGTAGAGTCCTCGCTCGCCCACCGACGCCCGACGCACCGACGATGCCTTTCCTGACTGCCCGGCAACCGACTGCCCGGCGCGCGATCGCCCGGCTCGCCCTCTTCGCCGCGCTGCTGCTGTGCAGCGCGCTCGCCACCGCCGCCACGACTGCGATGCGCCTGCCCGACAGCGTGCGCCCGCTGGCCTACCGCCTGACGATCAGCCTCGACCCGGCCCAGCCCACGCACAGCGGCGAGGTCGAGATCGAGATCGAGCTGAAGCAGGCCACGCGCAGCCTGCAGCTGCATGCCAAGGACCTGCAGATCCGCAACGCCTGGCTGGAGATCGGCGCCAGGCGCCATGCCGCCAAGTCCAGGACGCTGGATCCGGAGCGCATCGAACTGCGCTTCGCGCAGGCCATTCCGGCCGGGCGGGCCAAGCTGGTGCTGGCCTTCAGCGGCAAGCAGCAGGACACCGACGAACTGGGCCTGTTCCACCGCCGCGAGGCCGGCGACTGGTACGCCTACACGCAGTTCGAATCCACCGGCGCGCGGCTGGCCTTTCCGCTGTTCGACGAACCCGGCTGGAAAGTGCCTTGGACGCTGACGCTGACCGTGCCGCAGGCCCTGATGGCGGTGGCCAACACCGCGCCGCGGCGGGAGGAAGCCGCGGCCACGCCGGGCTGGAAGCGCATCGAGTTCGATCCGACGCCGCCGCTGCCAAGCTACCTGCTGGCCTTCGCGGTCGGCCCTTTCGATGTGCTGGACGCGCCGCCGGCCGGTGCACTGCCGATCCGCTTCATCACGCCGCGCGGCCGCGCCGCCGACGCGGCCTTCGCGGCCGGGATCACCGCCCGCATCGTCGAGCGGCTGGAGGCCTACTTCGACCTGCCGCATCCCTTCGCCAAGCTCGACAGCCTGGCGCTCAGCGTGCCCAGCGGCTTCGGTGCGATGGAGCATGCCGGCCTGATCACCTACGGCGCGCCGCTGATGCTGGCCACGCCAGCCGACACCACCGGCCAGTTCCAGCGCAACTACGTCAGCCTGGCGGCGCACGAACTGGCGCACCAGTGGTTCGGCAACCTGGTCACGATGGCCTGGTGGGACGACCTGTGGCTCAACGAATCCTTCGCCTCCTGGCTGGGCGACCGGATCACCGCCGAACTGATGCCGCAGTGGCACTGGCACACCAGCGTGCAGCAGGCGCGGGCCCGCGCGATGCGCACCGACCGGCTGGCCTCCTCGCGCCGCGTGCAGCAGCCGGTGCTGAGCGACGACGACATGGGCAGCCTGTGGGACAGCATCACCTACGAAAAAGGCCAGGTGGTGCTGTCGATGTTCGAGCAGTGGCTGGGGCCGGAGCGCTTTCGCGACGGTGTGCGCCGCTACATCCACAAGCATGCCTGGGGCCATGCCACCGGCGACGATTTCCTCGCCGCGCTCGGCAGCCAGGACCCGGCCCTGCCGGCCGCGCTGCGCAGCTTCACCGCGCAGCCGGGTCTGCCGCGAGTGGCGGTGACGCTGCAATGCGACGAGGGCCCGCCGCGGCTGCAGCTGCGCCAATCCCGCCTGCTGCCCTTGCCCGGCAACGACACCAGCGCGCCGCCGCTGTGGCAGATCCCGATGCTGATCCGCACACCCGCCGGCAGCACGCGGCTGCTGTTCGACAGCCGCGAGGCGGCGCTGGCGCTGCCGGACACGGCCTGCCCGGCCTGGGTGCAGGCCAACGCCGGCGGCGTGGGCTACTACCGCGTGGCCTATGCACCGGCGCTGTGGCGGCAGCTGATGACACAGCCCGATCTGCCGGTGAGCGAAATCCTGGCCGGCCTGGACGACGCGCAAGGCCTGAGCGAAGCCGGCGACCTACCGGTGGCCGACATGCTGGCCATGGCCGAGCACTTTGCAAGCCATGCCGACCGCGCCGTCATCGAACAATCGGCGGAACTGCTACTACATGCGCGCCGGATGGTGAATGCGGCTGAACTGCCGGCCTATGCCGCCCGCTGGCAACGCGCCTTCGGCGAGCGCGCCCGCCAATTGGGCTGGACGGCGGCGCCGGACGAGAACGACGAGGCCCGCCTGTTGCGCGCCTTGCTGGTCGAGGCCGTCGCCGACGACGGCGGCGATGCCACGCTGCGCAGCCAGGCCCGGGCCCAGGTGGACGCCTGGCTGGCCCAGACCGGCGCACTCGATGCATCGTCGCGTGCCGCCGTGCTGGCGAGCGCCGCGCTCGACGGCGACGAGGCGCTGTTCAACGCCTTGCTGGCCGCCGCCCGCAGCGCGCCGGACCGCGCACTGCGTCGCGACCTGTACGCCGCGCTGGGCCATTTCCGTGCGCCCCGTCTGGCGCAACGTGCGCGCGACTTGCTGCTCGACAGCAGCGTCGACTTCCGCGAAGCCAGCCGGGCGGTGATGTCGGCGCACAACCAGGCGCCGGCATTGCGCGAAGGCCTGATGCAGTTTCTGCAGACCCGCCATGCCGAACTCGCCAAGCGCATGGGCCGCGATGATCCTGCCTGGCTGCCCGTTCACCTGAACCAGGCCTGCAGCGACGACGACGCGCAGCGCATCGCCCGCATCTTCACGCCGCATGCCGCACGCTACCAGGGTGGCCGGCTGGCGCTGGCGCAGACGCTGGAGCAGGTGCGGGTGTGCGCGGCCTGGCGCACGCGGGAGACCACACGCGTCGCCGGCCCTGGGCTGCTGCGCGCGCCCTGAGCGCCACGCGGCAGCCCAGGGTCGGCGGACGCGCCGTGGAGGCTCAGCGAGGGTTCAGTCGCGGTTCAGTTGAAAACGCGCCGCGCCGCTGCGGAGCCTGCCGCCAGGTCGCGTGACTCCAGCGCGCGGTACAGCGTCTGCAGGTCGGTGCCGATCGCCGCGAAGGCATGCAGCGTGATCAGGCGGCCCTGGTCGTCGACCATCGTCGCGTCCATGTCGGCGGCCAGGTTGCGCGCGGTGTCGTGCCAGGTCGGGAAGGGTTCGGCGGCTTCCGGCGTCTGCGGCACATCGAGCGACAAGCTGACTTGCCGCACCGCGGCGATGTGCGGGTCTTCGGCCAGCGCGGCCTGCGCGTCGAAGGACAGCACCAGTACCGGCGGCGCGCCCTCGTCGGCCGAGGGCAGCACCAGCCGCCCCGGCAGCACGCCCGGCACGAAGCCGCGCCGGCTGGCGCACTGCTGCAGGTAGCCCACCGACCAGGCCGCGCCGTTGGCCCGCAAGGTCACTGCCAGCTGCGCGTCGTGCTCGCTGGCGAAGGCATCGATCTCGCGCGCGCGCGCCACGACGTCGAGCATGTCCGGCACCTCGACCATGCCGCCGACGCCTTCGGAAAAGTCCTGCAGCTTCTGCACGAATTCGGAGAATTCGATCTGATTCAGTGCGCCGCTGCGATTGGCCATCTGCACGCCGGCCTGGAACTCGCCATAGCGCTGGCCGCTGGCCGGCAATTCCCACTCACCGCTCTCGGCATTCAGGCCTTCGATCAGGAAGGGCTTGGTGCCGGCACGGCGCGACGGCGGCAGGTGCGTCAGCGCCAGTTCACCGCTGACCGGCGCTTCCAGCGTGATCGGCGCGATCGCATCGATCAGCGGGTCCAGCCGGGCGCTGGGTTTGCGCGGCAACACCGTGCGCAACTCGGTCAGCGCCGAGGCTTCCGTTGCCGCCGTGGGCGGCTGGTCCCCCAGCACCGGCTCGACGCGGCCCTTGTCGGCCAGGCCTTCCGGCTGCCGTGGACTGGCCTTGCGCGCACTCCACGCGCCATGGGCAATGACGGCTGCCAGGATCAGCCCTCCCAGTACGGCGAGCGCAGCCATCAAGCTCATGGTCACGCGGCTTCGGCCAGACTGACCGCGGCTTCCATGTCCACCGCGACGATGCGCGAGACGCCCTGCTCCTGCATCGTCACGCCGATCAGCTGTTCGGCCATCTCCATCGCGATCTTGTTGTGGCTGATGAACAGGAACTGCGTGCCCTTGTGCGACATCTCGGCCACCAGCTTGGAATAGCGCTCGGTGTTGGCATCGTCCAGCGGCGCGTCCACCTCATCCAGCAGGCAGAACGGTGCCGGGTTCAGCAGGAAGATCGCGAACACCAGCGCAATGGCAGTCAGTGCCTTCTCACCGCCGGACAGCAGGTGGATCGTCGAATTCTTCTTGCCCGGCGGCTGCGCCATCACCTGCACGCCGGCGTCCAGGATCTCGTCGCCGGTCATCACCAGCTTGGCATTGCCGCCGCCGAACAGGCTGGGGAACATGCGGCCGAACTGTTCATTGACGAGGTTGAAGGTCTTGGCCAGCAGGTCGCGGGTTTCCAGGTCGATCTTGTGGATCGCGTCCTCCAGCGTGGCGATGGCTTCGTTCAGGTCGGCGTTCTGCGCATCGAGGAAGGTCTTGCGTTCGCGTGCCGCCGTCAATTCATCCAACGCCGCCAGGTTCACGGCGCCGAGCGCGGCGATGTCGCGGCTGATGCGGTCGATCTCGCCCTGCAGGCCCCACAGCTTGACGTTGTTGGCGGCGACGTCTGCCGCCAGTGCTTCCAGGTCGACGGCTGCGGCGGTGAGCTGCTCCATGTACTGGGCGCCACCGAGCTGCGCGGCCTGCGCTTCCAACTGCAGCTTGGTGATCTTCTCGCGCAGCGGGTCCAGGCTGCGCTCGAAGCTCAGGCGCTGCTCGTCCGCCTGGCGCAGCTTGGCCGACAGGTCGTCGTAGGTGCTGCGCTGCGCGGCCAGCGCTTGTTCACGCTCCAGCTTCAAGGCCAGCGCGGTCTGCAGGCCGGCTTGTGCAGCCGCATCGTTGAGCGAGCCCAGTTCCAGTTCCAGCTGTTCGCCGGTCGACGCGTTGCTGGCCGACTGCTGCATCGCCGTTTCGATGGCCCGCTGCAGTTCGCCGCGGCGTGAGGCCAGCGCGCGCGCCTGGAACTGCGACTCCTGCGCCTGGCGCTCCAGCGTGCGCAGCTGTTCGCGTGCATCCGTCAGCCGACGCTCGGCGTTGATCACCGCTTCGTCCAGCTCGGCGTGACGCTCCTGCGTGTTCGCCAGCTGCATGTCCAGCTCTTCGAAGCGCGCTTCGCCGGTGGCGCGGCGTTCGTCCAGGCCTTCGAGTTGGGCATCGACCTCGAAGAGTTCCTCGTCGAGCTGGCCACGCCGCTGGCTGGTGGCCTCGGCCTGCTGGCTCAGGCGCAGCAACTCGACATGCAGCTGGTGCGCGCGCGTCTGGGTCTCGCCGGCTTCGCGGCGGGCGGTGACCAGCCGCTGCGTGGCATCGGTGTAGGCCGCTTCCAGACGCACCAGCGCGCTCTTGGCTTCTTCGGCGATCAGCGATTGCGCCCGCAGCTGGCGTTCGAGGTTCTCGATCTCTTGCGCGCGGGCCAGCATGCCGGCCTGCTCGGAATCGGGGGCATAGAAGGCCACAGAGAACTGGCTGACCGCATGACCCTCGCGGGTCATGATGATCTCGCCGTGCGTCAGCTTGTTGCGGTTGGCCAGTGCGTCATCGATGCTGGTCGCCGTGTAGACACCTTCCAGCCAGTCGTTCAACAAGGCCTTCAGGCCCGCATCGCCAAGCCGCAGCAGCTCGGACAGGCGCGACAGCGTTTCGTGCGTGTTGCTGATCGCCGCTTGCGGTGGCGTGTAGAAGGCCAGGCGCGACGGCGGCGGGTCGGCGGCGAAGGCGCGTACGGTCTCGATGCGGCCGACCTCCAGCGCGTTGAGCCGTTCACGCAGTGCCGATTCCAGTGCCGTTTCCCAGCCGGTCTCGATGTGCACTTTCGTCCACAGGCCTTGCAGGCTTTCCAGCCCATGCTGGGCCAGCCAGGGCCGCAGCTTGCCCTGGGTCTGCACCTTTTCCTGCAGCGCGCGCAGCGCGGACAAGCGCGCCGAGGTGTCGGCCTGCTTGCCCGATTCGGCGTTCACCGCATCCTGCTGGGCCCGGCGCTGCTCGTCGAGCGCCGGGGCCTGTTCCTGCAGTTCGTGCAGGCGCGCTTCGGCGAGATCCTTGGCCTCGTCGGCCGTGGCGGTCTGCGTGCGCAATTCGGCCAGGCGCGCCATGTCCGGCGTGGCCAGGCTGCGGGCCTCGGTGCTCAGGCGCTCGCGGCGGCTGCGCAGCTGGCGCGATTGTTCGTCGATGTTGCGGCTGTCGGCGGCCAGCACCTGGATCTGCTGCTGCACCTCGGCCACCTTGCCGCGCTGCTCGTTCGCCCGGCCCTGCGCGCTGCGCACGGCTTCTTCGGTGTCGGGCAGGCGCATCGACTCTTCTTCGGCCTGCGCGGCCAGCAGCTCGGCCTGTTCCTCGGCGGCGGCGATCTGCTCGGCGATGGTCTCGAGTTCGCCTTCGGCCTGGGCGCGGCGGTCTTCCCACTGCGCTGTCTGCGTCTGCAGATCGGCCAGGCGCTGCTGCACGCGTTGCCGGCCTTCGACAACGTAACGGATGCGCTCTTCGAGCCGGCTCACCTCCAGCGAGGCTTCGGCCAGCGAGCCCTGCGCGGTGTGCAAGTGGTCGCTGGCGGCGTAGTGCGCCTGGCGCACGGTTTCCAGCTCGGCCTCGACATGGCGCAACTCGGCCAGGCGGGCCTCCAGGGCATTGGTGGCTTCCAGCACCGCCAGCTTGACGCGCTCTTCTTCGGTGGCGGCGTCGCGGTGCTTCAGGAACCACAGGTGGTGCAGCTTGCGCGTGCCCTCGTCCTGCAGCCCGCGGTACTGGCTGGCCACGGCGGCCTGCTGCTCCAGCTTGTCGAGGTTGGCATTCAGCTCGCGCAGGATGTCGTCGACACGGGTCAGGTTTTCGCGCGTGTCCTTCAGCCGGTTCTCGGTCTCGCGGCGGCGTTCCTTGTACTTCGAGACGCCGGCCGCCTCTTCCAGGAACATGCGCAGCTCTTCGGGGCGCGACTCGATGATGCGACTGATCGTGCCCTGGCCGATGATGGCGTAGGCGCGCGGGCCCAGGCCGGTGCCGAGGAACACGTCCTGCACGTCGCGGCGGCGCACCGGCTGGTTGTTGATGAAGTAGCTGGAGGTGCCGTCGCGCGTCAGCGTGCGCTTCACGGCGATCTCGGCGTACTTGTTCCACTGGCCGCCGGCGCGCGCGTCTTCATTGCTGAACACCAGCTCGACGCTGGCGCGGCTGGCCGGCTTGCGATTGCCGGAGCCATTGAAGATGACGTCCTGCATGCTCTCGCCGCGCAGCTCGCTGGCCTTGCTTTCGCCCAGCACCCAGCGCACCGCATCCATGATGTTGGACTTGCCGCAGCCGTTCGGCCCGACCACGCCGACACGCTGGCCCGGCAGCTGGAACACGGTCGGTTCGGCGAAGGACTTGAAGCCGGCGAGCTTGATCTGGTTCAGGCGCATGCGCGTTGGGGCTATTCCGGCCTCGGATGGCAGCTCACCATCCGCAAGTATTTGATTTCTAAGGATTTATTGCCCACCAACCAATGGGCAAAGCGGCCCGGATGATACCATCGCGCCCCCGCCGAGAACCCGCCTTCACCATGGCCAAGAAACCTGCGCTGAATGAGCGCGCTATGCCACCCAACCCGCCGACCGCGCCCAGCAAGGACCTGCATGTCTTTGCCAACCCGGCGCCGGAGCGGGACTACCTGATCCAGTTTCAGGTGCCCGAGTTCACCTGCCACTGCCCGCTGACCGGCCAGCCGGACTTCGCGCACTTCACGATCGACATGATTGCCGACAAGCTCTGCGTCGAACTGAAGAGCCTGAAGATGTACTTCTGGAGCTACCGCAACGAGGGTGCGTTCCACGAGAAGGTGACCAACACCATCCTCGACGACATCGTCAAGGCCACCGCGCCGCGCTTCATCCGCATCACCGCCAAGTGGTACGTGCGCGGCGGCATCTACACCAACGTGGTGGCTGAGCACCGCCAGAAGGGCTGGAAACCGGCGCCGGCCGTGGACCTGCCGGCGATGCCGATGGAACGTGGCCTGCTGTAGCTGCCGCTGCGGCCCCCCCGGCTTGAAGCGCCGCAGCCCGCCAGCATATGCAGGCGCTGTAGGGCCAAGCACCGTTTGGCGCAACCAAACGGTACCGGCCTTCGTATCATCCGCAACATCGTCGGCCCGTCTCGGGCCCTGGATCGGAGAAATCGCCATGATCCGCAAGCTCATGATGGCCACAGCCGCTGTCGCCGCATTCACTGTCGCTCCGGCCTTTGCCGCACTGGACATCGGCGAGAAGGCCCCTGACTTTTCGATCGATGCATCGCTGGCCGGTGGGGTCTACAAGTTCCACCTGGCCGAGGCGCTGAAGAAAGGGCCGGTGGTGCTGTACTTCTTCCCGGCCGCGTTCTCGTCCGGTTGCACCATCGAGGCCAACCAGTTCGCCGAAGCGACCGATGCCTTCAAGCAGCTCGGCGCCACGGTGATCGGCGTCTCGCACGACGATATCGACACGCTGAAGAAATTCTCCACCACCGAGTGCCGCAACAAGTTTGCCGTCGGCGCCGACGTGGACCAGCGCGTGATGAAGTCCTACGACGCGGTGCTGATGCTCAAGCCCGATTACGCCAACCGCACCTCGTATGTCATCTCGCCCGAAGGCAAGGTGGTCTACCAGTTCACCAGCCTGAACCCGTACCGCCATGTCGCGAACACGATGTCGGCGCTGAAGGGCTGGACGACCACCGCAAAGAAGTGACGCTCCCGGAGCGCCCCTCGTACCAGAAGTACGACGTGGCGGTGCACAAGAGCGGCATCGACGGCTTCGGTGTCTTCGCCGCCGAAGACATTCCGCCGCACCGCAAGATCGGCGAAATCCGCGGCGAATCGATCAGCGTGGCCGAGGCCCGCCGCCGGGCGGAGGGGCGCCAGCGCATCATGATCGTCGAGGTGTCGGCGCGCAAAGCCATCGATGCCTCGGGCTCGCAGGATCCGATGCGCTTCACCAACCACTGCTGCAGCCCGAACGCAAGGCTGACCATCCGCGACGGCCGCATCGAGTTCTACGCGCTGCGGCCGATCACGCCGGGCGAAGAAATCACCGTGAACTATGGCGAGACGCACCACGAAGGCACCTTGAAGTGCCGCTGCGGCGCATCGAACTGCGCCGGCTGGTTGTAGCCCGAGCTCAGGACCAGCGGCCTTCGGCCATTGCGGCCAGGGTGTCGCGGATCAGGTGCCCGGCGATGCTGAAGCGCGGCGGAATGCCCGGCAGCGCATCCGGCGTGAACCAGGCGGCATGCTCGATCTCGCCCGCCTGCGGCACGATCTCGCCTGCCACCCAACGGGCCGTGAACGCCACCATCAAGCTGTGCGGGAACGGCCAGCTCTGACTGCCGTAGTAGCGCAGATCCGTGATGCGCACACCGACCTCCTCGGCCACCTCGCGCACGACGCAGTCCTCGATCGATTCACCGGCTTCGACAAAGCCGGCCAGCGCGCTGTACATGCCCTTGGCGAAGTGCGGCGAGCGGGCCAGCAGCAGTTCACCCTCACGCCAGACCAGCGCCATCATCGATGGGCTCAGCCGTGGGTAAGCGGTGTGGCCGCAGGCCGGGCAGCGGCGCGCACGCTCCTGCGGCTGCAATTCGGTCGGCGTGCCGCAGACGCCGCAGAAGCGGTGCGCACGGTCCCATTCCAGCACCTGGGCGGCGCGGCCCGCCAGCGCCATCAGCGGTGGCGCAAAGGCCATCATCGCGGCGCGCAAGGGCATGCCGCGCCAGCCCGAGGGCACGGTGTCCAGGCGCAGCGCCCAGCAATCCAGGCCGTCGCAGCGGCCCAGGTAGTGGCGGGCCATCGCCTCGGTGAGCACCGGACCATCGCTCACCGGCAGCAAGGTCGGCGATTCACCGTCAAGCACCAGCAACTGGCCGTCGACGAAAGCAAAACACCAGGCCGCGGCGCTGCGGGTCGCGGCGGGTTGGACAGCGGGGTGGAATTCCATGGCCAGCGACTCTAACCAGTTCGCTTCAGGCTGATACATCGCCGGGGCCGAAGTCGCAGCGGGCGTCCGGGATAATCCGGCCCATGAATCCCTTGCTGGGCAAGCTGCACCCCTACCCCTTCGAACGCCTGCGTGAACTCACGCGCGACATCGCGCCGCCCGCGCAACTGCGGCCCATCGGCCTGGGCATCGGCGAGCCCCGCCATGCCACGCCGGAGCTGGTGAAGCAGGCGCTGATCGAAGGCATGGGCGGCCTCGCGGTCTACCCGCCGACGCTGGGCGAGCCGAAGCTGCGCGAGGCCATCGCCGGCTGGCTGCAGCGGCGTTACGACGTCGCTGTGAACGCGGCGACGCAGGTGCTGCCGGTCTGCGGCTCGCGCGAGGCCTTGTTCGCGCTGGCGCAGACGGTGGTCGACAGCGGCCGGCCCGGCGCCGTCGTCGTCTGCCCGAATCCGTTCTACCAGATCTACGAAGGCGCGGCGCTGCTCGCCGGTGCCGAGACCGCCTTTGCCAACAGCGACCCGGCACGCAATTTCGCCGCCGACTGGGGCCAGATCGACGAGGCCACCTGGGCCCGCACGCAGCTGGTGTATGTCTGCTCGCCGGGCAACCCGTCCGGCGCGGTGATGCCGCTGTCCGAGTGGCAGCGCCTGTTCGAACTGAGCGACCGTCACGGCTTCGTGATCGCCAGCGACGAGTGCTACTCCGAGATCTATTTCCGCGACGAGCCGCCGCTCGGCGGCCTGCAAGCCGCCAAGGCGCTGGGCCGCCACGACTTCCGCCGGCTGATCAGCTTCACCTCGCTGAGCAAGCGCTCGAACGTGCCGGGCATGCGCTCGGGCTTCGTCGCCGGCGATGCGGCGCTGATCAAGGCCTTCCTGCTGTACCGCACCTACCACGGCTCCGCGATGAGCACGATGGTGCAGCATGCCAGCATCGCCGCCTGGTCCGACGAGGACCATGTGGTCGCCAACCGGGCGCTGTACCGCGCCAAGTTTGCCGAAGTGACGCCGGTGCTGGCTTCGGCACTGGACGTGCGCCTGCCCGATGCCGGCTTCTACCTGTGGGCGGCTGTGCCGGGCGGTGATGACATCGACTTCGCGCGCGGCCTGCTCGCTCAATACAATGTCACGGTCCTGCCCGGCAGCCTGCTGGCCCGCGATGCCCACGGCAGCAACCCCGGGCGCGGCCGTATCCGCATGGCGCTGGTGGCGTCCACCACCGAATGCCTGGAAGCGGCGCACCGCATCGCCGAGTTCACCGATTCCTATTCACCTCCATCGAGTCCACGCGCATGAGCCAACAACTGCAATCCGTCATCGAACTGGCCTGGGAAGGCCGCGCCAGCCTGGCGCCCGACACCCTGGCGCCGGAGATCCGCGAGGCGGTGAACACGGTGATCGCCGACCTGAACGCCGGCCGCATCCGCGTCGCCGAGCGCCAGGGTGTCGGCCAGTGGACCGTCAACCAGTGGATCAAGAAGGCCGTGCTGCTGAGCTTCCGGCTCAACGACAACCAGGCCATGCGCTCGGGCGACCTGACCTTCTTCGACAAGGTGCAGACCAAGTTCTCGCACATCGATGAAGCCGATATCCGCGCCTCGGGCGTGCGCGTGGTGCCGCCGGCCGTGGCGCGCCGTGGCAGCTACCTCGCAAAAGGCGTGGTGCTGATGCCCAGCTACGTGAACATCGGCGCCTATGTCGATGAAGGCACGATGGTCGACACCTGGGCCACCGTGGGCTCCTGTGCGCAGATCGGCAAGAACGTGCACCTGTCCGGCGGCGTCGGCATCGGTGGCGTGCTGGAGCCGCTGCAGGCCAACCCGACGATCATCGAAGACAACTGCTTCATCGGCGCGCGTTCCGAAGTGGTGGAGGGCGTGATCGTCGAGGAGAACTCGGTGCTCGGCATGGGCGTGTACCTCGGCCAGAGCACGCCGATCTTCAACCGCGAGACCGGCGAGTTCAGCTACGGCCGTGTGCCCTCGGGCAGCGTGGTCGTCAGCGGCGGCCTGCCCAAGACCACTGCCGACGGCACCTCGTACAGCATGTACGCGGCGATCATCGTCAAGCGGGTCGATGCGCAGACCCGCTCGAAGACCAGCATCAATGATCTTCTGCGCCCGTAACATCCAAAAATAGCGGCCAACCAAGAGAGGAATCGGCATGAGCGGCAACATGGAACGGGTGCTGCGGCTGATGGCCGAGAGAAACGCGTCGGACGTGTACCTCTCGGCCAACATGCCGATCCTGATCAAGATCCACGGCCAGGTGCTGCAGCTGTCCGATCAGGTGCTGACACCGCAGCAGCCGCGCCAGTTGCTGTCCGAACTGCTGGCGCCGCGCCAGATGGAAGAGCTGGACGAGACCGGCGAACTGAACCTGGCGATCGGCCTGGAAAAGGTCGGCAGCTTCCGGCTGTCGGCCTTCAAGCAGCGCGGCACCATTGCCGGCGTGTTCCGCCACATCCCGCACAACATCCCGTCGCTGGATTCGCTGAACGTGCCCTCGCTGCTGTCGCAGCTGGTGCTGGAAAAGCGCGGGCTGATCCTGATGGTCGGCGCCACCGGCACGGGCAAGAGCTCGACGCTGGCCTCGATGCTGGACCTGCGTAACCGGCAATTGGCGGGCCACATCCTGACCATCGAGGATCCGATCGAGTTTCTGTTCAGCAGCAAGAAGTCGGTGGTCAATCAGCGCGAAGTCGGCCGCGACACCAATTCGCTGCAGATCGCGCTGAAGAACGCGCTGCGCCAGGCGCCGGACGTCATCATGATCGGCGAAATCCGCGATCGCGAGACGATGACCTCGGCGCTGAGCTATTCGCTGTCCGGCCACCTGGTGCTGGCCACGCTGCACGCCAACAACAGCTACCACGCGCTGGGCCGCATCCTGTCGTTCTACACGCCGGAAGCACGGCCGGTGCTGCTGTCCGACCTGGCCGCGGGTCTGCGCGCCGTCGTCTCGCAGCGCCTGCTGCGTGCCTCCGCCGGCGGCCGGCTGCCGGCGGTGGAGGTGATGCTCAACACCAAGCTGGTGGCCGAGATGATCGAGAAGGGCGACTTCCCCGCCGTCAAGGAGGCGATGGAGAAGTCCATGGCCGAGGGCTCGCAGACCTTCGAGCAGGACATCGCCCGCATGATCACCGATGGCCTGGTCACGCGCGACGAAGGCCTGGCCTATGCCGATTCGCCGACCAACCTGATGTGGCGGCTGCAGAACGACACTGCGCCGGCCAGCCGTGTCGCGCCCAAGAAAGACGAACCCGACACCGCCATGTTCAGCGAATTCAGCGTCGATGTGTACCCCGAAGGCAGCTCGCCGGCGCGCAAGCTGGTGTTCGGACCGGCGGGCACGACATGAGCGCCACGCTGCGCCTTGTCGAAGCGCTGCTCGCGCGCCGCTCGGTCACGCCGGAAGACGGGGGCTGCCAGGCGCTGATCACCGAGCGCCTCTTGCCGCTGGGCTTCCAGTGCGAATCGATGCCCTTCGGGCCGCCGGAATTCCGCGTCAGCAACCTGTGGGCGATTCACCGCGGCGCCTTGCCCGGGCCGACGGTCGTGCTGGCCGGCCACACCGATGTGGTGCCCACCGGGCCGCTGGCGCAATGGACCAGCGACCCCTTCGTGCCCAGCCACCGCGACGGCAAGCTCTATGGCCGTGGCGCGGCCGACATGAAGACCTCGATCGCCGCGATGACGGTGGCGGCCGAAGAGTTCGTGCAGGCGCATCCGGGCCACCGCGGCGCTGTCGCGCTGCTGTTCACCAGCGATGAAGAAGGCCCGTCCATCGATGGCACGGTGCGTGTCGTCGAAGCACTGGCCGCACGCGGTGAGAAGCTCGATTGCTGCATCGTCGGCGAACCGACCTCGGTGGACAGGCTGGGCGACATGATCAAGAACGGCCGCCGCGGCTCGCTGACCGGCCGGCTCACGG
>NZ_DATILJ010000093.1:0-39873 GCF_035476535.1 Aquabacterium sp.
TGCACTGGTTCGGCATCGTGCAATACATCGGCAACGAACGCATGGCCGATTGGTGCGAGTTCTACCGCGAGCTGTTCGGCTTCGCCGAGCTGCCCGACGAGCAGCGCTTCGGCATCCTGCCCAAGGGCCATATCCTGCAAAGCCCGTGCAACACCTTCTACCTGCAGCTGATCGAGCCCGAGCCCGGCATCGTCGATGTCGAAGGCGACGAAAGCCTGCAGCGCATCGGCCTGGGCACGGCCGACGTGCCGGCGGCGGTGGCGGCCTTGCGTGCGCGCGGCGTGGCCTTTGTCGAGGGCACCGCGGTGCACACCGAAGGCCGCGGCGCGCTGACGGCTCCCGTGCTCGGCGGCGTGATGTTCGAGCTGGTGCACGACGAGCGGGCCGCATGATGGCCGCCGACAGCCGCCCCGACCGGGCCGCCGAGAACCACGCCTTCGGCCAGGCCGACGACTTCGGCATGGACAGCATCACGCTGGCCGGCCCGCTGGAGGCCAAGCTGGCCGCGATGCACGAGGCCGGCTTCCGCCAGGTGATGCTCAAGGCCAGCGACATCGTCGGCCACCCGGGCGGCACCGATGCCGCGGTGCGCGCCGTCAAGGCCAGTGGCCTGCGCGTCACCGGCTTCCAGGTGCTGCGTGATTTCGAAGGCCTGTCCGGCCACCTGCACGACTACAAGGTCGACATCGCAAAAGCCATGCTCGAGATGGCGCGCGCGGTGGGCGCGCCACTGCTGCTGCTGTGCTCGTCGACCAGTACCCATGCCAGCGCCGACCCCGAAGTCATCGCGCGCGACCTGCGCAAACTGGCCATGCTGGCCGTGCCGCTGGGCCTGAAGGTGGCCTACGAAGGCCTGAGCTGGGGCCGCACGATCAATGAATTCACCACCGCCTGGGAAGTGGTGTGCCGTGCCGACGCGCCCAACCTGGGCCTGGGTTTCGACTCCTTCCACGCCATCGCGACGCAGACCTCGCTGGACGCGCTGGAGCAGATCGATCCCGACAAGATCTTCCTGGTGCAACTGGCCGACTTCATGTGGCAGGAGATCCGCTCGGTCGAGGAGCGCATCAGCACCGCGCGGCACTTCCGTGTCTTCCCCGGCGAAGGCGTGCACAGCGCGCAGGTCGCCGACCTGGTGCTGCGCCTGGCGGCGATGGGCTACCGCGGCGACTACAGCTTCGAGGTCTTCAACGACGACTACCAGCAACTGCCGCTGCCGCTGGTCGCGCAGCGCGCGCGCCGCTCGGCGCTGTGGCTGGGTGAGGACGTGTTGCGCCGCTCGGTACCATTGCCCAACCGTATCCGTCTGAAAAACACTGCATGAAAATCCTCGTCCTGAACGGCCCGAACCTGAACCTGCTGGGCACCCGCGAACCGGCGGTGTACGGCGCCACCACGCTGGCCGATGTCGACGCGCTGTGCCGTGACGCAGCGCAGCAAAGAGGCGCCGAGGCCGACTGCCGGCAGTCCAACCATGAAGGCGTGCTGATCGACTGGATCCACGAAGCCGGCATCGCCCACCGCGAGGGCCGGCTGGCCGGCGTGGTGTTCAACGCCGGGGCTTACACCCACACCTCGATCGCGCTGCACGATGCGATCAAGGGTGCCGGCGTGCCGGTGATCGAGGTGCACATCTCCAACGTGCATGCCCGCGAGAGCTTCCGCCACCACTCGTGGCTGTCGCCGGTGGCGGCCGGCATCGTGGTGGGCTTCGGCATCGACGGTTACGTGCTGGCCATTGACGGTTTGTTGCGCAAGGCCAGGGCAGCGAGTTAAGTCTGTCATCCCTGACAACGTTGCGGATTCCTGCGCAAGCTTTATGCTGGCCCTCTAAGGCGATCGCTGCAACGATCGGCCCACCAAGGGGCGCATCATGATGAGCACCAATTCGCGAACCGATGAACCCGGCGCGGCACTGCATGGCAAGTTGCTGTACATCGAGGATGAGGCGGTCAACGTCGCGTTGGTCCGGGCCATCGTCGAGCAGCGCCATCCCGGCGTGCAGCTGATCCATGCCGGCACCGGCGCCGAGGGCGTGCGCCTGGTGTGCAGCGAGAAGCCGGACTTCGTGCTGCTGGACATGCACCTGCCCGACATGTCCGGGCTGGAAGTCGTGCGCCAGCTGAATGTCGAGATCGCCAACCGCGGCCTGCGCGTCACCATCCTCACCGGTGACAGCCTGTCGATGGACATCATCAAGGCCATGAGCCTGGGTGCCTACGAGTACTGGGTCAAGCCCTTGGACCTGAAGGTGTTCGAGGGCGGCCTGCGGCGCGCCCTGACCGGGCGCCGGCCCGATCCCGCCCGGCGTTTGCCGGCGCGCACCTAGCCTGCGGCTGCACCGCTGTCGGCCGCCGTCGCCGAGCGGCTGTGCCGAGGCACGGCTCGGCCAGGCGTGAACCGGGCGGCGCCCTTGCATGCATGGTGCATGTGAGCTAGCATGCATGCACTGTGCATGCATTCGCATGCCGCCCGGGAGCAGTCGATGATGATCCAGTCCGCCGGCGCCACGCCGCGCATCGATGCCACGGCGTCCGTGGCGTGTACGGCCGTGCTGTCGGGTGATGTCGAAGTCGGCCCGCGCTGCCGCATCGGCCATGGCGTGGTGCTGGTGGCCGAGGGCGGGCCGGTGCGCATCGGCGCCGACTGCGTGGTGATGGACACCGCGGTCATCCGCGGCGTGCCGGGCCAGACCATGCGCCTGGGTGAGCGCGTGCTGGTCGGCCCGCGCGCCTGCCTGGTGGGCTGCACGGTGGAAGACGATGTGTTCCTGGCCACCGGCGCCACGGTGTTCAACGGCGCACACATCGGCCGCGGCAGCGAGGTGCGCATCAACGGCCTGGTGCACCTGCGCACGCAACTGGCGCCGGGCAGCATGGTGCCGATCGGCTGGGTGGCGGTCGGCACGCCGGCATTGATCCGCCCGACCAGCGAGCACGACGCGATCTGGGACGTGCAGAAGACGCTGGACTTCCCGGGCTACGTGTTCAAGGTCGAACGGCCCGCGCCCGGCGAATCGATGATGCCGGCGTTGATGCCGCGCTACGCCGCGGCGCTGCAGCGCTTGCATGCCGGCGACCATGCCGTCGAAGCCTGAAGCCCCGGCGGGCGCCCGCACGGTAGGCCGGGCTGGCGTGTCGCTGTCGCCGGCGGCGACGCTGGCGGCCAATCACCTGGGCGTGCTGTGGACCACACTGGACGCGGCGCTGACGCCGGCCTTCGGCGAACTCTCCGCCGCCAGCGCGGCGCTGCTGCAGTGGCTGCACCACTGGGCACCGATGGGCGTGGTGGAACTGGCGCGCATCGCCGGCCTGTCGCAACCGGCCTGCACACGGGCGGTGGACCGGCTGGTGCAGCAGGGCCTGCTGCGGCGGCTGCCGGCCAGCGGCAAGGAAGTGCCGCTGGCCCTGACGCCCAAGGGCAGCGCTGCCGCGCGCCGCATGCAGGCGCAGCGCCTGCATGCCTGCGACCAGTTGCTGGCGCCGCTGTCGGCCGCCGAGCGCGAGAGCCTGCTGGCGCTGGTGCACAAGCTGGTGCAGGCGCCGGTCAGCGGCCGGGCCTATGCCCGCCATGTCTGCCGCTATTGCGACCACGTCAGCTGCGACGGCCCGGCCTGCCCGGTGGGCTGCCGGGCCAGCGAACTGGAGGCGGCGCCGGGCAGCGAGGGTCACATCAAAGCGCCGCGTCCTTGAGCTTCTTCAGCGCGCGGGTCTTGATCTTGACGGTGGCCGGCTTGGCAGCAAACACGCGCTCCTGCTTGGTGAAGGGGTCGATGCCGGTGCGCTTCTTCTTCGCCGGCACGTTGACGACATTGACCTTCAGCAGCCCCGGCAACGTGAACGAGCCCAGTCCCTTCTTGTGCACCGAGGCCAGGATGGTGGCTTCCAGCGAAGCGAAGACCGCCTTCACGGCCTTGGGCTCCACCGCCGAGGCTTCGGCCACGTGGGTGATCAGGCTGCTCTTGTTGAAAGCCGTCTTGATGGGCTTCTGAACGGCCACCGGCTTGGCCGGCGCTGCGGTCTTGGCGGCGGCCTTGGGGGTCTTGGCGGGCGCGGCGGTCTTGGTGGTCTTGGCCTGGGCGCCCTTCGCGGCGGGCGTGGGCTTTGTCGTGGCTGCGGTCTTCTTGGCCGTCGGCTTGTTCGTCGATTTCGTTGCAGTTGCCATGGTTCTGATGTCCTGGAGAGTGAAATACGCCCCGCGCCTGCGGGGCCGCGCATTCTAGGGGGGCTGTTGCAATCACCCTGTGAGCGCGAGTGCGGACACCACGGCTTCGGCAATCGCCAGTGACGACGTGAGCCCCGGCGATTCGATGCCGAACAGGTTCACCAGCCCGGGCACGCCATGCACGGCGGGGCCGTCGATGCGGAAATCGGCCGCCGGCTCGCCCGGGCCGCTGATCTTCGGCCGCAGGCCGGCATAACCCGGCTGCAGCGCACCATCGGGCAAGGCGGGCCAGTAGCGGCGCACCTCGGCATAGAAGGCGTCGGCCTCGGCGGCATTGACCTGGTAGTCGATCGTGTCCACCCAGCGGAAGCTCGGGCCGAAGCGGGCCTGGCCGCCCAGGTCCAGCGTCAGGTGCACGCCCAGGTGCCCGGCGGCGCCGGGGGCCGGGTAGATCAGCCGCGAGAACGGTGCCTTGCCGGCCAGCGTGAAATAGCAGCCCTTGGCCAGATGGTCCCGCGGCACATGCCGGGCGTCCAGGCCCTGGATGCGCCGCGCCAGCGCCGGCGCACCCAGGCCGGCGCTGTTGACCACGCGGCGCGCGCACAGCGTGCTCGGCCCACTCGGCGTGATGCCGCCCACCTCGAGCACGATGCCCTGGTCGCTGACCTGCGCCCGCTGTACCGGTGAACACAGCGCCAGCATCGCGCCATGGCGTTCGGCATCGCCCAGCAGCGCCAGCATCAGGCCGTGGCTGTCGATGATGCCGGTGGAGGGCGACAGCAACGCGCCATGGCAATGCAGCGCCGGCTCCATCGCCCGGGCTTCGGCGGCCGACAGCGGCTGCAGGTCCGCCACGCCATTGGCCAAGGCCTGCTGCCGCAGCCGATCGAGCAGCGCCAGTTCCTCGGGCGCGGTGGCGACGATCAGCTTGCCGCAGCGCTGGTGCGGCACCTGGTGGCTGGCGCAGAACGCGTAGAGCAGCTGCTTGCCGCGCACGCACAGCCGCGCGCGCAGCGAGCCGGGTGGGTAATAGATGCCGGCGTGGATGACTTCGCTGTTGCGGGCGCTGGTCACCGTGCCGAAGGCGTTCTCGGCTTCCAGCAGCACGACCTCCTGCCCGGCCATGGCCAGCGCGCGGGCCACCGCGAGGCCCACCACGCCGGCGCCGATCACGGCGGTGTCGATGCGGTCGATGCTTGGCATGGCGGCAGGCGCTCCGGGACGGGATGCCGATGCTAGCGCCGGCACGACGCTGGCCGCCGCGGCTGCCATGGCGCGCCACCAGTCGCCGCCGGCTGCAGTTCGTCGCCGCGTGCCGGCTGTCCGTCGCAATCGGCTCGCGCTGCCGCAGGCGGCTGCCTACAGTCCACCCATCGCATCAGATCAACACCCCGCCGGAGCCCACCATGAACCCGCTGAACATCATCACCCTTCGCCAACAAGTCGCTTCGCTCGGCGTTGCCGCGGTGATGACGATGGCGGTGCTGGCCTCGCTGGGCAACGTGGCCAACGGCTACCACACCGATGTGGCCCGGGCCGAAGCCGGCACGGCCGACGCCGTGGCCGTGCAGCAGGTGGTGGTGACCGGCAAGCGCCACGCCAACACCTGAGCCCGATGTTCGCGGGCCAGTTGCCCGACAGCGTTCCTGCTTGAAGACCAAAGCCCCGCTCTTGCGGGGCTTTTTGTCGTGTGGCGTGGCGTCGATGTGTGACGGGACGGTGACGCATGACGGTGGCGACGCAACAGTGCCAATGCATGAAATGAGCGGCCATTGCCAGCCCTTGCCGGCCCGCATGGCACCCGACGGCGGAGCTCATCGGCCGGCACGGCGATTCATCGCACCGCGCTGCAGCCGGTCGCAATCCGGTGGCAGGCCAGGGCGCCGGTGCCTACAGTTCACTTCATCGCAAGACGCCCAACCCCTGAAAGCACTGGAGCCGACCATGACCGCAAACACCTTCCACGCAGCCCGCCCCCGCATCGCTGCCTTCGGCCTGGCGGCCGTGATGACCCTGGTGGTGATGGCCGGCATCGGCACGCTGGCCGAAACCCAGGTCGCCCAGCCCGATGCGGCTTACGCTGCCACCCCGGTGCAACAGGTGGTGGTGGTCGGTCAACGCGGTGCCGGTGGCTGAAGCACGGTTCGGTGCCGGCGACTGTTTTTCCGAACCCGGTTCCCGCAATGCGGGGCCCTCGACATCGGACCCCGCAATGCGGGGTCCTTCTATTTTTGCGTCGCACTGACGCTCATCTTGATCGTCAGCGTTCTGCCGGCATCGGGCCAACCCGGCGCGCCCGCCCCGCCAGCGCCAGGCCGACGCCCGACAGCGCGGCGGCCACGCCAAAGCCGGCCAGGTAGGCCATGCGCGGCGAGCCCGCCTGCAGCGCGGCCAGCAGCGCGCCGGCCAGCGCCAGGCCGACGGCGGCGAACAGCGAGTCGGCCAGCTGCAGCGCCGACGAAGCCGCGCCCTGTTCCGGCGCCGGGGCGAGGCGCAGCGTCAGCACCGACAGCGTCGGGTACACCAGCCCCATGCCGACACCGGTGAGCGCCCAGCCCAGCACCGCCACGGCCAGCGGCACGGCCGGCAACAGCACCAGCGTCACCACCAAGGTGCCGGCGGTGATCGCCGCGAGGCCGGCGCGCAGCAGGCGCACGCTGGCGGCATCGCCACGCGGGCGGGTGTCGCGGCCCTGGAACCACGAGCCCGCACTCCAGCCCAGCGCGCCGACCGTCAGCACCAGGCCGGCCTGCACCGGCGACAAGCCCCGCTCGTTGGTCAGCATCAGCGGGATGAACACTTCGGCGGCAAAGAAGGTCGCCGCGGCCAGGCCGCGCAGCGCGATCACCGTCGGCAACCCCGGCCGTGCGCGCAGCGTGCCAACGGGCAGCAGACGCGGCGCCGACAACGCCAGGCCAACCAGCGCGACGAGCATCAGCGCAGCCTGCGTGGCCGACGGCTCGCCGCCGGCATACAGCAGCCCGGCACTGGTGGCCGCCAGTGTGGCAGGCCCCAGGCCGGCGCGTGCGGCGGGGGGCTCGGCCGAGGCCGCATGGCCTGCAGCGGGCGACGCGCGCACGGCCTGGTCCTGGCCCAGGCCTCGTGCCAGCCCGCGCCAGATCAGCAGCGCTGCCGGCAGCGCCAGCAGTGCGGCCGACAGGAACACCCAGCGCCAGCCGAACTGCCGCGTGATCAGGCCGGCGATGGCCGGCCCGACGATGGCCGGCACCACCCAGGCCCCGGCAAAAGCCGCGAAGATGCGCGCATGCAGGTTCGGCGGGTAGTGCTGCCCGACCACCACGTACAGGGCCACCGCCATCAGCCCGCCGCCAAAGCCCTGCAAGGCGCGGCCGATCACCAGCGTCGGCATGCTGGGGGCCGCGCCGGCGGCCGCCACGCCCAGCACGAAGCCGGCGATGCCAGCCCACAGCGCCGGGCCCGGGCCGGCACGGTCGCTCCAGCGGCCTGCCAGCACCATGCCGACGATGCCGGCGGCCAGCGCCACACCAAAGGCTGCGGCATACAGCGTCGCGCCCTCCAGCGCGGCCGCGACCACTGGCATCACGGTGGCCACCGCCAGCTGCTCGAAGGCCAGGATGGAGATCAGCGCCAGCATGCCCACCGTGGTGGCCTGGAAAGGCGGGCTCAGGATGCCCGGCTCTGAACGCGGAAGGACCGAAGGGATGCTGCTCATGCTTGACCTGTGGGAAGGGATGCCCGAAGCTTGCAACCTCAACATAACTTGAGGTCAAGGGCTGCCGTTGAAAATCAGCGGCAGGCGGCGATGGGCACAGAATACTTGAGCGTGGGCGAGATGGCCGAACGCAGCGGCGTCGCGGTGTCGACGCTGCATTTCTACGAGGCCAAGGGCCTGATCAGCAGCCAGCGCAGCGCCGGCAACCAGCGCCGCTACCGCCGCGATGCGCTGCGCAAGCTGGCGGTGATCCGCATCGCGCAGCGCGTGGGCATGCCGCTGGAGGCGATCCGCGAGGCCTTGTCGCGCCTGCCCGAAGGCCGGGCGCCGACGCTGGCCGACTGGCGCCGCCTGTCCAGCGACTGGCGGGCCGAACTGGATGAACGCATCACGCAGCTGCAATCGCTGCGTGACCAGCTCACCGATTGCATCGGCTGCGGCTGCCTGTCGCTGCGGCGCTGCCGGCTGCGCAACCCGGGCGATGAACTGGCCGAGCACGGCGCGGGGCCACGACGGCTGATCGAGCAGCAGGCGGCGGACCGCTTGCCAGAAGCAACACCCGAAGCACGGCCGGACGCCGCCGACACGCCGATCCGGCGCTGACGCGGCGGGTTGCCCCAAGCCTCAGGCGGCCAGCAGCAGATCCAGGTTCTGCAGCGCCGCGCCCGAGGCGCCTTTGCCCAGGTTGTCGAACACCGCGGCCAGCAGCACCTGGCCGTGCCGCGGGTTGTCGAACACCGCCAGGCTCATCGCATTGCTGCCGTTGTGCCGCTGCGGATCCAGCTGTTCCAGCGCCGCGGCCTGCTGCAAGGGCATCAGCTGAACATGGGGCTGGCCGGCAAAGTGAGCGTGCAGCGCCTCATGCAGGCGCCGGCCGCTCACACCTTCGGGCAGCAGCCGCAGCTGCAGCGCAATCGTCAGCACGATGCCCTGGCGGAAGGCGCCATAGGCCGGCACGAACACCGGGCGCTCGCTGAGGCCGGCATGCAGTTGGATCTCCGGCACATGCTTGTGCTCCAGCGCCAGGCCGTAGACCTGAAAGGCCGGGGCCTGCGCGGCGCCGGGCCCTTCGTAGGCCTCGACACCGGCGCGGCCCTGGCCCGAATAGCCGGACACCGCGTTGATCACGATCGGGTAGTCCACCGGCAGCAGCCCGGCGTCGACCAGCGGCCGCAGCAGCGCCACCGCGCCGGTGGGGTAGCAGCCGGGGTTCGAGATGCGGCGCGCGGCCTGGATGCGACCCGCCTGGCCGGCGCTCATTTCCGGGAAGCCGTAGACCCAGGCCGGGTCGGTGCGGTGGGCCGAGCTGGCATCGATCACGCGCACGGCCGGGTTGTCGATCATGGCCGCCGCTTCGCGCGCCGCGGCGTCCGGCAGGCACAGGATGGCCACGTCGCAGCGGTTGATCGCCTCGGCGCGCCGGTCAGCGTCCTTGCGCTGCGCGGGCGGAAGCGTGAGCAGCGACACATCGTCGCGCTGCTGCAGTTGCGCCACGATCTGCAGGCCGGTGGTGCCCTGGTCACCGTCGACGAATACCACGGGGTTCATGCGCGCTCCAGCTGGGTTCAAGGGATGCAAGAGCCGCGATGCTCCGCCGCGGCGTAGCATCGCGCAAGTTGAATTGAACAAAGCCAGCATTCATGGTTTCTGAATCAAGACCATGCGCGAACTGAGCCTGGATCGCCTGCGCACGCTGCTGGCGGTGGCCGACCTGCGCTCGTTCGCCGCGGCGGCCAAGGCGCTGCACCTGGCGCCGCCCACCGTCACGCTGCACGTGGCCGAACTGGAGTCGCGCCTGGGCGCCAGGCTGCTGCTGCGGGGCCGCGGCGCGGTGGTGCCCACGGCCATCGGCGCGGCGCTGATCGAGCGGGCCCGCCGCGTGCTGGCCGAGGCCGACGAAGCCATCGACGCGGTGCGCCGCCAGGTGGCCGGCCGCACGGGCCGCGTGCGCCTGGGGGCGTCGACCGGCGCCATTGCGCACCTGCTGCCGCAGGCGCTGGAGGCGCTGGGCCAGTCGCACCCGGACATCGATGTGCAGGTGGCGGTGCTGACCTCTGAAGAAACGCTGGCGCGGCTGTCCGCCGGCACGCTGGACATCGGCCTGGTGGCGCTGCCGCAGCCGCCGGTGGCGGGCCTGCGCGTGCAGCGCTGGCGGCGCGACCCGGTGATGGCCTTCGTGCCCGCGGCCTGGGCGCCGCCGCAGCGCATCACGCCGGCCTGGCTGGCGGCGCGGCCGCTGATCCTGAACGACCAGAGCACCCGGCTGTCGCGCCTGAGCGCCGACTGGTTCGCCGCGGCCGGCGAACACCCGCGCGCGCGCATCGAGCTGAACTACAACGATGCGATCAAGAGCCTCGTCGGCGCCGGTTATGGCGCGGCGCTGCTGCCGCAGGAGGCCAGCGCGCCGCCGCCGGAGCCGCGCATCCTGATGCGGCCCCTGAAGCCCACGCTGTGGCGGCCACTGGGCCTGGCGCACCGCGTCGGCGGCGACGAGGGCGCCACCGGGCACGTGCTGCAGGTGCTGCTGCAACTGCGGCAAGGCTGACGGCCGGCGGCTGCCGCTCGCCACGCCGAGCCGCGCGGCCCTTTCTGTGCATCGGGCCTGGCACTGGCCGAAATGGCCCATCGCGCCGTACTGGTCCCTGCGGCATGGCCCGTTCGGGCGATGCCGCATCGCCGCGGCGTCCCTACAGTCCGCCGCCATCAATCCAGCACTTCGGGAACCGTGATGCAGACAATGAGAGGGCCCCTGGCCCTGATCTTGGCCCTCTTGATGGCCGCTTGTGGCGGCGGCGCCGACGAAGCGGCGGACCGTGCGGCGACAGCCGACGCGTCGGCGCAGACCGCGCCGCGCGCCAGGGCGATGGCCGTCTCCAGCGCGGCGTCGATCGCGCCCGAAGAGGCGGCCCGGCAGCTGATGGACTTTGCCCAGCAGCAGTTCCCGGCCTACTTTCCGGGCCAGGCCGCGACGGCCTCGCTCGACCCGTTCGTCTACCGCTACTACCCGGCCACCGGCACCTACCTGGGCGTGGTGGTCAAGGCTGGTTCCGGCCATGCGCTTGGCAGCGTGTACGTGCTGGGTGGTGCCTTCGGCAGCGAATTGATCCGTGTGGGAGCCGTCAGCGACTTCATCACCCCGGTGGCGCCCGGCTTCGACCTGACGCCGGCGGCCGACAAGGTGGTCGTGGTGCAGGGCAGCAGCACTGTGCTGCGCGTCAACCTCGCACGGCTGCCCGGCTTCGACGCTGCGGTGCAGCTCACCGTGCAGGGCCTGCCGGCCGGCGTGACAGCCACGGCCGCGAGCGTGGCGGCCGGCGCCACCCACGTGGACGTGACGATCCAGGCACAGGCCGGCGCCCCCCATTCACTGCCCACCACGGCCAGCGTGCGTGCCACGGCCGGCGATCTGCTGGTGACGGCGCCGATCACCGTCACGGTGCGTGGCCTGCCCGGTGATCTGGACACCAGCTTCGCCGGCGGCGTGGTCAGCACCTCCCTGGGCGCCAGCGAGGACTATGCCCATGCGGTGGCGGTTCAAGCCGACGGCAAGGTGCTGACGGTGGGCACCACGGCCACCAGCGCCGGCACGGTGGTCGGCCTCGTCCGCCACCTGCGCGATGGTGCGCTCGACAGCGGCTTCGGCACGGCGGGCAAGGTGGTCACGCAGGTCGGTGCGCGCGGCGACAGCGCCCGCGCCATCGCCGTGCAGGCCGACGGCAAGATCGTCGTCGCCGGCTGGACCGACCAGACCGGCACCGACGCCAACTTCCTGGTCCTGCGCTACCGCAGCGATGGTTCGCTGGACCCCGAGTTCGCGCAAGGCGGCACGCTGGTGGTGCCCTTCGGCACCGGCACCGACCGCGCGCATGCCGTGGCCATCCAGGCCGACGGCAAGATCGTCGTGGCCGGTGCCGCGCAGGTCAGCGGCAGTGCCACGGGGCAGGACTTCGCGCTGATCCGCGTGCTGCCCAACGGCACGCTGGACGCCGGCTTCGGTGACGGCGGCAAGCTGCTCACGCCGATGCGGGCCGGCAGCAGCGGCGACATCGCCTACGGCCTGGCCCTGCCGATGGTCGGCGGCGAGCAGCGCATCCTGGCGGTCGGCGGCGAGGGCGATTTCGTGGCCGCGCGCTACACCGCCAGCGGCGCGCTCGATGCCAGCTTCGGCCAGGGCGGCAAGGTGCTCGGCCTGTTCAAGCGCAACATCGGCCGTGCGCGTGCAGTGACCCTGCTGCCCGGCGGCCGCATGCTGCTGGCGGGGGGCATCTACGACGACTTTGCCGCCGCGCAGCTCACCGAATCCGGCGCGCTGGACGCCAGCTTCGGCGAAGGCGGCCTGGTGGTCCATGCGGTCAGTGCCGCCAACTGGGACAACGCCCACGCCGTGGTGCGCCAGGCCGACGGCAAGCTGGTGCTCGGCGGCTGGGCCTACAGCGGCAATTCCACGAGCGGCGACTTCGTGGCCATGCGCCTGCTGCCCGGCGGAGCGCTGGACACGAACTTCGGCAACGCCGGCATCGTGATCCGCAGCCTCGCGGCCAACGGCCGCAACGACAGCGCCCGTGGCCTGGTGTTGCAGGCCGACGATCGCATCTCGACCGTGCGCGCCGTGCTGGCCGGCGAGATCAGCGCCGGGCCCCATGACTTCGGGCTGATCCGGCTCTGGCTCTGACGCCGGCCGGCGACCGGGCCGCCAACCCGGCCACTCATCTGGCCACTCATCAGGCGGCTAGCCCGCCGCCAGCACCAGCGTCAGCAGCGCGGCCATCACGGCCACGGCGCCGGCCATGGCCACGCCCAGCACCGGGCGCCAAGGCCGGCGCGCCCGGTCGGCGCCGCGGACCGCGCCAGGCTCCGGCGGCAGTGTGCTGTCCAGCGTGGCGGCGGTCATCATGTCGAGATCGGTGTGCATCTGAAGCTCCTGGGGCGGTGCGGACTAGCGAACGATGTCGCCCTGCCCGGAAATACGCGAGGCCGCCGACGTTCCGGACATCCTGAACCGTCATCGCCGCACGCGCCTCATCCTTCGTGCGGAAATTCAGGTGGCGGTGCACCTGAACCCGTGCCTGGAACGGCGGACGCCGGAGCGGGCCTAGGGGCAGCGTGATGGCAGGGCGGCCGATATCATCGCCACTCGGTTTGTCCCGTCTGGCCGCCATGGGTGACATCACGCTGTTGATCGAGCGCGCGCGCCGAGCGAAGGCGGCGGCGCGATGACAGCGCCGGGACCGCCGGCCGCCGAGTGGACGCTGATCAGCGCGCTGATGGATGAAGCGCTGGCCTTGCCGGCCGCCGAGCGTGCGGCCTGGGTCGACCGGCTGGCCGGCGCGCGGGCCGCGCACAAGGAGTCGCTGCGCCGCCTGCTCGCCGCGCATGCGCAGAGTGCGCTGGACGACTTGATGACCACGCTGCCGAGGCTGGCCGCAATGCCGCCGGCCGCCAGCATGGCCGAGCCGCAGCCGGGCGAAGACATCGGCCCCTACCGCCTGCTGCACGAACTGGGCGCCGGCGGCATGGGCACGGTGTGGCTGGCCGAGCGTGCCGACGGCGGCTTCCAGCGCCGCGTGGCGCTGAAGCTGCCGCGCCTGGCCTGGGGCAGCGCCACCGGCGAGCGGCTGAACCGCGAGCGCGACATCCTGGCCACGCTGGAGCATCCGCACATCGCGCGGCTGTACGACGCCGGCATCGACCACCTGGGCCGGCCCTACCTGGCGATGGAGTACGTCGAGGGCCGCACGATCGACCACTACTGCCGCGAGCAGGCGCTGCCCTTGCCTCAGCGCATTGGCCTGCTGTTGCAGGTGGCGGCTGCCGTCGGCCATGCCCATGCGCGGCTGGTGGTGCACCGCGACCTGAAGCCGGCCAACATCCTGGTCGGCAGCGACGGGCAGGTGCGGCTGCTGGACTTCGGCATCGCCAAGCTGCTGGAAGGCGAGCGGACCGAAGAGACGGCGCTGACCCAGCGCGCCGGCCACATGCTGACGCCCGACTACGCCAGCCCGGAGCAGATCCGCGGCGAGCCGCTGTCCACCGCCAGCGATGTCTACAGCCTGGGCGTGCTGGCCTACGAACTGCTGAGCGGCGAGCGGCCCTACCGCCTGGCACGCGCCAGCGCCGCCGCGCTGCAGCAGGCCATTGCCGAGACCCATCCGGCGCAGGCCAGCAGCGTGGCTGGCGATGCGGCGCTGAAGCAGCAACTGCGCGGCGACCTCGACGCGATCCTGAACATGGCGCTGAAGAAGGATCCGGCCGAGCGCTACCCGAGCGTCGACGCCTTCGCACAAGACCTGCGCCGCCACCTGGCGCGTGAACCAGTGCTGGCGCAACCGGACCGGCTGAGCTACCGGGCCGGGCGCTTCATCAGCCGCCATCGCGTGCAGGTGAGCGCCGCGGCGGCGGTGGTCGTGGCGCTGATCGGGGGCGCCGGCGTGGCCGCCTGGCAGGCGCATGAGGCGCGGCTGCAGGCCGCCCGCGCGAATGCGGAGGCGCTGCGTGCCAGTGCCGAGGCGCAGCGTGCGAACGAGGAAGCCAGGCGCGCCACCGCCGAAGCCGCCACCGCTACCGCGGTACAGGGCTTCATCGAAGCGGTTTTCCGCGCCAACTCCGGTGACCAGGCCGATCCCCAGGCCGCACGCGACGCCACCGCGCGGCAGTTGCTGGACAGCGGTGCCCGGCGCATTGGCAACGATCTGCAGTCGCAACCCGCGGCGCGCTTGCGCATCATGAAGATCCTGGCCTCGATGTACGAGGACATGGGCGTGCTCGACCAGGCCGCCGCGCTGCAGCAGCAACGCCTGGCGCTGGCGCGCAGCAGCTTCGGCGTGCACAGCCGCGAGGCGGCGGCGGCACTCATCGACCACGGCTACGCACTGACCAACCTGGAGCAGCGCGACGACGCGCTCGCCGCGCTGGCCGAGGCCGGCCGCCTGCTCGACGCGCTGGGCGAGCGGCAGTCGGCGACCCGCTTCGAGCTCGACATCGCCCTCGCGTCGCTCTACCGCCGCCTCGACCCGGCGAAGGGCCTGGAGGCGGGGACCCGGGCCGTGGCCTTTGCGCGCACGCAGCCGGTGTCGGCCGACCTGGTGCGCGCCCTTCAGGGGCAGGGCGAAAACGCGTACTACACGGGCCAGCCGGTACTGGCCAGATCCGCGCTCGAAGAGGCGATCCGCCATGCCGAGGCCCGCCCGGAAGCCGGTGGCAGCATGCTGACCGCGATCTACAGCGCGCTGGCCGACGTGCTGTACCAGGCGGATGAGCTGGAGGCCGCCGAACAACGCTATCGGCAGGCCCTGGCGCGGGCCCGAGCCTATGAGGGCGCCGATGCGTACATGGTTCACTTCAACGAGTTCAAGCTCGCGGACTTCCTCCACCGCGTCGGGCGCTTCGCCGAGGGCCCTGCCGTCATCCGCCCGGCCGCGGACTGGGCGCGCCGGGCCAAGGCTTCCCACGCCCCGATGGCCTCGACGATCCTCACGGCACTGGGCCGCGCGCTGGTCAGCCACGGCCGTGTCGAAGAAGGGCTGCGGGTCTACACCGAGGTCGAACGCCTGCTGCCCGATCTGCACAAGCTGCCCGACCTGCAGGGCCCGCTGCTGGCCTTCCGCGCGGAGGCGAAGGTGGCGCTGGGCCGCCATGCCGAGGCCGAGGCCTTGCTGGCCCGGGCCCAGGCCATCATCGAAGGCGCCGGCACCGGCCAGCTGCGCCTGCTGGTGCTGCCGCGCCGCGCGTTGCTGCTGGCCACCGGGCGGGCCGAGCAGGCGCTGGCCGAGTTCCAGGCCGATCGCATCCAGCGTCAGCTGCCGCCCTTGCCGGCCGATGGCGAGCCCGCGCCGCGCTTGGCCGAAGCGGCCCGCCTGCACCTGGCGCTGGGCCAGGCCGCGCCGGCCCGCGGCTACGCCGAACAAGCCCTCGCGGCCCTGGCGCGGGATCCGCAGCGCCGCCACCGCCCGCTGGCCGAGGCGCAGGCCACGGCCGTGCTGGGCCAGGCCCTGCTGCGCGAAGGCCAGGCCGGCGCGGCGCTGCCGCCCTTGGTGCGGGCCGCCGAGCTGCACCGTGCGCTGTTCGACCCGGCCTGGAGCCTGCAGTTGGCCGAGGTGCTGAAAGACCTGGCCGCGGCGCAGCAGGCCACCGGCGACGACGCGGCAGCGCAGCGCACGCGGGCCGCGATGCGTGCCATCCAGGCGAAGCACCGCGTGAACGCGGCGCAGCACTGACCGCTGTTTCTCACCCCCCGGCGCGAGCGCGGTCCACGGTCCTCAGCGCAGCGCCGCCGCCAGCAGGGTCGCGCCCAGGATCGCGCCGCTGGCCCACGCCACCTGCGCCCGCACCGGCCCGCGCCCCAGCACCATCACCATGCCGGCCTTGACCCCCGTGTTGCTCAGCACCGCCAGCGTGATCGCCAGCGCGGCCTGCGACAAGGCCGCCGCATCGCCGGCCTGGCGCGCCAGCGACAGCGTGACGGCGTCCACGTCCACCAGCCCGGCGAGTGCCGACACGAGATAGACGCCGACGCCCGGCGCATGCAGCTGCGCGATGCGCGTGGCCAGCATCACGAGGGCGAACAGCGCGCCGAAGCGCATGGCCGCGGTCAGGCTGAACGGGTTGTTGACGCTCACTTGGCCCGCTGGCATCGGTGCCGGCGTCTGCCGGCCGGCGCGGTAGTGCCACAGCGCAAAGGCCGTGGTGGTGCCGGCCATCGCGCCGAAGGGCAGCGCAAAGGCCGGCAGCAAGGCCGGGTTCAGCACCGCCACCAGCACCAGCACGCGCAGCACCATCACGCTCCAGGACAGCAGGATGCCGGCGCACAGTGCATGGCCGTTGCCGGGCTGCGTGGCGCTGCTGCGCGCAAAGCTCAGCGTGGTGGCGGTGGACGACACCAGCCCGCCGGCAATGCCGGTGATCGCCGCGCCGTTGCTGGTGCCGAGCAGGCGCACCGCCACGTAGCCCAGCAGCGACAGCGCCGAGATCAGGATCACCAGCAGCCACAGCGTGTAGGGGTTGAGCGCGTCCCAGCGGTCCAGCGTGCGGTCGGGCAGCAGCGGCAGCACGATGCAGGAGGCGATCAACAGCTTGATCGCGGCGAACAGGTCGTCGCTGCCGATGCGCTGCACCAGGCCATGCAGCGGCTGCTTGTAGGCCAGCAGCGCCGAGGTGATGACCGCCAGCGCCACCGCCAGCATCGCATCGCCGACGACCACCATCGCGCCCAGCACGCACACCACCAGCGCGGCCACCTCGCTGGTCAGGCCCGGCACGTCGGTGCCGGCGCGGCCCTGCCGCAGATAACTTGCAATGACAGCGCCACCGACCACCAGTAGCACCGCGGCGAAGAGCCAGGGCGTCTGCAGGTGGCGCGCCAGCCAGGCCGAGGTTGCGCCCAGCAGCGCCAGCAGCGTGTAGGTGCGGATGCCGCCGAAGGCCTGGCCGGGGTCGCTGTCCTTCTTTTTCTCGCGTTCGATGCCGATCAGCGCACCGATCAGCAGCGCGATCAGGAAGTTGCGCGCGACGATCGGGTCCATCGTGGCGCCGGGCAATTCAGTCGCCCATCAAATACAGCGCGGCATGCTGCAGCAGCATGATGGTCTTGCCGTCGCGGATCTCGCCGCGGGCGACCTGTTGCAGCGCTTCGTCCAGCGTGAGTTCGAGCACCTCGATGTCCTCGCCCTCATGCTCCAGACCGCCGCCGGCGCCGATGCGGTCTTCGGGGTCGTATTCGGCGACGAAGAAGTGCAGCCGCTCGGTCACCGAGCCGGGGCTCATGAAGGCGTCGAACACCTTGTGCGGCGCACGCACCCGGAAGCCCACTTCCTGCTCGGCTTCGGCGCGTATGCATTCTTCCGGCGTGGCGTCGTCCAGCAGGCCGGCCGGGGCTTCGATCAGCAGGCCGTCGTGGCCATTGACGAAGGCCGGGTAGCGGAACTGCCGCGTCAGCACCACGCTGCGGCGCGCGCGGTTGTACAGCAGCAGTACCGCGCCGTTGCCGCGGTCGTAGGTCTCGCGCTTGCACTCCTGCCAGCGGCCGTCGCTGCGGCGCCAGTCGAAGGTGGTGGTCTTCAGCGTGTACCAGTTGTCCGACAGCAGCCGGACCTCCCGGACCTTCACGCGGTCTTGCACGCTCATGCTCACGACTCCCTGGGATGACGAGGCCGAGCTTAGCGCGACGGACTGCGGGTCTTTGCGATCCGGTGGCGCGCAGGCCTTCCGGCAGAATGAATTCGCATGAGCAGAGCCGCATGAACCGTGGGATGAAGCTGGACTGGCGCCAGTGGCTGCAGGCGCTGCGCCCGGCGCCGCTGAAGATCGATGCCCGGGAACGGCTGCGCGTGGTGCTGGGCGCCGGGCTCGGGTTGCTGCTGGCCGGCGGCCTGTGCCGCTGGTTGGGCGGCCCCTCCGATCTGGCTTGGCTGGTGGCGCCGCTGGGCGCCAGTGCAGTGCTGGTGTTCGGCGTGCCGGCCAGTCCGCTGGCGCAGCCCTGGGCGGTGCTGGGCGGCAACACCGTGTCGGCGCTGGTCGGCATCTTCAGCGTGCACTGGCTGGCACCGCCGGCGCTGCAAGCGGCTTCAGCAGCCCAGGCGGTGGCTGGCCTGCCCACGCCGGTGGTCGCGGCGGTGGGCACCGCCCTGGCCATCGGCGCGATGCTGGCGCTGCGCTGCCTGCATCCACCGGGCGGCGCGGCGGCCTTGTTGACGGTGCTCGGCGGTGTCACCGATTGGCGCTTCGCGCTGTTCCCGGTGGCGCTGAATTCGCTGCTGCTGGTGGCTGCCGGCATGGTCTACAACCCGCTGACCGGGCGCCGCTACCCGCATGCGCAGCGTGAGCCCGCGGCAGCGGCAGGCGGTGCGCTGCTGGCCACGCCGCCGCGTTTCACCGAGGCCGATCTCGATGCCGCGCTGGCCCAGTACAACCAGGTGCTCGATGTGCCGCGCGACGACCTGCAGCACCTGCTCGAACAGGCCGAGCTGCAAGCCCATGGCCGGCGCCTGGCCGCGCTGCGCTGCAGCGACGTGATGACGCGCGGGCCGATCTGCGTCGAATTCGGCAGCCCGCTGCAGGAAGCCTGGTCGCTGCTGCGTCGGCACCGCATCAAGGCCTTGCCGGTGGTGGACAAGCGCCACCGCGTGGTCGGCATCGTCACGCTGGCGGACTTTCTGCGCGCCGCCGACCTGGATGTCTACGACGGTTTCGACGACAAGCTCAAGCGCCTGATCCGCGCCACGCCGGGCGTGCACTCCGACAAGCCCGAGGTCGTCGGCCAGATCATGACGCGCCAGGTGCGCGTGGCCAGCGCCGATCGCAGCCTGGCCGAACTGGTGCCGATCTTCTCGTCGACTGGCCACCACCACATCCCGATCATCAGCGGTGGTGAACGCCTGGTCGGCATCGTCACGCAGACCGATCTGGTGGTGGCCTTGCTGCGCTCGGAGCCTTCGGCGGCGAAGGCCTGAGCGCGCTTCAGGCCAGGTGCTGCGCCAGCGCCGGCAGGTCCGGCGCCTGCCAGTCGAAGCGGCAGCCTGCGGTCGATTCCATCCAGCCGCCGGGCCCGTGTTCGGCCGGGCGCGGGATGTAGGCGGTCTTCAGGCCGGCCTGCTGCGCGGCCATCAGGTCCGACGGGTGCGCGGCCACCATCAGCACCTGCTCGGGCGCAAAGCCCAGCAGCTGCGCGGCCCGGCGGTAGACCTCCAGGTCCGGCTTGTAGCGGCCGATCAGTTCGGCCGACAGCACGCAGTCCCAGGGCAGGCCGGCGCGCTTGGCCATGTTCACCAGCAGCGCAACATTGCCGTTCGACAAGGTCGACAGCACGAAGCGCTGGCGCAGCTGAGTCAGGCCCGGCACGGCATCGGGCCAGGGGTCCAGCCGGTGCCAGGCGCGGTTCAGCGCATCGCGTTCGGTCTCGGGCAGGGACTCGAGACCGAAGCGCGGCAGCAGTTCGTCGAGGATCAGCCGGTGCAGGCCGTCGATGTTGATCCACGGCAGTTCGCCGCGGCTCACGCGCGCCATCGCCGGGCGGTAGCCGGCGCGCCAGGCGTCGGCAAAGGCCGGCCAGTCGGCCGCCAGGCCCAGGCGCTGGCCGAGGGCCTGGCCCTCGCGGATCAATGAACTTCGCCAATCGACGACGGTGCCGAAGATGTCGAAGACCAGGGCTCGGACGGCAGGCGTTGCATGCATGCCATCGATCATGCCGCAGCCCGGCGATTCCGCGAGATTGGCCGGCAGATCCGTCACAAATCCCCGCTTTGCCGCCGAGCTTCGCCGCTATCCTTTACACGATACGGTCTTGAACTTCGCCCATGCTGCAGGCAGGGGGCTGCCCGCACCCCCTGTGCCGGGCCCGCCGGAAGCACGAGCCCCTTGCAAGGACACCTGATTGATGAACGACTATCTGTTGTGGGCGCTGCTGGCGGCGCTGGCTCTCTGGCTGCTGGTGGATTGGCTGCGCAGCCGCCGGCGCAAGAGCGAAGCACTGCCGCCGCCGCCGATCTCCTCGCTGCCCGGGCCCGAAGAGGCCTTGGCCGAAGAGCGTGCCGAAGCCGAGCGTGCGGAAGCTGCACGCGCCGCGGCGCGTGCAGCCGATAACGCCGCACGGCTGGAAGCCCAGCGCCTGGCCGACGAGCAGGCCGCTGCTGAAGAGGCCGCACGCCTGGAGGCCCAGCGGCTGGCTGAGGCCGCTGAAGCCGCCGAGCATGCCGCAAGGCTGGCCGCCGAACAGGCTGCGGCCGAACAAGCCGCAGCTGAGCGAGCTGCAGCGGAGCAAGCTGCAGCAGAACAAGCCGCAGCCGAAGAAGCCGCGCTGCGAGAAGCCGAACGCCTGGCTGCCGAGGAAGTGGCCCGGCTGGACGCCGAGCGCCAAGCCGCCGAACATGCCGCTGCCGAGCGTGCTGCTGCCGAACGCGCTGCGGCAGAAGAAGCCGCACGCCAGCAAGCCGCTGAAGAAGCCGCCGCGCGCCTGGAAGCCCAGCGTCATGCCGAGGCCGAGGCCGAAGCCGAAGCCGAAGCCGAAGCCGAAGCCGAAGCCGCGCGCGTCGCTGCCGAGCAACGTGCGCAGGCAGAACGCCAGCAAGCCGAACGCGCCGCTACCGAGCGCGCAGCAGCCGAACGCGCCGCTGCCGCTGCGCCCGCGACTTTGCGCACGCCCGAAGAAACCCTGGTGATGATTGCCGACGATTCCAAGGTCGTGCGCGTCAAGACCAGTCGCCTGCTCGCCAAGTTCCATTACCGCGTCGCGCTGGCCGAGGATGGCTTCGAGGCCATGAAGCACATGGCCGACGCGATGCCGCACGTGCTGATCACCGATGTCGAAATGCCCGGCATGGATGGCTTCGAGCTCACCCGCCATGTGCGCGGCAACCCCAGCACGAAGCACATCCCGATCATCATGATCACCTCGTCGGACGACAAGCACCGCGCCGTCGCTGCCGAGGCCGGCGTCAGCGTGCTGCTGGGCAAGCCTTACGAAGAGGATGCGCTGATCGCGCACATCGAGACCCTGCTCAAGCGCAGCGCTCACACCGCGGAAGCCGGGCTGGTCGACGCCTGACCCGGGGCCCGCTCACCCCGGTCCGTATGGGCCGGGGCCGTTCACCGGCACGCAACACCGGCACAATCGGCCGATGCTCACGATCCGGCTCCGTGCCCCGCCGAACCTGCTGCCCACCGGTTCGGCGGGATTGCTCTCAAAGTGAGCGGCCCAAACGAAGGCGCCACCAGCGGCGCCACGATGCGCTGGCTGTTGCTGGGCACGATGGCGCTGTGGGGCGCCAACCTTTCGGTGGTCAAGCTGCTGGTCAGCCGCTACGACACGATGGCGGTGGCCACGCTGCGCATGATCGTCGCCGGACTGGCGCTGATCGCCTTGCTGCACTGGCGCGGCCGGCACTGGCCTCGGCTGACGCGCAGCCAGGCGCTGACGCTGGGCGTTTGCGCGGTGCTGATGGTCTACCTGAACCAGATCGTGTTCACCGAAGGCATTGCGCGCACCACCGCGGCGAACGCCGCGCTGATCATCGCGCTGAACCCGCTGATCTCGGCCCTGATGGCGGCCGCGCTGCTGGGCGACCGGTTGACGCCGGCGCGCATCGGCGGCGTGGTGCTGGGCTTCGGCGGTGTCGCCATGGTGGTGCTGAACCGGCCCGGCGCGGCGCTGGGCAGCGGCAGCCTGGGCGACCTGCTGGTGCTGGGCTCCGTGCTCAGCTGGGTCTCGGGCGGCGTGCTGGTGCAGCGCCTGGCGCGGCAGCTGGACTCGGTGGTGATCAGCACGGTGGTGCATGCGATGGGCGCCGTGATGCTGATGCTGCACATGGCGCTGCGGCCGTCGCCCTTCGGCATCGCCTGGGCCCAGTTCACCTGGGCGCACGGCCTGCTGCTGATGATGTCCGGCCTGCTGGCCACCGCCGCCGGCGCACTGGTGTGGAACCGCGCGCTCACCACGCTGGGCGTGGCGCGCACCTCGCTGTACGTCTACTGGGTGCCGATCTTCGGCGTGGGTTTTGCGGTGCTGCTGCTCGGTGAGCCGCTGACCGGTTGGCACCTGGCCGGGCTGGCGGCGGTGCTGGGCGGGACCTGGCTGGGCACGCGCAGCCCGGGCCGGACCTGAACGGAAGATCCACGGGCGCTCAGGCCTGCAGCGCACGCTGCAGCACCTGCAGCACCAGTGCCACCACGGCCGGCCCGTCGGCGGTCATCGCCAGCTCGGCATTCGCGGCCGGCAGCGCGGCGGGCCGCAAGTCGCACACCGTCATGCCGCGGGTGAAGCGGCCCTGCAGCTCGATGTCCACCCGCGCCGATTGAAAGCCGAACAGCGCCGGCTGCCACAGCCAGGCCGCGACCACCGGGTCGTACAGCGGCATCGGCACGCTGCCGTTGGCGCTGCGGATGCGCTGGTAGGCGTCCAGGTGGTCGGCCAGGCACTGCGCCGGCTGGCCCGGCCACTGGCGCACCTGGTCGACATCGGCCTGCCGCAGCAGCACCTGCCGGCACAGGTTGAGGCCGAACATGCGCCGTCGCAGCCCGGCCCTGAACACGATGTCGGCCGCCTCGGGGTCGGCATGCATGTTGAACTCGGCCGCCGGCGTGTGGTTGCCGCGTTCGGTGGAGCCGCCCATCAACACCAGTTCGTCGATCCGCGCCGCGGCGTCCGGCTCGGCCTGTAGCGCGCGGGCGATGTTGGTCAGCGGGCCGATCGCGATCAGCGTCACCGGCATCGGGCTGTGGCGCAAGGCCGCCAGCAGCGCCGCCACGGCATCGTCGCCGTCGGGCAAGGCCTGGGCCGGCGGCAGCGGCAGGCCGGTGCTGCGCAGGCCCTGCGCGCCGAGGATGTGCTGCGCGGTGTCCAGCGTGCCGGCGATCGGCCGGTCGCAGCCGCGGTAGACCGGCACCTGCAGCCTGTGCAGCTGGCGGATCGCCAGCGCGTTGGCCAGCGTGATGTCCAGCGGCGCATTGCCGGCGACCACGCTGATGCCCAGCCAGCGCAGCCCCGGGTGGGCGGCCAGCATCAGCATCGTCAGCCAGTCGTCGAAGCCGGGGTCGGTGTCCAGCCAGACCGGTCGTGGACCCTGGGCCAGCGGGCCTGGCCGTCGATCTTGCGACGCACCGGCCATCGCCTCACTCGCGCAGCGAGGTCACCTGCAGCACGCGGCCGATGCGCGCGCGGTCCTGCTCGATGAAGCTGATGAATGCCGCCGGCGTGCCGCCGCCGGCCAGCGCACCCTGCTGCGCCAGCTTGTCGCGCACGGCCTCGGTCTTCAGCACCTCGTCGACCTCCTGCGCCAGCCGCGCGACCACCGCCGCCGGTGTCTTCGCCGGCGCATAGAGGCCGGCCCAGCTGACGACCTTGAAGTCCTTGAAGCCGGCTGTCTCGGCGGCGGCCGGTACCTCGGGCAGCAGCGCGAGCCGGCGCTCGCCGGTCACGGCGATCGGCTTCAGCGTCTTGGCCTGCACGAAGGGCGCGGCCGATGCGGCGATCAACATCGCCAGGTCGACCTGGTTGCCGGCCACGTCGTTGGCGATCTGCGATCCGCCGCGGTAGGGAATGTGCACCATGTGCACCCGCGCCTGCTGCTTGATCATCTCGGTGGCCAGGTGCGGCAGCGTGCCGATGCCCGAGGTGGCATACGACAGCCGGCCCGGCTGCTTGCGCGCCAGCGCGATCAGCTCGCCCAGCGTGTTCGCGGGCAGCGCGGGGTGGGCCACCAGCACCATCGGCGCGGTGTTGACCAGCACCACCGGCACCAGCTCCTTCAGCACGTCGTGCTTGTAGTACGGGCCGCCGGCGGGCGCGTTCGGGTTCAGCGGCGAATCGCCGGCGATCAGGAAGGTGTAGCCATCGGCCGGCGCCTGCATCGCTTTCGCGAAGCCCAGGCCGCCGCCGGCGCCGGTGACGTTCTCGATCACCACCTGCTGGCCCAGCCGCTCAGCCAGGCGCTGGGCGACCAGGCGTGCCGTGGCGTCCAGGCTGCCGCCGGCGCTATAGGGCACGATGAAGCTGATGCTGCGGGCCGGCCAGGCCGGCTGCGCCCGCAGCGCCGGGCCGGCGAGCATCAGGCCTATGCCGAGCAAATAAAGTGTTATCAGTCGCAGCGGCGATGGTCGGCTGGTGGTCATGTCGACTCCGGGAAAGGCCAGGGAAGTGAAGCGATGGCGGTGTTCATGCCGGCGCGGGCGGCAGCCACTGCTGGCGCAGCGCATCGAAGCGCTCGCAGAATTCGGTGCGCCAGCGGCGGCGTGTGCCCTCGTCGATCCACGCCGCGTCCAGGCCGTTCAGCAGGCAGTGGCGCAGGTCGTCGATGCTGTAGCCGAAGTCGCGCAGCATCATGCGCCAGGCGCCGGTGGGCGTGACATGGTGCAGCGTCGGATCGTCGGTGTTCGGGTGCACGCGCAAGCCCAGTGCGCGCATCTGCCGGATCGGGTGATCCAGCGCCCAGCGCTGCGGTGCCAGCGTGCGCAGGTAGTAGGAATTGGTCGGCACCACGGTGAAGACCAGGCCGGCCTCGCGCGCCTGCCGCGCCAGCGCCGGGTCGTCGACGATGGTGTAGCCGTGGTCGATGCGATCGACCTGCAACTGCTCGATCGCGGTGCGCACGTTCGCCGCCGGCAGGCCGAATTCGCCGGCATGCGCAGTGGCCTTCAGGCCGGCTGCCCGCGCGGCCGCATAGGCCTGTACGAAGCGCTCCGGCGGGCCCAGTTCCTCGCGGTAGTCGATGCCGATGCCCGGCACCTCGTCGGCACGGTGCTGCAGTACCCACTGCACCATCTCCAGCGCCGCCGCGGCATCGGCCTCACGGTCGATCGCCGGCACCAGGCGGCCGGTGATGCCGAAGTCCTGCGCGGCATCGGCGATGGCGCGGCGCACCGCCGCCAGCACGGCCGGGTAGGCCAGGCCGGACACCCGGGCGGTGCCGGTCGGGTTCCAGAAGAACTCGGCATACAGCACCTGGTGGCGTGCCGCGTCCTCCAGGTACTCGTAGGTCAGGCGATGGAAGTCGTCCGGCGTCTTCAGCAGCCAGGCATCGAGCGCCCGCAGCACGCGCAGCACGCCGACCGGCTTCTCGCCGCGGGTGTAGAAGGCCTCGATGTCGGCCGCCGGGATCGGTGCGTTTTCGCGCCGGGCCAAGGCCTCGAAGGTGGACCGGCGCACCGTGCCGAGCAAGTGGCAGTGCAGCTCCATCTTCGGCAGCGCGTGCAGGAAGCCGTCCAGGGCGCTGCTGTCCGCTGGCGGCGGTGGCGTGGCGGGGCCGGCCGGGTCGGTCATGCCGGTCATGCCGGTCATGCCGTGGAGGCCGAGGGCTGTTGCCGGGCCCAGGCCTGCAGCGCCTCGCGCCAGTCGCGCACGGCCGCGGCCGCGGGCTGCCCCTGCGCCGCGGCCGCCAGTTGTGCCAGCAGCGACTGCTGTTCGGCGCTGAGCGATTCGGCAAAGCTCGGCGTCACGGTGACGACAAAGTCGCCACGCGTGCTGCCACGGCGCTGCAGCGGCAGGCCCTGGCCACGCAGCCGGTACACATGGCGTCCGCGCCGCAGCCGCATCTGCTGCAGGCCGCTGAGCGTGGGCACCTCGATCCAGGCGTCGGCCAGCCAGGCGAAGCCGTCCACCGGCATCTCGCAGCGCAGGCTGCCGTCGTCACCCGCCACGAAAAAGGGGTGAGGGCGCCATTCGATGAGCAGCTCCAGCCGGCCGTCGAAGCCGCCCTGTCCTTCGCCGGCGCCGTCGGCGACCAGCACATCGCCGCGCCGCACGCCGCCCGGGATGCGCACCGTGCGCTGGTAACGCAGCGACTGCTGGCCGCGCCCTTCGCAGGCCAGGCAGCTGCGGTGCACCAGCCCGCTGCCGTCGCAGCCGCTGCAGGTCGAGCGCACCGGCGGCCAGATGAACCACAGGCCGCTGGGCACCGTGCCGGCACCGTCGCAGCGCGGGCAGGCCGCCTCCGGTGCCAGCGCACCGCTGCCCTCGCAGGCGGCGCACGGGCAGCTCAACCGTCCGCGCACGACCCGCGTGCAGCCCAGCGCCGCCTCTTCCAGCGACAATCGCAGCTTGCGCCGCACGGTACGGCCCGGCGCCGGATCGGAGGGCTCGGGCGGCTCGCTGTCCGGCCCCTCCGGGCCAGCGTCCACGCCTTCGGTGACGCTTGACAAGCGGATCTGTTCGTAGGCCCCGTTGATGCGCTGCATCCTTCGCGCGGCCTCGGCCGAGGCATTGCGATCCGGATGCCAGTGCGACACCAGGCGACGCCAGGCGGCCTTGACCTGCGCGTCGCTGGCATCCGGGGGCAGGCCGAGTTCGGCATAGGCGCGATCGATGCTCAAACCGGGTTCCTCCTGATGCTGCGGCATTGGGCCGATGGTAGCGGGGGACACGCCAGCCGCGCCGGCAGCGGCGTGCCGACGCATCCCGGCGTAGGGCAAACCGCGCGGCTGGGCGCCGCCTTGTCCTACAACGCGTGCGGCCCGTCTCCGATGGGCTTGCCGGCGCCCGGTTCCTAGAGTGGCAGGGATGATGCCCCGGCGAACCCCCTGCGTCAGCGTCCCGGTGGCCGCGGTGCTGGCCATGCTGTTGCTGGCGGTCCTGGCCGGCTGCGCCATCACGCCGCCCATGCCGCGCGCGGACAGGCCGCCGCCGGGTCGGCCGACCCCCAGCACCGGCGCCGTGGCCAGCCAGGTGACGGTCACCGGCCATCGCGGCCGGCTGCAGCACGACGAGCGTGAACAGCTGCTGCGCCGTGTCGGCGAGCAGGGCAGCGCCTCGCTGGTGCAGCGTCAGCTGGCGGCGATGTCCAGCTTCGGCGAAGTGGACCTGCACGCGGGCAACGAAGCCCGGCTGCTGATCGATGGCCCGGCCACTTTCGCCGCCATGTTCGAGGCCATCGACAAGGCGCGGCGGACCGTCCTGTTCGAGAGCTACATCATCGAGGACATCGCGATTTCCCAGCGCCTGGCCGCGCTGCTGGCGAAGAAGCGCGCCGAAGGCGTGCAGGTGCTGCTGATCTACGACGCGCTGGGCTCGATCGGCACCGACGGCAGCTACTTCCAATCGCTGCGCGACGCCGGCGTCCCCACCTGTGCCTTCAACCCGGTGAACCCGATCAAGCGCCCGGGCTATTGGGACATCACGCACCGCGACCACCGCAAGATCCTGGTGGTCGACCGCGAAGTCGCCATCACCGGCGGCATCAACATCAGCGCGGTCTATGCCACTGGGTCCTTCGGGCGGCAGCGGCGGCAGGCGCCCGAGGGCATCAAGGCCGAGGGCTGGCGCGACACGCAGGTGCAGTTGCGTGGCCCCGCCGCCGCGGCGCTGGACGATCTGGTGCGCGAGACCTGGGCGCAGCAAGGCTGCCGCGGCGAGCTGCCGCCGGTGCCGCCCAAGCCCCCATCGGCCGCGCGCAGCACGGGGCAGCAGCTGATGCGCATCGTGCCGTCCAGCCCGGACGACGAGTTCAACCGCATCTACGCGCTGCTGCTCACCGCCATCGATGCGTCGCAACGCAGCGTGCACCTGACGATGGCCTATTTCGCGCCCGGCCAGGACATGATCGATGCGCTGTGCGAAGCCGCCGAACGCGGCGTCGACGTGCGGCTGGTGCTGCCTTCCGTGAGCGACTTCTCGCCGGTGCTGCATGCCGGCCGCAGCTACTACGAACGCCTGCTGAAGTCCGGCGTGAAGCTCTACGAACTGCAGGACGCAGTGCTGCACGCCAAGACCGCGGTGATCGATGGCGTGGTCTCGACGGTGGGCTCCAGCAACATGGACTGGCGCAGCTTTTCCGGCAACAACGAGGTCAATGCGGTGGTCATCGGCGAAGACTTCGGCGATGCGATGGCGCGCATGTTCCAGCGCGACCTGGAGGCTTCGCAGGCCATCGAAGCGGCGGCCTGGCGCAAGCGCCCCTTGTTTCAGCGTGCCAAGGAATCGCTGGCGCGCCTGTTCGAAGCCTGGTGGTGAACCCACCCGCGCGCCACAGGCACCCGTCTTGCCCGTTCTTCACCACCTTGAGAAAGCCAGGCCCATCATGGACTCTTCTGCACCGCAGACCAGTTTCGGCGTCTTCAAGCCTGTCGGCCATGTGCTGATCCAGCTGCCCAGCGCGGACGACCTGGACGGCGCCGTCATTGCCGTGCTCGCGCTGGGCCCGACCTACGCGGACATGGTGCGCTACACGCCGCGCCAGATGCTGACGCAGATCGACCAGGACCTGGCCAGTGCCAGCCCCCTCGCCGGCATCGGCCAGGAACTCAACCTGATCAAGGCGCACCGCGTGATGGCCGAGCAGGGCTACCACTGGCTGCTGGTGAAGGTGCCGAACCTGGACATGGCGAGGCGGGTGGCCGATGCGGTGCGGCCGTGGCACGCCGAGCGTGCGCAGCACTATGGCCGCTTCCTCATCGACGAGCTGATCGAACACGCCGGCGACACGACCCAGGTGGCCGAATCGCCCGACCGCGGGCTCGATGCGCAGACGCCGTCCGGCCAGGAGGCCGAACGCGGCGAGCGCCACACCTGAGCACGCGACGGGGGCGCCATGCCTGTGGCTTCGACCCGCCGCGCCGCAGCACCCGCGCCGCTGCGGCGTTATCACGCCAAGCGCGACTTCAAGCGCACGCCGGAGCCGCGCGCCGAGGCCGCTGCGCCGAACGGGGACCTGGCCTTCGTGGTGCAGAAGCACCACGCCAGCCACCTGCACTACGACTTCCGGCTTGAACTCGACGGCGTGCTGCTCAGCTGGGCGGTGCCCAAGGGGCCGAGCCTGGATCCGGCGGACAAACGGCTGGCGGTGCATGTGGAAGACCACCCGCTGGCCTACCGCCACTTCGAAGGCACGATACCGCCGGGCCAGTACGGTGCCGGCCAGGTGCAGGTGTGGGACCAGGGCCGGTGGACGCCGGTGGGTGGTGCGGCCCAGGCGCGGCGCGGGGTGCGCGCGGGCAAGCTGGAATTCGATCTCAGCGGCCACAAGCTGCGCGGCCGTTGGGAACTGGTGCGCATGGCACCGAAGAAAACCGGCGACGCCGAAGCCTGGCTGCTGTTCAAGAAGCGCGACGCCTGGGCCCGGCCGCGGGCCGACTACGACGTGCTCGCCGCCGAGCCGGGCAGCGTGCTCGGTGCCGCCGCGCAGGCTCTGCCGCCAGCGTCGACAAGAGAAGCCGGCTCGGCCGGCAAGACCAGGCAGCACGCGCTGCCAACCACGCTATCGCCCCAGCTGGCCGTGCTGGCGACGCAGGTGCCCACTGGCGGCGACTGGCGCGCCGAGATGAAGTTCGACGGCTACCGCCTGCTGGCGCGCATCACGCACGGCCGCGCACGCCTGTTCACGCGCAGCGGCCAGGACTGGACGCGCAAGCTCGAGCCGCTGGCCGCCGCGCTGGCCCGGCTGCCGGTCGATGAGGCCTGGCTGGATGGCGAGATCGTCGTCAACGGTCCGGATGGCCGGCCCGAGTTCAATCGCCTGCAGAACGCCTTCGATGCCGGGCGCACCGAGGCCATCGTCTACTGGTTGTTCGACCTGCCCTTGTTCGGCGGCGAGGACCTGCGCGAGCAGCCGCTGCTGCAGCGTCGCCGACGGCTGCGCGAGTTGTTGGCCGACGTGGCCGATGGGCCGCTGCGCTTCAGCGAGGACCTGCCCGGCGAGATTTCCGAGGCGCTGCAGGCGGCCTGCGGGCTGCAGCTCGAAGGCCTGATCGTCAAGCGCCAGGATGCCCCGTATGTCAGCCGGCGCAGCGACAGCTGGTTGAAGCTCAAGTGCGGCCAGCGGCAGGAGTTCGTGATCGGCGGCTTCACCGAACGCAGCGACTCCGCGCAGGCCGTGGGTGCGCTGCTGCTCGGCCAGCATGACGATGCCGGCCACCTGCGGCCGGTGGGCCGCGTCGGCACGGGCTTCAGCCAGGCCGCGGCCAGGACGCTGCATCGCCAGCTGGCCGCACTCGAAGTCACACGCACACCCTTCGCCGATCCGCCGGACCCGCGACAGCGCCATCGCCGCAGCGATGCCGCGCCGCACTGGGTGCGGCCCCAACTGGTGGCTCAGGTGCGCTTCGCCAGCTGGACGCCCGACGGCAACATCCGCCATGCCGTCTTCCAGGGCCTGCGCAGCGACAAGCCGGCGCGCCAGGTGGGCGCGGAACAGCGTTCGGAGCCGCAGTCGCCCTCACAGCCGAAATCACCGCAGAAATCGCAGCGGAAGCCGCAACGAGCGTCGCCAGCGCAGGTCGGCGCGCTGGCCATCAGCCATCCCGATCGCGTGATCGACAAGCACAGCGGGTTGCGCAAGATCGACCTGGTGCGCTTCTACGAGCAGGTGGCCGGGCATCTGCTGCCGCAGCTGGCGGGCCGGCCGGTGGCGTTGTTGCGGGCGCCGGCCGGCGTGGGCGGCGCAATGTTCTTCCAGAAGCACGCCGAAGGCCTGCGCATCCCCGGCCTGCGTGTGCTGGATGCGGCGCTGTGGCCCGAGCACGAGGCGCTGATCGAGGTGGCCAGCGTCGAGGCGCTGATCGGTGCCGCGCAGATGAACGTGATCGAGTTCCACCCCTGGAATGCGACGACGCGGCGCATCGACCAGCCCAACCGGCTGGTGCTGGACCTGGACCCCGGTGAAGGCGTGGCCTGGCCGCAGGTGCGCGAAGCTGCCCAGCTGGTGCGCACCCTGCTGGATGAACTGGGTCTGCGCTGCTGGCTCAAGACCAGCGGCGGCAAGGGCCTGCACCTGGTGCTGCCGATCGCCCCGCGCTGGTCGGCCGACACCGTGAAGGCCTTTTCGCGGGCCATCGTGCAGCACCTGGCGAAGACCGTGCCGTCGCGCTTCGTCGCCACCAGCGGGCCGTCGAACCGGGTCGGACGCATCTTCGTCGACTACCTGCGCAACGGCCTGGGCGCGACCACGGTGGCGGCGTACTCGGCGCGCGCGCGGCCCGGGCTGGGCGTGTCGATGCCGATCGGCTGGGATGCGCTCGCCGACCTGGCTTCGAGCGCGCAGTGGACTGTCGCCGACACCGTGGCCCACCTGCGCCAGCGCGGCGCCGACCCCTGGGGCGGACTGGCCGCCTGCCGCCAAGGCCTGGGCGAAGCGATGCGGCGGCTCGGTTTCGCCGCCGAAGCGGACGCGTCGACAACAGCTTAGCAACGGGCTCACGCCCGCTTGCGCGTCGGCGGCTTCTTGCGCTCGCCGAGGCTGCGTTTGAGCAGCTCGGTCAGGTCGACGACATTGCCCTGTGGCTCGCCCGGACCGGCCTCTTCGAGCGGCCGCACGCGCTCGGTCTTGCCGGCTTCGGCGCGCTGCTTCACCAGCGCGTGGATCGCCTCGGTGAAGCGGTCGGCAAAACGTTCGGCATGCCAGGGTTCGGTCATGTCCTCGATCAGCTGCCCCGCCATCTTCAGCTCGGCCTCCTTCAGGCCGGCGGCGGCCTTGCCTTCGGGCGGCAGCTTCAGCTCGTTCCAGGGCCGGATCTCGTCGACCCAGCGCAAGGTGTCCAGCATCAGCGCCGGGCCGGCGGGAATCACCGCGGCCAGGTGTTCCTTCAGGTGCATCACCACGCGGGCGATGCCGATCACGCCGGCGCTCAGCATCGCTTCGCGCAGCAGCGCGTAGACCTTCTCGCTCTTGCCGACCGGTTCCAGGTAGTACGGCTTCTCCAGGTGTACGAAGGGGATCTGGTCGGCCCGCACGAAGCACTCGATCTCGATGGATTGCATGGTCTTGGGGTAGGCGTTGCGGATCTCGTCGTCGCTGAGCACGACATAGCCGCCGTCGTCGACCTTGGTGCCGCGCACGATGTGCTGCTTGTCCACCACCTTGCCGGTGCGCTTGTTGATGCGCTGGTAGCCCACCGGGTCCATCGTGCGCTTGTCCAGCCAGTCGAAATCGATGCCCGATTCCGACGAGGCTGGGTACAGCGCCACCGGCACGTGCACCAGGCCGAAGCTGATGGCACCTTTCCAGATCACGCGGGGCATGGCAGTTCTCCAAGGAAGGCAAGGCTTGCGGCAGGCTTTGCAGCGGCCGCGCGTAGCCCGGCTGCAGGCTCCGGGCAATCGCCATGCCGTCGATGGGCCATGCCGTGAGCCGGCATGTCGCTTGCCGGCGACGGCTCACGATGAGCGCGCCCGAACTGCTGCCCCTGCTGAATGCGCTGACCAGCCTGTGCTTCGATGGCGAAGCGGCGTTTGCCTACGGCGTGCAGCGTGCCAGCAGTACCGGCCTGCGCCAGCTGTTCCTGCGGCGCGCGCAGGACTGCCGCGCCGCCGCGCACTCACTGCAACGCCTGGTGCTGCAGCAGGGCGCCCTGCCTCAGCACGGCGGCAGCGCGGCCGGCGACATCTGCCTGAGCTTCGTGGCCGTGCGCTGCGCACTCTGCATCGATGCCGACCGCGTGCTGCTCGATGCCTGCGAACAAGGCGACGCGCTGGCGCTGCGCTGGTACCGGGCCGTGCTGATGCTGCCGCTGCCGACCACCGTGCGCGTGCTGGTTGCGGCCCAGCACGACGCGATCGAAAACGACCGGCTGAGCCTGATGGTGATGCGCGAGCGCCTGGGCAGCTGGGCCTGAGGCGGCCTCAGCGTGTCAAACGGATCGGCCGCCAGGCGGCCGAGGCACCCGTGTCAGCCCGCGACCTGCTCGGCGACGGCCTTGCACGACGGGTTGCACACCGTCTGCGATTTGCCCAGCAGCTTGCGCATCTTCAGCATCGTGCGCGGGCGGTGGGTACCGCACAGGAAACACGACATCGTGGAGCCGCCGAAGGCGCCTGCCGGCGCAAACGGCGAGCCGGGTGTCTTGCTGCGGTAACGCAGGCCATCGGCTTCGATGCGTGTCTTGACCTCGTCTTTGGCCATTCTCGAACCCTCCAGTGCTTTTGGCGCGCAGCGAAGCCGCGCAAGCCCCAAGGATACTGTATGAACTCTCAGCCTGGTCTGATGGCTTGCCCGGAGGCCCTCAAATCCCCAGTGTCAGGGTGTAGTTGCCGGTGCTGCCGGCCGAGCGCAACACGCGCACATACAGCGTCAGCGCGGTGCTGCCGCGGTTCGCCTGGGTCCAGCTGAGGCTCTGGCCCACCGTGCCGGCGCGTTCCACCAGCTTGCGGCCCAGCGCGCTGTACACGCCCAGGCCAGGCCCGGTGCCGGCGGCGCCGGTCAGCGTGATGCTCAGGGTCTTGTTCACCGGCACGCTGATGCGGTAGTGGTCGGCATCGCCGACGCTACCGATGCTGCCATTGACGGTGGCCGGCAGCGAGGCCACGGCCTGCGCGGTGGCCAGGCTGTCGTTGCTTTCGGCTTCGCTGACGGTGATCGGATCCGGCGTGATCGCGTCGTGCGCGGCCTGCACCGCCGCGGCGGCGTCGACCAGGCCGGCACCGCACTGCGTGCAGGTGGCCGGGAAGCTGCGCACGGTGGCCACCAGCATCGCCGAGAGCTGGTCCGGCGTCAGCGTGTCGTTGGTCGACAGCATCAGCGCGGCGATGCCGGCGACCACCGGCGTGGCCATCGAGGTGCCCATCAGGCCGGCGTAGTTGTCGGTGCTCGGCGTGGTGCTGCCGGCGTTGTGCGTCGACAGGATCGCATTGCCCGAGTCACCGCCCGGCGCGGCCAGCGTCACCACGCTGCCGTAGTTCGAATACGAGGCCCGGCCACCGCTGATGCCGGTGGAGGCCACCGTGATCACGCCGCTGCAGTTGGCCGGCGAGGTGTTGGAGGCATTGGTGTTGGCATTGCCCGCCGCCACGATCACCACCGAGCCGGCAGCGCGGGCGCTGTTGATGGCGGTCTGCGTCGTCGTGTCGCAGCTGCCGCTGCCGCCCAGCGACAGGTTCAGCACCTTGGCCGGCGTGGTGTTGGTCGGCACACCGCTCACCGAACCGCCGGCGGCCCAGGTGATGGCGTCGGCGATGTCGGAGGTGTAGCCGCCGCAGCGGCCCAGCACGCGCAAGGGCAGGATCTTGGCGTTGTAGGCCAGGCCGGCCACGCCGGTGGCGTTGTTGCCCACCGCGGCGATGATGCCGGCCACGTGCGTGCCGTGCCAGGAGCTGTTCGACGCGCCGCTGCCGGCGCCGCAGAAATTCGCGGCCACGGCATCGCCGGGGTCGTTGCCATCGGCATCGCGGCCGCCGCCGTCGTTGGCGCTGCTGGCCGAGGTGATGAAGTCGTAGCCGGCCAGCAGGTTGGCCGCCAGATCCGGGTGGGGGCGCACCCCGGTATCGATCACCGCGACGGTGACGCCCGTGCCGGTGGCCACGTCCCAGGCCGCCGGGGCGCGCACGCCGCCGGTGGTGTCCGACCAGTGCCACTGCGACGCGTACTGCGGGTCGTTCGGCGTGGCCAGCGCATGCATCAGCCGGTCGGGCTCGGCGTATTCGATGTTCGCGTCGCCCGAGCGCAGGCTGGCGGCCAGTGCTTCGGCTTCGCCCAGGCTCATGCGGCGGTTCAGGCGGAACACCTGCGCGCCGGCGGCCGTCTGGCGCAGCGCGTTCATCGTCACGCCATGGCGGTTGGCGGCCACGCGGGCGGCCATCGCCGAGCGCATGGTGCGCAGCGCCGGCACGCTCAGGCTGCTGGGGCCGGCGCCGTTGCGGTATTTGATGATCAGACGGTCGGTGCCGGTGTCGACCGGCAGCTGGCGCGGACCGGCAGGTGCCGCCGCCTGGGCGCCGAGGGCGGCCAGGGCCAGCAGGCAGGCGGTGATCGTGGCGGCCGGCGAGAGGGAAGGGAGGCGTCTGCTCATCCCTTCTTCATCGGAAACGGCGCCGGGTTCTTGAGTGCCGCCGGGGGCCTGCAGGCGCTACAGGTTCTCGCACATCACCGAGGGCGAGAAGTCCGCCGCATCGGCCGGTTTGCGGCCCGCGGTCCAGGCCAGCAAGGTGTCGGCGGTCATCGGCCGGGCCAGGAAGTAGCCCTGCAGCTCATCGCAGTTCAGGTCCAGCAGGATGTCCTGTTGCCCCCGGGTCTCGACGCCTTCGGCCACCACGCGCAGGCCCAGCGCATGCGCCAGGTGGATCACCGCGCTGACGATGGCGCGCGCATCGCTGCTGCTCTCGATGTCGCTGACGAAGCTGCGGTCGATCTTGAGCTGGCGCGCCGGCAGCTGGCGCAGGTAGCTCAGGCTGGAGTAGCCGGTGCCGAAGTCGTCGATCGACAGGAACACGCCGATGTCCGCCAGGGCTTCGAAGGCGCGCTGGGTGGCCTGGATGTCTTCCATCGCCACGGTTTCGGTGATCTCGCACAGCAGCTGCGAGGCGTCCAGGCCGTGGCGCGCCAAGGCCGCGCCCACACGCTCGGCCAGGCCGTCCTCGCGCAACTGGTGCACCGACAGGTTGATCGCCACGCGCATGCGCAAGCCCCCGGCGGCCCAGGTGGCCATCTGCCGGCAGGCTTCGTCGATGACCCAGTTGCCCAGGCCGTTGATCAGCCCGAAACGTTCGGCGATCGGAATGAACACGCCGGGGCTGACGACGCCGCGCTGCGGATGGTTCCAGCGCAGCAAGGCCTCGACGCCGCGGATCTGGCCGCTGTGGCCGTCGACCTTGGGCTGGTAGTACAGCTCCAGCTGGCCGCGAGCGACGGCATGCCGCAGGTCGTGCTGCAGGTTCAGCTGTTCATGCGCACCGGCGTCCATGTGCGACTCGAACACCGCGTAGGTGTTGCCGCCGGCCCGCTTGGCCGCATACATCGCCACATCGGCATGCGCGATGAGCTTGTCGCGCTGGCCGTGGTCGGGGTAGATCACGATGCCCATCGAGCCGGACACCGCAATCTGCTGCTCCGCAACGTCGATGGGCCGGGTCAGCGCCTCCAGCATGCGGCGCGCCACGGCCACGCAGTCGGCCAGGCTGGCCACGTCCTCCATCAGCACGACGAACTCGTCGCCGCCGATGCGGGCCACCGTATCGCTCTCGCGCGCGGCCTGGCGCATGCGCTGCGCCACCTCGGCCAGCACGAAGTCGCCAGCGGCATGGCCCAGCGAATCGTTGACCGGCTTGAAGCCATCCAGGTCGATGAACAGCACCGCCAGCTTTTCGGCTGCACGGTCGCTGATGCGCCCATCGGCGCGTTCGAGGCGGCTCAGCGCATGCATCAGCCGGTCCTCGAACAGCAGGCGGTTCGGCAGTCCGGTGAGCGCGTCGATGAAGGCGCGCTGGCGCAGTTCTTCATTGGCCGTCTGCAGCTCGGCGTTGGCGACCTTCAGCGAGCCGGCGAGCTGGGCCGTGCGGCTGCGCATGCGCGCGTCGACGGTGGAGGTCAACAGCGTCATCGTCAGCAGCGCCACCGACGACAAGGCCACCAGCGCGCCCAGGCCCTTGCCGGCCAGCGCACCGCTGCTCAGGCACACCGTGCCGGCAGGAAAGCTGGCCGCGGCCATGCCGGTGTAGTGCATGCCGCAGATGGCCACGCCCATCACCAGCGCAGCAGCGCACTGGACCATCAGGCTGTAGCGGGCATCGACCTGGCGCAGCCAGAAAAAGATCATCAGCGCGGCGGCCGAAGCGAGCACGGCAATCGCCGCGGAGGCGCCGACCAGGCGCCAGTCCCAGACGATGCCGGGCGCCATGTCGAGCGCGGCCATGCCGGTGTAGTGCATCGCGCAGATGCCCGTGCCCATCAGCAGCGCGCCGCAGATCAGCCGGCGTGCGGTGAGCTTGCCGCGGCTGGCGATGGCCAGCGCCACGGCCGACACGCCGACCCCGGCGAACCAGGACGCGAGGGTCAGCGCATGCGTGTAGCCCAGCTCGATCGGCAGCGAAAACGCCATCATGCCGACGAAGTGCATGCACCAGATGCCGGTGCCCATCGCCAGCGAGCCGCCGAGCCACCAGCGCCGCGCGACGCGGCGGTCGTGGGTGCGCACCCGCTGCGCCAGGTCCAGCGCCACGTAGGAGGCAAAACTGGCGATCAGCAGCGAGGCCAGGACCACCCAGGGGTCATAGCTGGAAGACAAATAGTTCACGGCGGGTTCGAGTCGGGGCGGACATACAGCGAAGGACATCTTCTGCATCGGCCGACCGGCCGATAGCTTGATGCCAACCGGGCCCGGCCACGCCCGAGACGCCGCAAGGCGGCTGCGCCAGCGTGCAAAAGCGCACGGGCCTGATCGGAATGACCTTGCCGGCGAGGGGGTTGGACGACATTTTTCGCTGGTCCCGGTTGAGAAAAATCAGTAGCGGCGCGGTGTTCCGGCCGCCTGGCCCGCCGCCCGACGCATCGGTGACACAACAACGCAATTCGCGGGCTTCGTCAGCGCGATACTGTGGGAAAACGCAGTGCTCCATGCGGCCGGCAGCTGCCGCGGCCGCCGGCCCCGCCCCGAACAGAGGACCTCACGATGACCGACACGCTCGCCACGCCCCGCCCGACCGCCGCGACGCTGTCGCCCCAGGCCATCAGCGCCGAAGTGCTGGCCGAAAAGTACGCCAAGGGCGATGAGCAGACGCTGGACGAAGTGCGCCGCCGTGTCGCCCATGCGCTGGCGCAGGCCGAGCCCAAAGACCAGCGCGCGCTGTGGGAAGCCCGGTTCCTCGATGCGCAGCGCCGCGGCTTCGTGCCGGCTGGGCGCATCAATTCAGCGGCCGGTACCGAGTTGGCGGCCACGCTGATCAACTGCTTCGTGCAGCCGGTGGGCGATTCGATCTCGTCGCCCGAAGACGGCCACCCCGGCATCTACACCGCGCTGACCGAAGCCGCCGAAACCATGCGCCGTGGCGGTGGCGTGGGCTACGACTTTTCGCGCATCCGCCCACACGGGGCCTGGGTCGGCGCGACGCAAAGCCATGCCTCGGGCCCGGTGAGCTACATGCGCGTGTTCGACCGCAGCTGCGAGACGGTGGAATCCGCCGGTTCGCGCCGTGGCGCGCAGATGGGCGTGCTGCGCTGCGACCACCCGGACGTCGAAGCCTTCATCCAGGCCAAGGACCAGGGCGACCTGAAGAACTTCAACATCTCGGTCGGCGTGACCGACCAGTTCATGCAGGCGGTGCTGGACGATGGCGAGGTCGACCTGGTGCACAAGGCCGAACCCGGCGTGGCGCAGAAAGCCGCCGGCGCCTTCCAGCGCGCCGATGGCCAATGGGTCTACCGCAGGCTGCGCGCCCGCGCGCTGTGGGACCAGATCATGCGCAGCACCTACGACCACGCCGAGCCGGGCGTGCTGTTCCTGGATCGCATCAACCAGGACAACAACCTGGGGTACTGCGAAACCATTGCGGCGACGAATCCGTGCGTGACGGCGGGTACTCGCCTGGCGACGCAGCATGGCTTGGTGACGATTGGTGAGTTGCATGCCAACGCAGCTTCGCTACAGGTCACCGTGGATCGTCGGGCGCTGGGACAGCACGCGCGCGGCGTGGACTTGCGGCCCGCGAAGCCAGCCTTCATGACATCCCGGGATGCCGAAGTCTTCAGGGTCATCACCGCCGAAGGCTACGAAATCGAAGCCACCGCATGGCACGACTTCTACACCGCGCGGGGAAAGATCAAGCTCAGTGAGCTGCGCGAGGGCGATGAACTCTGGGTGCAATCGGGCAAGGGCCAGTTCGGACAGCAAGGCGACGAGTCTCTCGGTATGCTGCTGGGTCTGATAACCGGCGACGGGCATTTCACGAACCGGGGCAAGGGGCAGGAAGCCGCGATCCTCAACTTCTGGAACGAAGAGTGCGCGCTGGCCGGCGTTATGGCGCAGACAGTCAACCTGCTGATCGCTGGCCACGCCTTAGCGCCCCGGGGTTACACCGTGGCGCCGGTGGCGGTGCCCGAGCGCAATCATGTGTTCATCCGTTCGGTGCTGTTGGCGCGTGCCTTGCAGCTCTACGGCTTCACGCGGGAGACCAAGCTGCGGGTGCCCGAAGTGGTGTGGCGTGGCAGTGAAGACTGCGTCAAGGGCTACCTGCGCGGGCTGTTCCAGACCGATGGCACGGTCAATGTCTCGTCACTCAGTGAAACTTGTTCGGTGCGGCTGACTTCGGTTCACCGCCCGCTATTGCAGGACGTGCAAGTCCTGTTGTCGAACTTTGGTGTGTTTTCGCGCATCCATCAGCGTCGGGCCGCTGGACTTCGATCATTGCCGGACGGCAAGGGTGGGCAACGGGACTATCCGTGCCAGACCGTGCATGAACTCATCATCGACGGCGAGTCGCGCGAGGTCGTCATGCGCGAGATCGGCTTCCTGCTCGAGGCCAAGCGTGCAAAGTACGCGTCCTGGGTCAGCGGCAGGGCGCTGCTCAAGACGCAGCGATTCGCCGCGCGTGTCCAGGCCATCGTGCCGATCGGTCGCCAACCGGTCTACGACACCACGCAGCCCGATCACAACACAGTCATCTTCAACGGTCTGGTCACGGGGCAGTGCGCCGAACAGCCACTTCCGCCCTACGGCTGCTGCTGCCTCGGCAGCGTAGACCTCACGCACTTCGTCCAGCGCCCGTTCGAGCCCGACGCGGCCTTCGACGACGCCGGTTTCGCCGAGGTCTGCAAGGTGGCCACGCGCATGCTCGACAACGTGCTCGACGTCACCGTCTGGCCGCTGGCGCAGCAGCAGGAAGAAGCGCGCAACAAGCGCCG
>NZ_DATILJ010000094.1:0-3259 GCF_035476535.1 Aquabacterium sp.
GTCCAGTAGGCATCGGTGAAGTTGGACTGGCTCAGCCGATGCGCCGGCAGGCCGGCCTCGCGCATGGCCTGGGTCTGCAGCAGCACCTCGAGTTGGATCTCGATCGCGCCGCCACTGCGGTTGGCCGCTGAATCCAGATAGGGCAGCGGCTGCGGATCGCCCGCCGGCCGCACGAAGGGCGCGCGGAAAGGCTGCAGCGCATCGAGCGTGACGATCCACGGCGACAGCGTGCTGGCGAAGCTCTTCGACAGGAAGGGCCCGAGCGGCTGGTACTCCCAGGCCTGGATGTCGCGTGCGCTCCAGTCGTTGAACAGGCCGAGCCCGAAGACATGGTCTTCGGCCTGGTCCATCGTGACCGCCTCGCCCTGCGGGTTCGGCGTGCCGACGAAGACCGCCAACTCCAGCTCGTAGTCCAGCCGGCGTGAGGGCGCGACCGTCGGCACCTCGGCGCCCGGCGCCATCGTCTGGCCGACTGGCCGGCGGAAGCGCTGGCCGCTGACGCCGATGGACGAGGACCTGCCGTGGTAGCCGATCGGCACCCACTTGTAGTTCGGCAGCAGCGGGTTGTCCGGCCGGAACAGCTTGCCCACCGCGGTGGCGTGGTGGATGCCGGTGTAGAAATCGGTGTAGTCGCCGATGCGGCAAGGCACGGCCATCTCGACCGCGGCTTGCGCCACCAGGCAGGGCTGCAGGGCCTCTTGCAGTGGGCTGCCGGCACGCAGCGCTTGCGACAGCGCCTGGCGCAGCCGGCTGCGCTGCGCCGGCGTTTCAGCCATCACGCTGTTCAGGTCGCCTTCGGCCAAGGGTCGCAGCAAGTCACTGATCTCGTCGAGCCAGAGGCCCGTGGCCAGCGCGGCGCGCAGGTCCAGCACCTGGTCGCCGATCGCCACGCCGATGCGCCAGGGCTCGCCGCTGCCCTGCCGCCGAAAGCGGCCATAGGGCAGGTTCTGGAGCGGGAAGTCGCTGTCGGCGGCGTTGGCTGTCGCGACCCAACTGGTCAGCGCCGGATCGTTGGTCGCGGCGATGCCGGTGGTGATGTCGGTGGTAGGAGGGGTGCTCATGGTGTGAACTGATCCTTCAGGCCGGCCCAGCAGCTGGCATAGGCCGGGTCCAGCGCGCCGCTGTTCATCGCGAACTCGGTGGGCACCAGGCGGTAGCGGCTTTCGAACATGAAAGCCAGGGTGTTGTCGAGCTTGTGCGGCGCCAGGGGGGCGTGGCTGGCCTTGTCGAAGGCCTCGACGTCCGGGCCGTGCGGCACCATGCCGTTGTGCAGCGAAGCGCCGCCGGGGCGGAAGCCTTCTGGCTTGGCGTCGTACTGGCCATGGACCAGGCCCATGAATTCGCTCATCAGGTTGCGGTGGTACCACGGTGGGCGGAAGGTGTCTTCGGCCACCAGCCAGCGCGGCGGGAAGATCACGAAATCGCAATTCGCGGTGCCGGGCGTGTCGCTGGGCGACGTGAGCACCGTGAAGATCGACGGGTCCGGGTGGTCGAAACTGATCGAGCCGATGGTCATGAAGTTCGCGGTGTCGTACTTCAGCGGCGTCAGGTTGCCGTGCCAGGCGACGACGTTGAACGGCGACTGCGCCATCGTCGATCGCCACAGCCGGCCACCGAACTTCTTGATCAGCTCGTACTCGCCGGCACTGTCCTCGAACGCCGCAACCGGCGCCAGGAAATCCCGCGCATTGGCCAGGCCGTTCGAGCCGATGGGGCCCAGCTCGGGCAGGCGGAACTGCGCGCCGTAGTTTTCGCAGAGGTAGCCGCGCGAAGGACCGTCGGGCAGGTCGACCTTGAAGACCACGCCGCGCGGCAGCAGCGCGATCTCGCCGGGCTGGACTTCCAGCACGCCCATTTCGGTCGTTATCACCAGCCGGCCCTGCTGCGGCACGAACAGCATCTCACCGTCCGCGTTGACCAGCGCGCGCCGGCCCATCGAACGGTTGCACAGGTAGACCTGCGCGGCGATGCCGGTCTGCGCTTCGACATCGCCATTGGCGGCGATGGTGCGCAGGCCGTCGACGAAGTCCAGCGCGGCGTCGGGAATCGCAAACGGACTCCAGCGCAGCGGCTCGGGCGGGATCACCGCGCCGCGAGGCGCACCATGGGTCCAGCCGTCGGGCGCATAGGGTTGGTAGGTCCCCGTCACCACCGACGGCTGGCGCCGGTACAGCCAACTGCGGCGGTTCTCCGCACGCGGCGCGGTGAACGCGGTGCCCGACAGCAGTTCGGCATACAACTGCATCGGTGCCCGCTGCGGGCTGTTGCGGCCTTGCGGCAGCGCGCCGGGCACGGCTTCGGTGGCGAATTCGTTGCCGAAGCCGCTTTGGTAGCGCAGCGCTGTGTCGCTCATGGCAAGACCTTCTCTCAATCCAGCTTGATGTTGTTGGCGCGGATCAGCTTGCCCCAGCGTTCACGTTCGGCCGCCGAGAAGCTGGCCATCTGTTGTGGTGTGCCGGGCAAGGCTTCCAATGCCAGTGATTGGAAACGTTCTTTGACCGCGGGGGAATCCAGCGCCACGATCAGGGCCTTGTTGAGCTTGCCGACCAGTTCAGCTGCCGTGCCGGTGGGCACCACCAGGCCTTGCCAGGCGTAGGCTTCGAAACCGCTCAAGCCCTGCTCGGCCAGCGTCGGGATGTCGGGCATGACCTTCAGGCGCTCCAGGCTCGCCACGCCGATGGCCTTGAGCTTGCCCGCGTTGATGTGCTGCTGCACGCTGGCGCTGTCCATCAGCGCGAAGGGCACCTGCCCGCCCATCAGGTCCTGCACGGCCGGCGCGGCGCCGCGGTAAGGCACATGGCTGAGCTTCAGCCCCGTGCGCTCACGCAACAACTCGGTGGCCAGGTGGTGCGGGCTGCCGGCGCCGGCGGACGCGTAGTTGGTGCCGCCGCTGTTGGCCTTTGCCCAGTCCTGGAACTCCTTGAAGTTCTTCACCGGCACATTCGGCGCAACGACCAGGATCAGCGGAAAACGCGCCAGCAGGCCCACCGGCACGAAGTCCTTCTCGGCGTTGTAGGGCAGCTTCGCGAACAGCGAGGGGTTGGCCGCCAGCGTCGCGAAATCGGCCGTCAGCATCACATGGCCCGGGTTGTTGGACTTGGCCACGTAGTCGGCTGCAATGTTGGTGGCCGCACCCGGCTTGTTGTTGACGACGATGGTCTGGCCCAGCGTCTTGCTCATCGCCTCGGCGACCGAGCGCGCGACGATGTCGGAGCCACCACCGGCGGCATAACCCACCACCCATTCGATCGGCCGCGTG
>NZ_DATILJ010000095.1:0-25399 GCF_035476535.1 Aquabacterium sp.
GGTGATGGAGAACCAGCGCGACGACCTGGTGGTGATCCTGGCCGGCTACAAGAACCGCATGGACACCTTCTTCCAGTCCAACCCCGGCATGAGTTCGCGCATTGCGCACCACCTGGACTTTCCGGACTACAGCGCGCCCGAGCTGCTGCAGATCGCCGATCGCATGCTGGCGGCGTCGCACTACCGCTTCGGCGCCGGCGCGGGGGAAGCTTTCGACCAATACCTGCAGCGGCGCATCGGCCAGCCGCATTTCGCCAACGCGCGCAGCGTGCGCAATGCGCTGGACCGCGTCCGGCTGCGCCAGGCCAGCCGCTTGTATGCGGACCGCGAACGTTTGCTGAGCGCCGAGGACTTGAGCACGTTGGCGGCCAGCGACATCCTGGCCAGCCGGGTGTTCGCTGCGCCCGCGGGGGACAGGCCATGACGGCGCGGCCCCTGACGGCGCCGCCGGCGCGGTTGTCGGCCTTGCCGCCGACAGTGCCGCTGCGCGCGCTGATCTTCGATGTCGACGGCACGCTGGCCGACACCGAGCACGCCCACCTCGCCGCGTTCAACGACGCTTTCGACCAGGCCGGCCTCGACTGGCACTGGGACCAGCCGCTCTACACCCGGCTGCTGGAAGTCTCCGGCGGCAAGGAGCGCATCACGCACTACTGGACCCAGGTGCGCGGCGGCGTGCTGGCCATCGATGCCGGCGCGCTGGCCGACACGGTGCAGACCCTCCACGACCTCAAGACCGCCGCCTACGAGCGCATGGTGCAGCAAGGCGCCGTGCAGCTGCGGCCCGGCGTGCTGAAGCTGATCGAATCGGCCCACGACGCCGGGCTGCGCCTGGCCATCGCGACGACGACCTCGCCGGTCAACATCGTCGCGCTGCTGCGCGCGGCGATCGGACCGGACTGGACGCACATCTTTCAAATTATCGAAGACGCCTCCACCGCGCCGCGCAAGAAGCCGCACCCGCAGGTCTACCTGCAGACGCTGCAACGACTGCAGCTGCGCGCCGCCGACTGCCTGGCCTTCGAAGACTCGGCCAACGGGCTGGAGGCGGCCACCGGCGCCGGCTTGCCGACGATCGTGACGCCGAATGCCTTCACCGTGCAGCACCACTTTGCGGCCGCGCTGCGGGTGCTGCCCAGCTTGCAGGGCTGCAGCGTGGCCATGCTGCAGGCCTGGCATGCGGCGGCCCAGCGCTGAATCAGAACCCACAAACGAGAGACACCCATGCCCTTGTCCCACCGCTCCACGTTGACGCAGTACCTGATCGAACAGCGCCGTCGCTACCCCGGCGCCAGCGGCGACTTCAATGCGCTGATCCTCGATGTGGCGCTGGCCTGCAAGGCCATCGCCCGCGCCGTGGCCTTCGGCGAACTGGGCCACGCGCCGTGCCAGGATGGCGGTGCGGTTGGTGGCACAGGTGTCGGCACTGTTGTTGGCAATGTCGGCGGCGGCATCAACGTGCAGGGCGAAACCCAGAAGCCGCTGGACGTCATCAGCAATGACGTCTTCACCCGCATGAACGACTGGGGCGGCCACTGCGCCGGCATGGCCTCGGAGGAAATGGACGACCCCTACCAGATCCCACCGCAGCACCCGCGCGGCAAGTACCTGCTGGTGTTCGACCCGCTGGACGGCTCCAGCAACATCGACGTGAACGTCTCGGTGGGCAGCGTGTTCAGCGTGCTGCGCGCGCCGCAATCGGTGGTGGAGAGCGGGCGCGACGTGGTCGAGGCCGACTTCCTGCAGCCCGGTACGCATCAGGTGGCCGCGGGTTATGCGCTCTATGGGCCGACGACGATGCTGGTGCTGTCGGTCGGCCACGGCGTGGTGGGCTTCACGCTGGATCCCAACCTGGGCGAGTTCATGCTGACCCATGCGCACATCCAGGTGCCGGCCGAGACGCAGGAGTTCGCGATCAACGCCTCCAACAGCCGCTTCTGGGAAGCGCCGATCAAGCGCTACGTCGACGAATGCCTGGCCGGCAAGACGGGGCCGCGCGGCAAGGACTTCAACATGCGCTGGATCGCTTCGATGGTGGCCGAGGCCCACCGCATCCTGATGCGCGGCGGCGTCTTCATGTACCCGCGCGACACCAAGGATCCGTCGCGCTGCGGCCGCTTGCGCCTGCTGTACGAGGCCAACCCCATCGGCTACATCATCGAGCAGGCCGGCGGCCGCGCCAGCACCGGGCGCGCAGCGGTGCTGGGCGTGCAGCCCACCGCGCTGCACCAGCGCATCGGCCTGGTGTTCGGCTCGAAGCACGAGGTCGAGCGCATCGAGCGTTATCACGCCCAGCCCCATGGGGTCGACATGCCCAGCCCGCTGTTCGCCGAGCGCAGCCTCTTCCGCAGCTGAACCCGTCCCGCATCCGAGTTCCCGCCATGTCACAACTTCATCCCATCATTGCCATCACCGGCTCGTCCGGCGCGGGTACGACGTCCGTCACCCGCACCTTCCAGAACATCTTCCGCCGCGAGAATGTCAACGCCGCCATCATCGAAGGCGACAGCTTCCACCGCCACGACCGCGAGCAGATGAAGCTGCGCCAGGCCGAGGCCGAGCGTGCCGGCAACATGAACTTCAGCCACTTCGGTGCGGAGAACAACCTGTTCGCCGAACTGGAAGCGCTGTTTGCCGACTACGCCGCCACCGGCACCGGCCGCCGCCGCAAGTACCTGCACGACGCCAAGGAGGCCGAACCCTACCAGCAGCCGCCCGGCACCTTCACGCCCTGGGAAGACCTGGAGCCCGACACCGACCTGCTGTTCTACGAAGGCCTGCATGGCGCGGTGGTCACGCCGGAGGTCGACATCGCCCGCCATCCCGACCTGCTGATCGGCGTGGTGCCGGTGATCAACCTGGAGTGGATCCAGAAGCTCTACCGCGACAAGAACCAGCGCGGCTACAGCGCCGAAGCGGTGACCGACACCATCCTGCGCCGCATGCCCGACTACGTGAACTACATCTGCCCGCAGTTCACGCACACGCATGTGAATTTCCAGCGCGTGCCGGTCGTCGACACCTCCAACCCCTTCATCGCGCGGGACATCCCGTCGGCTGACGAGAGCATGGTGGTGATCCGATTCGCAACGCCCAACGGCATCGACTTCCAGTACCTGCTGAACATGGTCAACGGTTCGTGGATGTCGCGCGCCAACACCATCGTCGTGCCCGGCGGAAAGATGGAGCTGGCGATGCAGCTGATCTTCACGCCCTTCATCTGGCGAATGATGGAGCGGCGCAAGGCGGTGACATGAGCCCCCACGCTCCCTTCGGTCGCTGCCCCCGTGGACCCGAAGGGGCCCCTTCGTGGCCCTGGGGCTTTTGCCGCCGGACCGGCAAGCCGGATCCGAGCAAATCACTTGATCTAACTGGAGACGCCGATGAGCTCACAGTCCACTGAACGCGTGCTGCGTCCGGACAACGGCCAGCGACACGAGATGGCGCATGCGCTGCGCGCGCTGGCCATCGATGCCGTGCAGCGCGCCAACTCCGGCCACCCCGGCGCGCCGATGGGCATGGCCGAGATGGCGGTGGCACTGTGGGGTGGCCACCTGCGCCACAACCCTGCGAACCCGTCCTGGTTCGAGCGCGACCGCTTCGTGCTGTCCAACGGCCATGCGTCGATGCTGCTGTACGCGCTGCTGCACTTGAGCGGCTACGACCTGCCGATCGAGGAGCTGAAGCGCTTTCGTCAGCTGCACAGCAAGACCCCCGGGCATCCGGAGGTGGGCCTGACGCCGGGTGTCGAGACGACGACTGGCCCCCTCGGCCAGGGCCTGGCCAATGCGGTGGGTTTTGCCTTGGCCGAGAAGCTGCTGGCCGACGAGTTCAACCGGCCCGGCCACGCAGTCGTCGACCACCACAGCTATGTCTTCCTGGGCGACGGCTGCCTGATGGAAGGCATCAGTCACGAGGTCGCCTCGCTGGCCGGCGCATGGAAGCTGAACAAGCTGATCGTGCTGTACGACGACAACGGCATCTCGATCGACGGTCCGGTGGCCGGCTGGTTCGCCGACGACAGCGGGGCACGTTTCCGCGCCTACGGCTGGCAGGTGATCGGGCCGCTGGATGGCCACGACGTGGTCGCCGTCGGCAAGGCCATCGCCACGGCCAAGCGCAGCACCGATCAGCCGACGCTGATCGTCTGCCGCACCACCATCGGCAAGGGCTCGCCGGGCCGCGAAGGCACGGCCCGGGCGCACGGCGAGCCGCTGGGCGCCGACGAGATCCAGCGCACGCGCGACGCGCTCGGCTGGCACCACGGCCCCTTCGAGCTGCCGGTGGCGCTGCGCACACGCTGGTGCGCCCGCCCGCTGGGCGCCGCGCGTGAGGCCGAATGGGCCAAGCGCTTCGCGGCCTATCGCGCGATGTACCCGGAGCTGGCGGCGGCCTACGAGCAGCGCATGACCGGCGAGCTGCCGCACGACTTTGAAGAAACCGCGCTGGCCGCGATGGCCGAATTCGGCCAGCATCGGGAAACCATGGCCACGCGCAAGGCCTCGCAGAAAGTGCTGGCCGCTCTGGCGCCCAAGCTGCCGGCGCTGCTGGGTGGCAGTGCCGACCTGACCGGCTCCAACCTGACCGACTTTCCCGGCTGCGGCGCGGTGCGCGGCGGCCAGGCCGGCGGCCGCCACATCAACTACGGCGTGCGCGAATTCGGCATGGCCGCCATCATGAACGGCCTGGCGCTGCACGGCGGCTTCATTCCCTACGGCGGCACCTTCCTGACCTTCAGCGACTACAGCCGCAACGCCATCCGCATGGCCGCGCTGATGAAGCAGCGCGTGATCCATGTCTTCACGCACGACAGCATCGGCCTCGGCGAAGATGGCCCCACGCACCAGAGCGTGGAACACGCGGCCAGCCTGCGCCTGATCCCGAACCTGGAGGTCTGGCGGCCCTGCGATGCCGCGGAAACGGCGGTGGCCTGGGTGCAGGCGCTGGGCGCCGCCGACCGGCCCAGCGCGCTGTTGCTGTCGCGGCAGAACCTGCCGGCCCAGCAGCGCGACCCGCAGCAGGTGCTGGACATCCAGCGCGGCGGCTACGTGCTGAGCGAGCGCGACAACGCCCAGGCGGTGATCCTGGCCACCGGCTCGGAGGTCTCGCTGGCGATGGCCGCGCAGGCGGCGCTGGACATGCGCGGCTTGCCGGTGCGCGTGGTGTCGTTGCCCTCGTCGACGCTGTTCGACCAGCAGGACAAGGCCTACCGCGACAAGGTGCTCGGCGCGGACCTGCCGCGCATCGGCGTGGAAGCCGGCGTGACGCGCTGGTGGGGCCAGTACGGCTGCCAGGCGGCGCTGGGCGTGGACGGCTATGGTGAATCGGCGCCCGCCGCGGACCTGTTCGAGCACTTCGGCCTCACCGCGCAGCGCCTGGCCGCGCTGGTGCAGGACTGCTGCGATCAGCGGCAGCCCACTGCCGCGCGCGCCGGCCGCTGAGCACAATATGAGTTACGACATCCTCAGCTTCGACCTCGACGGCACGCTGGTCGACACCGCCGGCGAGATCGCCGAAGCCGTGAACAGCGCGCTGCAGGATCACGGCATCGCGCCGCGACCGCAGGCCGAGATCACCCATTTGATCGGCGATGGCTCGCGCCAGCTGATGCTCAAGCTGCTGGCCCGGCTGTACCTGGCGCAGCCGGCCCTGGTGGAAACGGCGCGGGCCGAAGCGGTGCTGGCCAGCTTCGAGCATCAGCTGGAGGCCACGCTGGGCACGGTGGCCATGGCCTATGCCGGTGCGCATGAGACTTTGGCCCGCTTGCGGCAGGCCGGCGTGCGGCTGGCCTGCGTCACCAACAAGGAGCTGCGGCATGCGCGCCGCGTGCTGCAGGCCACGCGGCTGCTGCCCTGGTTCGACCTGGTGCTGGCCGGCGATTCACTGCCGCACAAGAAGCCGCATGCCAGCGTGCTGCGCCATGTGGCCGCGGTGCTCGGCGGCGACACGCAGCGCATGGCGCATGTCGGCGATTCCAGTGTCGACGTGGCAGCGGCGCGCAATGCCGGCGTCGCGGCCTGGGCCGTGCCTTATGGCTACAACGCCGGCGTGCCGATCGCCGAATCGCAGCCGCAGCGCATCTTTCCCGGCCTGCTGCAGGTGGCCGAATTTGTGCTCGATGCCCCCTGCGTGCCGCCGCCGCTGGCGGCTGGCCGTCATGCCGCACCCCTGAATCCCTGAACGGAGCTCCCCATGCCCCTCATCTCCCTGCGCCAGTTGCTGGACCACGCGGCCGATCACGGCTACGGCGTGCCGGCCTTCAACGTCAACAACATGGAGCAGATCCAGGCCATCCTGCAGGCGGCGGACGCCTGCGATGCGCCGGTGATCCTGCAGGCCAGCGCCGGTGCGCGCAAATACGCCGGTGAGCCCTTTCTGCGCAAGCTGGTCGAAGCCGCGCTGGAGCAGTACCCGGCCGCGCCGATCTGCCTGCACCAGGACCATGGCGCCTCGGCCGCGGTGTGCCTGCAGGCCATGCGCAGTGGCTTCTCCAGCGTGATGATGGACGGCTCGCTGCTGGAAGACCAGAAGACGCCGGCGAGCTACGACTACAACGTGGCTGTCACCCGCCGCGTGGTGGAGATGTCGCATGCGGTGGGCGTCAGCGTCGAAGGAGAGCTCGGTTGCCTGGGCTCGCTGGAAACCGGCACCGCCGGCGAAGAAGACGGTGTCGGCGCCGAAGGCACGCTGGACCACGCCCAGTTGCTGACCGACCCCGAGCAGGCGGCTGACTTTGTCGAGCGCACCGGCGTCGATGCGCTGGCGATTGCCATCGGCACCAGCCATGGCGCCTACAAGTTCACGCGCCAGCCCACCGGCGACATTCTGGCCATCGAACGCATCTCCGCCATTCACGCACGCATCCCCGACACCCACCTGGTGATGCACGGCAGCTCCAGCGTGCCGCAGGAGTGGCTGGCGATCATTCGAGAATTTGGCGGCGACATCCGCCAGACCTATGGCGTGCCGGTGGAAGAGATCCAGCGCGGTATCCGCAGCGGCGTGCGCAAGATCAACATCGACACCGACATCCGCCTGGCGATGACCGGCGCGATGCGCCAGCTGATGGCTAAAGTGCCCGAGGAGTTCGACCCCCGCGCCTTCCTGAAAGCCGCCACCGCCGCCGCGCGTGACATCTGCAAGGCGCGCTTCGAGGCTTTCGGCTGCGCCGGCCAGGCCTCGAAGATCAAGGTGCAACCACTGGCCGTGATGGCGCAGCGCTATCTGCGACAGCCATCGTCGCAGGGCGTTGCGCTGCGTCAGGCGGCGTGACCCAGGACCACAGCATGCGCCAAGCCCCGCTCATCGCCCCCAGCATCCTCTCGGCCGATTTCGCCCGCCTGGGCGAAGACGTGGCGCGCGTGGTCGCGGCCGGTGCCGACTGGATCCACGTCGACGTGATGGACAACCACTACGTGCCCAACCTGACCATCGGACCGATGGTCTGCGAGGCGCTGCGCCCCTATGCCGGCGCGGCGATGATGGACGTGCACTTGATGGTCGAGCCGGTCGACGCGCTGGTGCCGGCGTTTGCCAAGGCCGGCGCCGGGCTGATCAGCTTTCACCCGGAAGCCAGCCGGCATGTCGACCGCACGCTGTCGCTGATCCGCGAGCAGGGCTGCCAGACCGGGCTGGTGCTGAACCCGGCCACGCCGTTGCACTGGCTGGACCACGTGATGGACAAACTGGACCTGGTGATGCTGATGTCGGTGAACCCGGGCTTCGGTGGCCAGGGCTTCATTGCCTCGACGCTGCCCAAGCTGCGCGAGGCGCGACAGCGCATCGATGCGTACGCCCGCGACACCGGCCGAGCGATCCGCCTGGAGGTGGACGGTGGCGTCAGGACCGACAACATCGCCGCCATCGCGGCAGCCGGCGCCGACACTTTCGTCGCCGGCTCGGCGGTGTTCGGCAGCCCGGACTGGAGCGCCACGATCAGCGCGCTGCGCGCTGCCGCGCTCGGGGCCCGGTAGGCCCTATTTCAAATACCGTCACGCAACCCGCCCCTCTTCGACAAGCCGAAGCGCCGCCTGGACGTTATTGCGGCCTGCCCCTTTGGCTTGGTAGAGCATCACATCCGCCTGCTGGACGAGGGCCTCGACGGTCGTGGCGTCTCCCTGGTAGAACGCCAAGCCGATGCTCGTGGTGACGTTGATTGCCTGCTGCTCGATGAAAAACGGCGTGCTCATGGCGTGGACGATCTTGGCGGCAACCGTCGACGCCACCTCGGGCCTCGGCAAGCCTTCGACGATCACCGTGAACTCGTCCCCTCCCAAGCGGGCGACGGTATCGGTGGAGCGCAATGTCTGCGACAACCTGTCCGCGAAGGCCCGCAGCAGTGCGTCACCCGTGTTGTGTCCGAACCGGTCGTTGATCTGCTTGAATCGATCGATGTCGAGGTACATGAGCGCCATCAGCGCGCCCGTGGCGAGGCAGTGCTTCATCGCCTCTGCCACGCGCAACTCGAACCCGGCGCGATTGATGAGGCCGGTGAGCGGGTCCACGCGCGCGAGTTCAGTCAGCCGCCTCTCCTCGAGCTTCTGACGGGTGATGTCGCTGACCACCGCGTGGAAGCCCAGCACCGTGCCGCCGTCGGCGGCAAGCTGCGGGATGTACTGGGCCTCGTAGCAGACATAGTTGTCGCCGCTGGCCATCTCGCTTTGGAACGTGGCCGGCTCTCCCCGCAGCGCGCTGCGAATGTGCGGCTCGACCGACTTGTAGGCGGCATCGCCCAGCACCGCACGCACGGTCTGGCCGTAGAGTTCGTCGCGCGGCCGGCCGAAGCCGCGCTCATAGGCCAGATTGTTGAATCGGTAGCGCTCGTCCGCGTCGACGTACGCCACGCGCATCGGCAGCGCGTCGGCCACGGTGCGCAGACGCGCTTCGCTCTCCTGAACCGCTCGCTGCGCATCGCGATACGACGTGACATCGCTGATGAGCGTGTACAGGCCGACGACGTTGCCCTGCTCGTCGCGATCCGGCACGACCGTGACCTGCACATGGCGCCTGCCCTCGGGGCACACCATCTCCCGGTCGTAGTTGACCTCCTGACCCTCCAATGCAGCTCGCAGCGGGGGCCCGATCTCCAGCCAGGCCCGCTCGCCGTAGAAATCCTGCACGCTCGTCCCGACTTGTGGCGCCGCTTCGTTGCCGAACCACTGCTGATAGGTCCGGTTGACGAATCGAAAACGCAGGTCGCGGTCGAGGTAGGAGATCAGCACCGGCAAGTTGTCGGTCACCATGCGCAGGCGATGTTCGCTGTCTCGTACGGCCTGCTCCGCCGCCTTGGCGGCCGAGATGTCGCGCATGAGGGCCGAGAAATACTCGACCTCGCCCTGTGGGTCGCGGTGGGCGATGACGATATGACTGACCGGAAACTCATGCCGTTCGGCGTCCCAGACCAGCGACTCGCCCACCCAGACGCCGCTGGCGATGGCGGCCGGCCCGACCTCCGTGATGTATCGATGGAGTGACTTCGGCGGATTGAAATCCCCCAGCGTCAGGTGGTCGAGCGGCGCGTCCAGCGCCACACCGGTGCGACGGCGTGCCGCTGGATTCATGTAGGTGATCCGGCCCTTCGGGTCGAACTGGACCACGTAGTCGGTCGTCGCGTCAAAGATTGCGGCGAGTGTGCGCAGGGCACGCTCGGCCAGCATGCGCTCGGTCACGTCGCGGCCGACCGAATGAAGCATCGGCTGACCAGAGGCGTCGCGCTGCAAGCTGTTGGTCCAGGCGACCCAGCGCTCGGCGCCGTTGGCGGCCGTCAGGCGGTTCTCGCTGGTCGCGCTTGTGCCCGTCGACATGACTTGCGCAACCACCTGTCGAACGACCGCGCGATCCGCGGCTTCGACATGGTCGAACAGATTGCCACCCACCATTTGTGCAGGTGTCAGTCCGATGTGTCTCGCATAGGCCGGGTTGACGTAGGTCAGTTCGCCGTCGGGCCTGGCGAGCGACACGAGTTCGGATTGGGACTCGACAATGGATTTCACCATTTGCTCGCTGGCCACCAATTGCTTCAGCACCGGCCTGACCTGGCAGTGCTGGGCATAGATGGCCAGTGCGACGATGCCGACGAGCGCCAGGGCCAGTAGGTTCAGGCGCGACTTCATCGGTGCATAGAGCGTGTCGACATCGGTGCGCACCGCGAACCCGAGCCCGAAGTCCTTGATCGGCGTGAAGGCCGAGAGCACATGGGTGCCGCGCCGGTCCTTCAGGAACTGCACGCCGTGTTCGCCGAGCAGCGCCCTCGCCACAGGAAGGCGAGGACTGCCGTCGGCGTCGAACATCGGCAGATCGAACCCGGACGGCCTGAACCGGTTCGGGGCACAGATCAGCTTGTCCTTGTCGCGACCGCAGATCGCCACGTCGGATGTGTCACTGGACGCCCGGATGTCCACCAGCAGGCGATCGAACAGCGGCATGCGCTGCTCGGTGAGCAGCCGTCCGACGGCGCGCCCGTCAATGAGGACATCGGTTTCCGTGAGGAGGATGTAGCCGTCCCGCCAGGCCAGGAAGGTCGTCTGCCCTGTATTGGCCAGACGCTGAATGACTTGCGTTTTCGTGGCCGTCACGGAACCCGCCTGTGCCACGCGTGCCCCATTCGCGGCGTGGATCGCCACGCTCGTCAAGTCGGCGCTCAGGACACTGTCCGCCACCCTCTGCAGGAACTCCTTGGCAACCGCGTCCTCGGGCGCCTTGCTCAGCGTGTCCAGGGCCTGGCGCGCGGCCGGCCGAGTTGCCACGGTTCTCGGGAACGACAGGCTCACCTCGATGGTGTGGGACAGCGATGTCGCGTTCGTCGTGGCGATGAGCAGCATGTCCTTCGATACCGAGCGCTCGAAGGTATCGCGCATCACCCCGAAGCCTGCAACGCCGCCGGCCAGCGCGACGAGCGTGAAGACTGCGATCGAGCGCCGCTTGATGCGCTGCTCGGTCCTTTGCAACGCCTGGGGGTCGAACGCATGGGATGCTTCGTGGAGCATCCACAGGCCAGCGCCGACGACCGAGAGTCCGAACGCGGTGGGCGCAAGCATCCGGTTGAAGCTCGCCACCTGGTACAGCGTCTCCAGGCCCAGGAAGTAACCGACGAGCCCACCCAGGCCGATGAAAGAGACGGCCAGGGCCAGCGTCAGGAAGATGAGCTGGCCGGAGCGGCGTCGGTGCAGCCAGAAAGCAGCGCCGGTGAGCAGGAACGCCAAGCTCGCGTTCGGAGACAGTCGGCCAGGATACGGATTGCTCGCTGTGGGAACTGTGCCAGCACGCACGATGTCGACTCCCAGGCCGACGCCTGTCGCGGCTTCGAACAGGTAGGCCAGGGGCAGCGCGATCAGGGCGACGATGCAGCTTGCCGAGAGTCGGGTGAGCCAGGTGGCTGAGCTTGATGGCCGCGAGGCGTTGAAAAGGCAGATGCTCGCCGCGACGAAGAGCAGCGGAATGACGATGCCCAAGTGCTCGGTGTCGGGGACAAGGCGCGTTATGGCGTCCACCTGGAATACCCAGCGCACCACCATGGTCGCGCCGAACAGTGCGACGACGAGGCCTGCCGCTCGCGCGGTCGAAAGGGCAGATTTCTGCATGACGGTATCCGGTTCGGTGTTTGTCGCCCGTCGAATTCACGGCCCACAGCCCCTGGACGGCCTGACGACACCGAAGCAAACGCTACGCCGAAGAGTACGCCGCAGCGGGAACGATGAACGCCGGAAGTGGGCTGTCTCGGACTGCCATTTCGAGCGAAGAGTCAGGGAATCCGTGCCCCGGGGTGGCAGCGATAGCGCTGCGACTGTGTATCGCGAATGTCCCATGGTCCACCCACCGGCGGGACGTTCGGTGCCGCGAAAGAGCTGTCAGATCGATCGGGGAGCGCGCGCGAAAACCACCTTGCAGACGAAGCCGTCGACATGCTCGAAGGCCAGCCGCCCGGGCGCCCCTCCGCGCGTGAGAGCGTTTGAGAGCAGATCGTTCAGGAGCAGGCCGGCCGGTATGGCTCGATCGATCCCGATGGTGACCGGCGCTGCATGGAGCGCGATCGACGCTGGAACCCCGATTTCGCGCTGAGCCTGGCGCATCGTTACGAGCCTGCCCACATAGTCGGTGAAGTCGATTGCTGCGAGATCAGCTCTTTCATAGAGCTTTTCGTGGATGACTGCCATCGACTTGATGCGGTTCTGACTGGCGGTGAGCGCGTGACGCGCCTCGGGACTCTTCACTTCGCCCGACTGAAGCTGCAGCAAGCTCGAGATCACCTGCATGTTGTTCTTCACGCGATGGTGGATCTCCTTCAGAAGCGAGTCCTTCTCGCGCGCGGCGTCGACGACGGCCCACGGGTCACCATCCGGAAGCTGGTAGTCGAGCAGGACCGCCTGGAGGGGCTCCGAGCGAAGCGCGGACACGGCCTGCGCGACGCTTGTGACCCGCCTGACTTCGAAGCCGGAGCGCGTCAGGACCCGGCGTTCGAGCTCGGCCGTGGCATCGTCGTCTTCGACCAGCAGCACGGCCGTACCCGCCGCAAGCAATGCGGCGCCGGTCATGACGCCTGGGTATCGCCCTCGCCGCGCATTCATCGCAACCCAGGCCGCTGATCAATGTGCGCGGCCGGTGCCCAGCGATTGCAGGCCGGCGATCACCGGGTCGAGCTGCCGGGCCGCGTTGCGCGCCAGCTTGTCGATCTCCACCGCTTCGGCGTCGTGCAGGCACGCGTCCTCCAGTGCCGCTGCGGCATGCTGCAACTCGTGCGCGGCAAGCGTCCCGGCCACGGCCTTGAGGTCGTGCGCCATGCGCGTCGCGCCGGCGGCGTCGCCCCCCGCACGCGCGGCGTTGAAGCGGGCCTGGAAGTCGGCCTCCTGGTCGCGGAACATGCGCAGCAGGTGGCGGTACAGCGTTTCGTCGCCCTCCATGTTGGCGAGCCCGGCGTGAACATCGATGCCGGGCAGGCTGGCATGCGCATCGGCGCGCACCGTGGCGCTGACCAGGGCGCGCGCTTGAGGAGGCCCGACAGCGGCTGATTCGGGCGCATCGCCCGCCGCGGGGCGCAGCCAGCGCGCGAGCGTGGTGAACATCTCCTCGACATTGATCGGTTTGGCGATGTGATCGTTCATGCCGGCGGCAAATACCTTCTCGCGGTCACCGACCATTGCGTTGGCCGTCATCGCGATGACCGGCAGGGTCTGATGCCGGGCTTGCTGACGCAGCAAGCGGGTGGCGGTGTAACCGTCCATGACCGGCATCTGGCAGTCCATCAGCACGGCGTCGAATCGCTGGCGATCGAGCATGTCGAGCGCCTCCCGGCCGTCCCGCGCCATGCTGACGACGATGCCCGCACCGCTGAGCATGTCGACCGCGAGCTCCCGGTTGATGGCGTTGTCTTCCACCAGCAGGACGCGCGCCCCGCCCAAGCGGGCGCGGTGGCTGACCAGGGCCGCTTCGCGCCGTGCCAGGCGCATCGGCTGGAAGTGCGCAAAGCCCAGCGCGGCGCCACAGGCATCGAACAGCGTGGCGGGTGTCACCGGCTTGGTCAACAGGGCGCCGACCGACAGGTGCTGCTCGGCCATGCGCCGCACCACCTCGTCGCGGCTGAAGGCGGTCACCATCAACACGCTGGGCGCTGGATGGCGCCAGCGATGGCGCTGCGACAGCAGGCTCGCGCAGGCCAGGCCATCCATGCCCGGCATCTGCCAGTCCAGCAGCAGCAGCCTGTACGGGGCATTGCCGGCGTCGGCCAGCGCCACGAGGCGCAGCGCATCCAGGCCGTCGCGGGCAGTGTCGGCCGTCAGGCCGAGTGAGCCCGCCATGCCGGCCAGCACCTCGCGCGCGCTGGCGTTGTCGTCCACCACCAGCACGCGCGTGCCGCGCAGAGCCGTGTGCTGCAGCGCCGGTGGCTGCGTCGCGGCGTCGGCCTGCAGGCCGTAGCGCAGGCTGAAACTGAAGCGGCTGCCTTGGCCCGGTGCGCTGTCGACAGCGATCTCCCCGCCCATCAGGTTCACCAGGTGCCGGCTGATCGTCAGCCCCAGGCCCGTGCCGCCGTGGCAGCGGCTGGTCGAGGCGTCCGCCTGCGAGAACGGCTGGAACATGCTGTGCTGCTGCTCGGCATGGATGCCGATGCCGGTGTCGCGCACCTCGAAGCTCAGTTGCGCCGACGCGTTGTCGCGCTCGAGCACCTCGATGGCGACGGTGACCTCCCCTTGTTCGGTGAACTTGACGGCGTTGTTGCACAGATTCAGCAACACCTGGGTCAGGCGCGAGGGGTCACCCACCAGCGCCGTCGGCAGTTGCGCCGGCTCGACGAACAGCAGTTCCAGGCCCTTCTCCTGGGCTCTGAGTCCGACCAGGTTGCTCAGCTGGTCCATCACCTCGCCCAGGTTGAACGGGATGGCCTCGATGTCGAGCTTGCCGGCCTCGATCTTGGAGAAGTCGAGGATGTCGTTGATGACCCCCAGCAAGGATTCGGCCGAAGCGTGCACCTTCTGGATGTAGTTGTACTGGTGCGCGGTGAGGCCGCTCTGCAACGCCAGGTAGGACATGCCGAGAATCGCGTTCATCGGCGTGCGGATCTCATGGCTCATGTTGGCCAGGAACTCGCTCTTGGCCCGGGTGGCGGCCTCGGCCGCGTGTTGGGCCTGCTTCAGATCGGTGATGTCCAGCGAGATGCCGCCGACAGCGTAGGTGCTGCCGTCGCTGTCCTGCAAGGGGAACACATGGGTCCTGAAGGTGCGCACCTCACCGTCCGGGCCCGGCATGTCGTGCTCCGCGCGCAGGCCTTGCCCTTGCGCTGCCACCTGCCGGTCCTCGGCCAGCACACGGGCGGCGTTCTCGGCGTCGATCAGGTCGCTGTCGCGCAGACCCACCAGCGATTCGCCGCCACGGCCAAGCACCAGCGCAAGCCGGGCGTTGTGGCGCAGGTAACGGCCGTCGAGGTCCTTGACGTAGACGGCGGCCGGCACGTTTTCGATGATGGCCTGCAAGGCGTTGCGGTTGTGTTCGAGCTCGGTCGTGCGCAGCTGCACGCGCTGTTCCAGGTCGACGTTGAGACGGCGGACCTCTGCTTCGGCGCGTTTGCGGGCCGTGATATCCGAGATCACGGCCACGCCGCCGCTGACGAAGCCCGTCTCGTCGCTCAGCGGACGCGCCGTCACGCTCAGCCAGCGCCCCTCCGGCCAAGCCGGATTGGCCATGAACACTTCCACGTCGTCACAGGGCTCACCGCGAATGGCCCTGGCGAGTGGCAGTTCCGCCGTGGGGTAGGGCGTGGTCTGGTCGGGCAGGTAGAGGCCATGGTCCTGGCTCTTGCCGCTGGCGTCGCCGGGCGTGAAACCGATGCCGACGATGCGCTCGGCCGCCGGGTTGACGAACAGGACCTTGCCCTGCGGGTCAATGACCAGCACCCCGTCACCCATGCTGTCGAGGATGGCGCGCTGGATGCGGTCTTGGTGGGGCAGTTCGGTGACAGGCGCCAGCTGCCGGCGCTGTGAGCGGTGCAGGCGCAGCCACATCAGGGCCATGACGGCCAGCGCGGCAAGGCTGAGGGCCAGCGCAAGCGCCAGCCAGCCCTGCAGGTGCTGTGCCTGTTGCAGCATGGGGGCAAGTGTAGGACCTTGGCCCGTTCGCCGGCACCATTGGCCACCCCTGTGGTCCGGGGGGCGCCGAGCGCGCTGGAACGGCGCTTACTGCTGAGCCGGGGTCGCCGCGTTGCCGGCCAGGCGGCGTTCAACCGCGCGCAACGCCAGCATGCGCGGCGAAAGCTCCATGGCAGGGTGCGCATACTGGATCTCGGGCTGCTCGGGCGGCAGCAGGGCGGTCAAGGTGCTGGCCGGCAGGCGCGTCATCTGCTCGTCGTCCAGCTTGCGCACGAAGCGCCAGCCCACGGGTGTCTTCACATACGCAAAGCCGGTGGGCAGGTCGACGTAGACGTCCCAGTCCCGGACCTGCACGAAGCTCTGCGCCTGGGCGGCGGGCACGGCGAAAGCGAGGGCGAGGCCGAGGGCGGCGGCGGTGCGGAGGGCATGTGCGCGGAAGGACTTCATGATGGCTGCTTCTCGTAGGTGGCTGATCGGGGAAAGTGCATGCAGTGTCGACAGCCGCCGTTTCACCTGTGCTTCCCCGGCAGCTGGCGCCGGTTTCGATTGTTGCGTCGGTGTTACGGCGCCGGTGGGCACCCCAGCCACTCGGCCAGCGCTGCCGACACGGCGGCCGGCTGCTCCATCGTCGACATGTGGCCCGAGTCTTCGATCACCACGAGGCGGGACGCCGGCAGCAGCGCGTGCATCTGCTCGTGGCGTGCCAGCGGGCTCCAGGCATCCTGCCGCCCGCACATCAGCAGCGTTGGGCAGCGCACGCCGGCCAGCACGCCGCGGGCGTCCGGCCTGGCCAGCAGCGCCTGGATCTGCGCTTCGAAGATTGCCGGCGTCTTGCGCTCGATCATCTGCAGCACGGCTTCGAACAGCGGCGTGTCCAGCCGCGACGGGTGCACCATGCCGCGCGCCCATTGCCGGCCCATCGCACGCATGCCTTCGCGCTGCGCCAGTTCGAGCAAGGCCAGGCGCTGCGTGCGCTCCCGCGCGCCGGCATCGCCCGGCGCCAGGGGGTCGATGCCGGTGTCGAGCAGCGCGAGCCGCTCGATGCGCTGCGGCGCCAGCCGCATCATCTCCAGCGCAACGCGCCCGCCCATCGAATGAGCGGCCAGCGAGAAGCGCTCGGCCGGTGTTTCGGCGAGCACCTGCCGGGCCATCGCCGTGATCGACGACAGCGTGCCGAACGACGGGATCAGGCAGGGCGCCGGCGCCAGCGCCTGCTGCTGCGACAGCCACACCGTCTCGTCGCACAACAAGCCGGGCAGCAACACCACGGGCGGGTGCTTCATCGTGCTCTTCCTTTCGCAGGCCATTCGCGGCCGCTGTTCATCGTGAATGGTGGCGTGCACGGCAGCTCGCGTCGAATCACATCCGCTCGATCATCTATGCGGCGCGGCTATAGCCCACGGCCTGACGCATCGCCTCGAGCACCGCTGCCAGGTCCGGCGAAGGCTCCACGCCATTGCGCAGCGCAACGCCGATGCGCCGCGTGGTTTCCGGCAGCGGCACCGGCACCAGGCGGAAGCTACCGGCGCGTTCGTCGGCCAGCGCCTGGCTGTGCGAGGTCAGCGCCAGCCGGTCGGTGAGCCCGACCAGGGACCGGGTGAATAACGCATTATTCGCCTGCAATGCGTCCGGCGGCAGATCCAGGCCCTGCGCCGCGAAGGCCCGCTGCAGCGCCGCATGCGCCGGCGTGTCCTGCAGCGGCATCACCCATTCCCAGGCCAGCAGGTCGGCCAGCCTCAGCGCGCGGCGCGCGAGGCAGGGATGGCCGGGCCGCGCGATCACCGCCAGTGGCTCCTCGAACAGCAGCTCCTGCCGCACCTCCGGCGGCGCCGGGCGCAGCGCACCGACGATGGCATCGACATCGGCGCTGCGCAGCTGGCGCATCAGGCTCTCGTAGGTGCCGTCGATCACGGTGATCTCCAGCTCGGGATGCTGGCGCCGCGCCGCGTCGATGGCCTTGGGCAGGAACAGCGTCACCGACAGCGGCAGGGTGCCGATGACGACGCGGCCGCGCACCTCGCCGCGCCAGCCGGCGATGTCGCTTGCCATCGCGCGGGCTTCGCCGAAGGCCAGCTTCACGCGCCGCAGCAGGGCCTCGCCGGCATCGGTCAGGCGTGTGCCGCGCACCGAGCTCAGGAACAGTGCGACGCCAGCCAGGTCTTCCAGATTGCGCAGGGCCCTGTGCACCGAGGGCTGGCTGATGCCCAGCCAGCGCGCGGCATTGACTTCGCTGGCCGTTGCCGCCACGGCGACCAGCGCCTTCAGCTGGGCCACCGTCACGGTGCCGGCGAAGCGCTGCGGCGTGGCACCGCGCCGGCCTGCCGTGGCGGGGCGTGTGGGCGACTGTGCCAGCGCCTCTTCGGCGCCCGCCGCCAGCTGCGCGAACAGCTGCCCGGCGCGCTGCGCCAGGCGCGCGCCGGGCACGGTGGCCAGCATGCCGCGCGCGCCGCGTTCGAACAGCGGCGTGCCGCAGAACGTCTCCATCTCCAGCACCGCGCGCGTCACTGCCGGCTGGGACAGGTGGATGGCCTCGGCGGCGCGCATCGCGCTGCCCTGCGCGGCCACCGCGGCCACGCAACGCAAGGCCTTCAGGCGCCCGGCGATCGGGGGCAGCGCGCGTGGCGCGCCGGACCCTGCGTCACGCAGCGGCGAATTGTTCACCACGGAACTATCCATAGCCACAACGCATAGCTCCTGCTGCATTTGGAGCAGCGGCCCGGCACGCCCTTGCGAACAATGAACTGCACACCACCCGGATCACCAGGAGACAGTCGATGAAAAGAGATTCACGGGCCGAACCGCGCAGCACGCGCCGAAGCGCGCTGGTGCTGGGCCTGCAGGGCGCGGGCTGGCTGGCCTGCCTGTCCGTCGGCAGCGCGCACGCGCAAACCGCTGCAGCGTGGCCGAGCAAGCCGGTGACCATCGTCGTCAACGTCGCGCCGGGCAGCTCGGTCGATGTCGTCGCGCGTGCGGTGGCCGCGCCGCTGCAGGAGGCGCTGGGCCACGCCTTCGTCATCGACAACCGCTCCGGCGTGGCCGGCAACATCGGCGCCGAGGCGGTGATCAAGGCCGTGCCCGACGGCCACACGCTGCTGGTCTCGCCGGCGAGCACGATGACGGTGAACCCCTTCGTCTACCCGCAGATGAAGTGGGATCCGTTCAAGGACCTGATTCCGGTGGCCGCCGGCGCGCGCACCATCGCGCTGCTGGTCACGCGGCCGGGGCTGGGGCCGAACACCGTCGAGGAGTTCATCGCCTTTGCCAAGGCGCAGGCGACGCCGCTGACCTACGCCTCGCCCGGCAGCGGCTCGGTGCCGCATCTGGCGGGCGAGATCTTCAAGGCGCAGACCGGAATCGCCGCCACGCATGTGCCTTACCGCGGCGCCGCGCCGGCGCTGCAGGACGTGCTGGCCGGCATGGTCGATTTCGTCTTCGACCCCGGCCTGGCGATTCCGCACATCCGCGCCGGCAAGCTCAAGCTGCTGGCGGTGGCGATGCCCAAACGATCGGTGCTGTTCCCGAACACGCCGACGCTCGACGAGGCCGGCTACAAGGGCCTGGATGCCAGCACCATTCATGGCTTTTTCGCGCCGGCCGGCACGCCGGCGGCGGTGGTGACGCGGCTCAATGCCGAGGTCAACCGCATCCTGGCGCAGCCCGCGGTGCGCGAGCAGCTGATGTCGATCGGCGCCGAGCCGGTGCCGATGTCGCCGGCGCAGTACCGCACGCTGCTGGAGGCCGAGGCCAAGCGATACGGCGCGGTGGTGAAGGAGCGGCGCATCAACGCCGATTGAGCGCGGCCTGCGCTGCCGGCGCGGGCTGCTGTTGTGCGGCCGCTGCGGCCGGCGTGCCGCGCAGCAGGAACACCGCCAGCGCCGGCAGCAGCACCAGTGCACCGACCATGTTCCACACGAACATGAAGGCCAGCAGGATGCCCATGTCGGCCTGGAACTTGATCGGCGAGAAGGCCCAGGTGCCCACCGCCAGCGCCAGCGTGATGCCGGTGAGCATCACCACGCGTCCGGTGAACTGCAGCGCGTGGTGGTAGGCATCGGACAGGCTGGCGCCGGCCCGCAGGCGGGTGAGCATCACGCTCAGCACGTACAGCGCGTAGTCCACGCCGATACCCACGCCCAGCGCGATCACCGGCAGCGTGGCCACCTTGACCCCCATGCCCAAGCCCACCATCAGGGCTTCGCACAGGATCGAGGTCAGCACCAGCGGCAGCACCGCCACCACCACGGCGCGCCACGAGCGGAAGGTGAACCAGCACAGCAGGATCACCGCGCCGTAGACCCACAGCAGCATCTCGCGCATCGCCTGCTTGACGACGATGTTGGTGGCCGCATCGATGCCGGCCGAACCGGCGGCGAGCATGAAGCGCACGCCGGGGTCGCTGTTTTTGGCTTGGCCGGAAGCGATGAAGGCCTCGACCTCGTCGACCACTGCACTCAGCGTCTGCGCCTTGTGGTCCTTCAGGTACACGTACAGCGACAGGAAGGAGCAGCCCTGGTTGAACAGCTCACGCGGCGCACGGGTCTGCACGCCACCCAGCGCTGCCGCGTTGGGGATCAGCTCGAACCACTTCAGGTTGCCCTCGTTGTAGCCCACCATCGCCAGCTTGGACAGGGCGGCCATCGAGTGGGTGGCTTCCACGCCAGGCTGCTGCTGCAGCCGCCACGCCAGCGCATCGACCTTGGCCAGGGTGTCGTAGCGGGTGCACTGGTCTTCAGGGGTGGACACCATCACCGTCAGGATGTCGGCGCTGGCCGCGTAGTGCGCGGCCATGAAGGCGCTGTCGCGGTTGTAGCGCGAGTCGGCGCGCAGCTCGGGCGCGCCGGGGTCGAGATCGCCGATGTGCAGGCGCAGGCTGATCGCGTAACCCGCCAAGGCCAGCGCCGCGCTGACGGCGATGGCGGCGATGGCCGGTCCGCGCCGGGTGAAGTGGTCGAGCTGGGCCCACAGCCAGGGACGACGACCGCCGCTTGCTTCGGCGTACTCTTGCTTCAGGCTGCGCTGTGCGGCTTGGCCGCTGACGCCGACGTAGGACAGCAGAACCGGCAGCAACACCAGGTTGGTGAAGATCAGCACCGCCACGCCGATGCTGGCGATCACCGCGAGATCCTGGATCACCTGGATCTTGATGAGGGTGAGTACCGCGAAGCCCACGGCGTCGCACAGCAGGGCCGTCACGCCGGCGACGATCAGGCGCCGGAAGGTGTAGCGCGCCGCCACCACGCGGTGCGTGCCGCGGCCGATGTCCTGCATGATGCCGTTCATCTTCTGCGCGCCATGGCTCATGCCGATGGCGAACACGAGAAACGGCACCAGCACCGAGTACGGATCGAGCTCGTAGTGCAGCAGCGCCAGCAGGCCGAACTGCCAGACCACCGCGATCACCGAGCAGGCCACCACCAGCGCGGTGCTGCGCGCGCAGCGGGTGGTGCCGAACAGCACCGCGGCGCAGATCGCCAGCGCCAGGCCGAAGAACATCAGCACCTGCTGCAGGCCTTCGATCAGGTCACCGACGACCTTGGCGAAGCCGGTGACGTGGATGCGGATCGTGTCGCTCTGGTACCGGCTGCGCAGTGCCTCGACCTGGCGTGACAGCTCGCCGTAGTCCAGCGCCTCGCCGGTCTTGGGGTTCTTGTCCAGCAGCGGCACGAAGATGATGCTGGACTTGAAGTCGCCGGCCACGAGCTGGCCGATCTCGCCCGAGCGCTCGACGTTCGTGCGCAGCTCGGCCAGTGCCGCGGGCGAGCCGTCGTAGCTGTCGCCGATCACGGTGTTGCCGTCCAGGCCGTCTTCGGTCACCGCGACCCAGCGCGTGTTGCTGGTCCACAGCGACTTCATGAACGGCCGGTCGACGCCGGGCAGCAGGAAGATCTCGTCGTTGAGCCTTTGCAGCGTGTCGAGGTAGCCTTTGTCGTAGATCGATGCACCGGTGGTCTCCACCGCGATGCGCATCGCGTTGGTCTGGCCCGCCAGGTTGGCCTTGTTGGCCAGGTAGTTCACGATATAGGCGTGCGCCGTCGGGATGGTCTTCTCGAAGCTGGCGTTGAGCCGCAGCACCGTGGCCTGCCAGCCCAGCAACAGCGTGATGACGAGGCAGGCCACCATCACCCAGGGGCGGTGGTTGAAGAAGGCGCGTTCGATCGCCGAGCCCGAGGCGGCATCGAAATCTTCGAGGCAGGCGACGACCGGCTGGGCGTCTAGCGAGGTGTCGGCGTGCATGGTGTGTGAGAGATCACGGCGCAGCTTGGCGGCGCATGCCGCGCAGGCTGGCGATCACCAGCGTGCCGCCGTCGGTGGCGGCGAGGCCGGCGGCCGGCAGCGGGCCGCCGCTGGGTGCTGTCTTCGTGAAACTGCGCCCGTCGTCGCGGCTGCGCAGCAGTTCGCCGGTCTGCGCCAGCAGTGCCAACTCGCCGTGATCCAGCTCGATCGCGGAGCTGATCGACACCGGCACGCCGGTCGCGATCGGTACCCAACTCAGTCCTTGGTCCGGGGAGCGCAGGGCGGTGCCGCGCAAACCGTAAGCGATCAAGGTGCCCGAGCGCGCGGCCAGTACGCCGAAGAAGCTGCCTTTGTAGGGAGAGGCCAGCGCGGTGAAGCGGTTGCCGCCATCGGCAGACTTCAGCATCAGGCCCTGCTCGCCAACGATGTAGACATGGCCGCCCGCCATCCGCACGCCGTACAGATGCAGGCTTTTCGGATTCGGCAGCCGGTCCAGCATCGGCGTCCAGTGCTGGCCGCCGTCGCGGGTGGCGAATGCGAGGTTGTAGGCGCCGACCGCGACGCCGTGCTGCGCATCGACGAAATCGATGTCGAAGAAGGGCTTGTCGGGGCCTTCCTCGGCGAAGCGCTTCGTGCGTTCGTCACCGCCAGCGGCGACCCGCTTCGCGGCCTGCACGCCGTCGAGCTGCTTGACCCAGGTCTCGCCGCCGTCCACGCTTTTCAGGATCACGCCGAGGTGGCCCACCGCCCAGCCCGTGCGCTCGTCGACGAAGCGCACCGCGGTCAGCGTGATCTGGACCGGCACCTTGCCTTGGCGCCAGGTCTTCGCACCGTCGTCCGACAGCAGCACCGTGCCGCGCTCGCCAACCGCCACGAGGCGTGTGCCGGCGTGCGTGACAGCCAGCATCGCCGCGTTCAGCGCCTTCGCGCTTTGCAGCGCGGGCTCGCTCAGCACGGCCGGCGCCATGCCCGTCTCGGCGGCCTGTGCGGTGCCGAGCGATGCGGCGGCCAGCGCTGCCGCCAGTGCTGCGGTGAAGGGGGTCATGGGCTAAGTCAGCGTGTGCCTTCGTTGGCCAACTGCTCGGAACTGAACGCCGAGCGCGGGATGGACGGCACAGTCTTGTATTGCGTCGGCAACTCGTTGGACGCCATGTTCATGTAGTAGGCGCCGGTCTGCAGGTCGTAGCCGCCCCACATGACGAAGCCGACCAATGCGGGGATGTCCGGTGCCAGCAGCGTCAGCGTGAAGTTGGTGCGCCAGAGTTCGCCTTTGGCGTCCCAGCCGTCGAACAGGATGATCTGCCAGGTGTCCTCGTCGAGGTAGTACTTGCGCTTGGGCACGACGTGGCGCTTGCCCTCGGCCAGCGTGGCTTCCACCTCCCACACGCGGTGCAATTCCCAGCGCACCAGCGCGGGGTTCAGCGTGTTCGGCGTGAACAGCTCGGCCACCTTGGCGGTGCTGGCCTTGTTGTTGCTGTACGGGATGTACATCTCCTTCTTGCCGATCAGCTTCAACTGGTGCTTGTCGATCGGTCCGAAGAGCATGAAGGCCTCGTCGACCAGGCCGATGCCCGAGGTCACGGCGTCGGGCGTGTCGTAGGCCACCGACGGTGCCTTGCGCACCCGGCGCTGTCCGACCAGGTATTGCCACAAGCTGCGCGGCACGCCCGCGTTCAAGTTGTCGTGCGCGAGGATGGACTCGCCGGCTTTCGAGCCGGGTTCGGTGGCGACGAACTTGCCGAGCTGGTAGTAGCCGTCGAACTTCTCGAGACTGCCTTCGGGGTCGTAGTACGGCCGGCTCATGGTTTCGATGCCACCCGAGGCCAGCGCACGCTTGCCGTCGGCCGTCACCACCCAGACGCGAATGGGGGTCTGCAGGTTGCTGCCGATCCACGCCAGCCGCTGGTTCTGGAACACCTCGTAGCCATCCTTCGGGATCGGGAACGGGATGCCGCCGTAGGCGTTCTCGGTGCCATGGCCACCGTCGACCAGCTTGGCGCGGATGGCGTTCTTGAAGGTGTTGTCATAAACCCATTGCGGAGCGGCCGCGGTACGGTGCGTCGGGTAGACGTCGATGCGGAAGTCGGGGTACTTCTTCATCAGCGCCTTGACGCCGTCGCTCAGCTTGGCGGCGTGCTGGTCCATGTTCTTGGCGTTGATGGACAGCAGCGGCTTCTCGGACGGGAAGGGGTCGGGCCGCGGCTCACCGCTCTTGTAGCCGGCCGGCGCCTTGCTCATGCCGCCGTCCCACGGGGGAATGCTGCCGTCCTTGTTGCCGGCACGTTCGGCGCCCAGCGGCGTCAGGGTGGTCTTGAGCTTGGCCGCTTCGTCGGCCGACACGGCGGCCCCGGCGGCGCTCGGTGCGCCCAGGGCGGTGGAGAACAGCGCCGCCAGCGCGGCTGCCTGCAAAAGAGTCTGCTTCATGGGTCTCTCCTTGTTCAGAACGTGCGCTGCAGGCTCAGCGAGATGTGGTCGCGGTCCTTCAGCGTCTGACCGAAGCTGAGCTGGCGCGGCGCGCCGGCGCCGGCCACCAGCGTCTCGGTGAAGGTGGCGGCCTTGCCGATGTAGTGGGTGACATTGGCTTGCGCGGTCCAGACCTGGGCGTACTTGCCTTGCAGGCCGACGCTGATGTCCCCACCCTTGGAGACGCCGCCGGCGAAGTTGCCGATGGCCGAGGAGCGGCCCTTGAAGTTGTAGCCCAGGCTGACGGGCACGGTGATGTCCAGCTGCGGCAAGACCTGGAAGTAGCTTGGTGCCAACAGCAGGCGTGCGGCGAAGGCGTCGCGCGTGGTGTTGGGATCGACCGTGCCGCCGCCCACGACCATCGCGCCCGGCCCGTGCGTGACACTGAGTGTGCGGTTCCATGCCAGCTCGGCCAGCAGCGCACCGCCGCCCCACAGCGCGCCGGGCTGCAGCACGTAGATGCCCGACAGGTTGGCATGCGCCGTCTTGCCCACCGCATAGCAGGTGGCGCTGCCCGCGTTGCCGCAGGGGCCCAGCGAGATGGCCGGGTCCACGTTCAGTGGCGTGTTGGTGCGTACCGACACTTCGGCGGCCCAGTTGAGTTGCCCGATCGACGAGGTCACGCTGGCGCCGTAGGTGTTGATGCCTTCGGCGTAGGCCGTGCGCACCTGGCTGTTGACGACGTCGAACACCGGTGCCGACGGCGTCTTGTCGTGGTAGCGCGCGGCATAGAAGCCGAATTCGAACTCGCTGCCCACCGGTGCCCAGCGCAGCTGCGCACCGCCCTGGCCGCTGTTCTTGGGCGTGATGTCGTCGGCGTGCAGCAGCAGCTGCGGCCCCAGGTAGGTGACCCCGGTGTTCACGTAGTCCTGGTTCGAGAAGTAGCTGCCGACGCCCGGGATGCGGCTCTTGCGCCACTTGAACTGGTAGTAGCCGCCCAGCGTCAAGCCCGGCCGCAGCTCGATCGATGCGGAGAGCTGTTCCACCGGCAGCAGCACTTCCTTGAACTGCCAGCCCGGCACCGACAGGATCTTGGCGATGTCCACCGGCCCTTGCGCATTGGCCATGCCGTTCTGGCCGAAGAACAGGCTCTCGCCGTACTGCAGCGTGTGCTTGCCCAGGCGCGCCGA